>NZ_JBEOZE010000039.1:0-82731 GCF_040297465.1 Streptomyces sp. NPDC001787
TGTAGGCGTCCGCCATCCTGACCGCGCTCGGTGTGGAGGTGCCGAGGGCGAAGGAGCGGTCCAGGCGCGCCAGGCTCTGTTCGCGCAGCCCGGCCTGGGGAGACGTGCCTGCCGCGGAAACCGGCCGCCGCAGCGGCGATCGGGGTGGCCGACCTGCGAATACCACCTTCCGCGGGTGCTCGACCGGAACCTCGGCACGCCGGTCGTGTTCGCCCTGATCGTCCACCTTCCGTCGACGCGGTCGTGAGCCGGAAGGCTGTTTGACGCCAGGCGTGAGCGCATCGGAACTGATAGGCCATCAACTGAAGCGTTCCGGAGTATTGACTCTGCCGACGGTGGTCGCGATTCTCAACTCGCCAGTAACTTGAGTGGACATGCCAATCAAGGTGAGTGATGAACATGGTTCAACATCCGCGCCGCAGACTCCGATCGCTGACGGTGGTGTCACTGCTTGTCTCCGTGATCGCCCTGCTGCTCGGTCCGATGCCCAGCTCCGCGGCGGAGCCCGGCTGGTGGAACCCGGCCGCCCGGCCCGCGCCCGACTCGCAGATCAACGTAACGGGCGAGCCTTTCCAAGGCACCGATGACCAGGGGCGCGTGAGGGGATTCGTCGACGCCCACGACCACATCATGTCCAACGAGGGCTTCGGAGGCCGGCTGATCTGCGGAAAGCCGTTCTCGGAGCAAGGCGTTACCGACGCGCTCAAGGACTGCCCCGAGCACTACCCCGACGGCACGCTCGCCATTTTCGACTTCATCACCAAGGGCGGCGACGGGAAGCACGACCCCAACGGGTGGCCGGCATTCAAGGACTGGCCCGCCCACGACTCGCTCACCCATCAGCAGAACTACTACGCCTGGATCGAGCGGGCCTGGCGCGGCGGCCAGCGAGTGCTGGTCAACGACCTGGTCACCAACGGCGTGATCTGTTCGGTCTACTTCTTCAAGGACCGCGGCTGCGACGAGATGACCGCCATCCGTCTTGAGGCGCAGAAGACGTACGACATGCAGGCCTACATCGACAAGATGTACGGCGGTCCGGGCAAGGGCTGGTTCCGCATCGTCACCGACAGCGCGCAGGCCCGCGAGGTCATCAAGCAGGGCAAGCTGGCCGTCGTCCTGGGCGTCGAGACCTCCGAGCCGTTCGGCTGCAAGCAGATCCTGGATGTCGCGCAGTGCTCCAAGGCGGACATCGACCGGGGCCTGGACGAGCTGCACAAGCTGGGCGTACGCAGCATGTTCCTGTGCCACAAGTTCGACAACGCCCTGTGCGGGGTGCGCTTCGACTCCGGTGCCCTCGGAACGGCCATCAACGTGGGCCAGTTCCTGTCGACCGGAACCTTCTGGAAGACGGAGACCTGCCGCGGCCCGCAGCACGACAATCCCATCGGCAACGCGGTGGCCGAGTCGGCGGAGAAGCAGCTGCCGGCAGGGGTGACCGTCCCTTCGTACGCCTCGGGCGCGCAGTGCAACACCCGCGGGCTGACCGACCTGGGTGAGTACGCGGTGCGCGGCATGATGGACCGCAAGATGATGCTGGAGATCGACCATATGAGCGTCAAGGCCGCGGGCCAGGCCTTCGACATCCTCGAATCCGAGTCGTACCCGGGCATCATCTCCTCGCACAGCTGGATGGACCTGGGCTGGACCGAGCGGCTCTACAAGCTCGGCGGGTTCATCGGTCAGTACATGAGCGGCTCCGAGGCGTTCAGCGCGGAGGCCAAGCGCACGGACGCGCTGCGCGAGAAGTACGGGGTCGGCTACGGCTACGGCACCGACATGAACGGTGTCGGCGGCTGGCCGGGCCCTCGGGGCGGCGACACGCCGAATCCGGTGAAGTACCCCTTCCGCAGCACGGACGGCGGTTCGGTGATCGACAAGCAGACCACCGGCGAACGCACTTGGGACTTCAACACCAGTGGCGCCTCGCACTACGGCATGGTCCCGGACTGGATCGAGGACATCCGGATCGTCGGCGGTCAGGGCGTCGTGGACGACCTCTTCGCGGGCGCCGAGTCGTATCTCCGCACCTGGGGGAGTTCCGAGCGGCACAAGTCCGGGGTGAACCTGGCCTCGGGCGCGACCGCCTCGGCGTCCACCTCGCAATGGTGGAATCCGTTGGTCAGTTTCGCGCCCGACCGGGCCGTGGACGGTGACAAGGGCACTCGCTGGGCCAGCGAGTGGAACGACGACCAGTGGCTGCGCATCGATCTCGGATCCGCGAACCTGGTCAAGCGCGTCACCCTCGACTGGGAGGCGGCGTACGGGAAGTCGTACCGGATCGAGCTGTCGGCGGACGGCACGAACTGGCGGACGGCCTCGTCCACGACGGCCGGTGACGGCGGACTGGACACGGTGCGCTTCGACGGAACTCCGGCGCGATACATACGGATCCAGGGGCTGGAGCGCGGCACGCAGTGGGGCTACTCGCTCCACGAGGTCGGCGTCTACAGCGACTGACAGCACCGGTGGAGCGGTGCCCGAGGCCGGGGCCGGCCGGATCAGCTCTCCTGATCCGGCCGGCCCCGGCGCGCAGAGGCACGCGACGGTCGCGTCCCTTCCTGGGGCGGCGGCCCGTGGCGTTCACGGCGGGGGCGGTCGTCCATGAACGGTTCTTCTCCCACCGAGCGGGAACAGCGGCGTGTCCGTCGGCGCGCACAGCCCCGCCGGGTCGCGCGGTGAACGACAGGCTCAGGGTCGTGTCATGCGTGCGGAGGAGGGTCGGTTGGGCGGGTCGTGCTGGATGGGGCCGCGGATGAGGAAGTCCTGGATCTCGCGGTGGCGGAACTGATAGGCGATCCCGGCGGTGCGCATCAGACCCGCTTCGCAGCACCAGTCGAGAAAGCGGCCGAGACGCCAGGGCAGCGGCTGGCCGGACCAGTAGCGGCGGGTGCAGAGCAGGAACGCCAGGTAGCGGACACCTGCCGCGCCCAGGGCGGGGCCGGCGCCGGTCCTGAACAGGGGACCGAACACCCGCCAAGGCCTGAACAGCGAGTCGAGCGCGCCGCGGAAACCGCATCTGAACAGGCGGTTGTAGAGGAGAGCGAGCGCCCGCCCGCCGCCGAGACCGAACAGAAGCATGTAGATGAGTACTGCTCCGAGCGCGACCACGGGGCCCCCGGCGAACCAGTAGTAGGGGGCGAACCCGAGCCCGACCACGAGGCCGGTCGCGAACCCGGTCACGAGGTCGTTTCGCACCACGCCGCGCGGCGACGCGTTTCCGTGGGACCTGCGAGCTTCGGGTGCGTCCGAGAGCACGCCCGCCAGCCCGGCCCCGACCATCGCTCCACCGGCGAGCCCTACCACCGACCCGTATGCGAGCCCGGCCACCGGTCCGACGACATTCCCCAGGTCGACCACGACGATGAGTCCACCCCAGAAAAGCCCGCCCACAAGCCCGTTCACGAGCTGGTGCCTCGCGGCTCGGGTTCCGGCACTTGCCCGTTCCAGCCGAGACGGTACGGGCCAGGGCGGGATTCCCAGGAGCAGACCGGCCAGCACCATGAGCGTCACGTTCGTCGCGTACACCTGCCAGGCGTCGAGCAGGCCGGCGGGCAGGTCGATGGTGGCCCACACCGCGACGGTCAGCAGGACGTGGACGGTGCGTGCGCGGTGCGGGCCGGTGAGCGGCCACAGTTCATGGAGTACGAGGTCGGTGCCCGACAGGTGCCGTCCGGCCACTTCGCGGGGGCTGATGGTGTTGGTGTGCAGATAGCCGGCGAGGACGGTCAGCCAGTCGTGTACCTGCGTCCGCGTGTAGGGCGCTGTCGTGCCACCTGCCGAGGATGCGGCGAGGATGAACAGATCCAGCAGATGGTCCCGGATCCGCTCGGGTGTCTGCGGGGTGAGTGCGAGGAGTTCCACGGGATCACGGACCCAGCTGCCGTCGGGGTGACGTTCGTCGTGGACGGCGAGGGCCACGGTCAGTCGCCAGGGTGTGGACAGGCCTTGGACCAGTGGACTGGACCGGCCGGCGTGGAGTGCGTTCAGGACCGGCTCCCAACGGGCCGGTCTGCGGGCCCGGGCGGTGACGAACGCCTCGGCCGCGGCCGGGCTGACGGGAGCGATGTCGATCCGGGAGGCGTCCTCCGCCCACAGATTCGCACCTTCGAGAGCGACGTAGGTGGTGCTGCGGCAGGTGAGGACGAGTTGGCCCTTGGTGGTGCCATGGAGGTAGCCGTTCATGGCCTCCAGAGCGGCTGCGGAACGGGAGTCGCCCTCGGGAGCCTCACCGGCGTCCATTTCGTCGAGCCCGTCGAGCACGGGGAGGATCAGCCGGGCGGTGACGAGAGCGGCTGCCGCGGCGGGGCGCAGCTGGAAGGTACGGATGAGCTGGTCGGTGATCCAGTCGTCGAGCCCGTGCCGGCCGGGGTCGAAGGTGGACAGCGACAGGCGTACGGGAACGGGGGCGCCCGGCGCCCGGTCGGCGAGGAGGAGCAGCATGAGCTGGAGGGCGAGTACGGTCTTGCCGGCCCCGGGTGCGCCGGTGATGACGAGGCGGCCGGGCCGGAGGTCACGGTAGTAGGCGGCAATGTCCTTCAACGTGCCCCGGGGCGCCGCGCCTGTGGCGTGGTGGGCGGGGGAGGGGACGAAGGCGAACTCGACGTCGATGGTGCGGTCGCTGCCGCCGAGGAGCCTCTGGCGGGCCTCCTCTTCGCGTTGCCTGATGTGGCCGGCGAGGCGGTCGGCGATTTTGGCGGTGTCGGTATCCTGCGAGGCCTGGGAGAGCGTCGCCTGGTACAGGCCCGCCATCGCCAGCATCAGGCTGACCAGCCCCAACGCCAGCCCGCCGGGGTCCACATCCCCGGTCCCCGCCCGGATGGCGATGGCGACCGCCACCCCCACGGCCACCACCGTGAGCGCAAGCCATCCCCACAGCGTGTGACGTGCCGTCCGCATGTGCCCGACCTCACCATTGGCTTCGTTGTTCAGGAAACCGAACGCCGCAACGGTGTTCACGGGTCCGTTGCCCCCGCACCCCGACCGGCAACGGATGGCCCGGCTCGGCGGACTGCACGGGGTGAGCTTCCCCGCAGACCACCGCAGCGCCCTCACGTGGTCCGGATCAGACTCCGGGGGCTGTCCCGTGCCCGTTCGGGGCTGCCGGGGTTCGCCCCGGTCACCTGCTGTGTGAGCGGAAGCGGAAAGCGGCGGCCACGACAAGGCTGCCCAGGACAACCGTTCCCGCAACCAGCGGAGTCAGACTCATGGTGCCTCGGCCGCCGGTCGTGGCCAGGCTGCCGGAGGAGCCGGCCGATGGCGCCGCCGTCGCGCCCTCCCTCGTACCCTCGCTCGGGTTCTGTGACCCGGTGGTGCCGGAGGTGGCCGTGTCGGGCACTTCGGACGGGGCCGGGCCGGTCGTCGCTCTCGGCCCTGTGATGTCGAGCGATGCCACGGTGTTGTTCTGTCCGGTGTCCAGCCTGCACGGCACGTCGAGGTCGATGGTCATGCCGCCACCCGCGGTGACGCGCATGATGAGGTCACCTACGGTGATCCTCGCCTTGCCCGGCCGGGTGAAGGTGAAGCTCGGCGCGACGCCGGTCGCCTTGACGGAGAACGGTCCGGACCTCGGGACGTCGGTCCTGGCCACGTGGAACGGCACTTCGAGGTTGGTGTCGCCCTCAGGCGCTGTGACGCGGACCTTGGTTTGCGCTGTGCCCTCGATGGTCCTGATACCGGCCCTGCGCAGCCCCTCCGCGTCGGCCGCGTTCACCGGCACCGCCGCGTGGATGACGAACTTCGAGGTGGGCTTGCCGACCGTGGCCGAATTCGGTACATCCGAGTCGATCCTTACCGTGCCTGCCCGGTCGTGGAGCACCGGAACCGAGCATACGTACCGCAGTTTGAGCGATACCGGGTCCGCGACCGCGGTCGCGGACCCGAGAACTCCCACGCTCGCGCCGGCAACCCCCGCAGCCATCGCCAGCCCCAGGGCCCTACGGGCCACCGGACCGCTCGGGACGGCACGGGAAGTCCGGCGCCGCTCACGCAGGCGCTGGACCGGATTGTCACTTGCCATCTTGATCCTCGGTCAGGTGCAAGGGGCCTCCGGATGAGGCTCATGGGTTCCTCCCCGGAGGGGACGGCTGTGGGGCCGTCCCCTCGCAGTCGGGCGGGGCCCGCCCTGCCCTGACGCACAACGGATCCTGTGACCGACCGTAGGACTGGCCGGCACGCCGGAATTGTGCCTGTGCGTAAGAAAGTTGTCGCTGTGCGCAACGCTTGATGCGGTGGGCGCGAGGACCGACTCTGGAAATGCAGACTTGGAGAAGGCTGCGGTGAAGGGTGTCCTCGATGGCTTCGGAAACCTACGTTGTGGACTCGTCGACGACCCGCGACGTGACATTGCGTGAGCGCACCGATTTCTGGAGCGAGCACGTGACGTCGTATCAAGGCCGGATGGGCTACGGGTACCCGCGCGCCGACGACTTTCATGCGGGGACGATCCGCCAGTGCACGGACACCCATCAGCTCGTCATGTTCTGGTCGGACACGATCACGTACACCAGGACCGCGGGCCAGACGCGGTACGACCCGGACGAGGACTACCGCTTGTTGCTACCGGTCGCCGGGGAGATGGTGCTGCGGCAGGACGACCAGGAGGTACGGCTGACGCCGGGGGCCGGGTGCCTGGTCACGTTCGCCAAACCCTTCGAGGTCCTTCAGAACGCCTCCATGCGGGCGCTCATCATGTCGATCGCCGCTCAGGAGGTGAACGGGCGATTGAACAGGTCGTCGCCGCTCACCGCGGGCCTCGACCTGACCTCCGGTCTGGGCCGGGTGGTGCGCGACATGCTGACCGGTCTGCACGAGGAGCGCGACACCCTGACCAGCGCCCAGTTCGACGCGGTGTCGGACCGGTTGGTCGAGCTGCTGTGCATGCTCGCCGCAGGCGAGGACCGCCCCACCGCCCCGGGCCACCTGGCCGATGTGGAGGCGGTGGTCCGCCGGTACATCCGCGAGCACGCGGCCGACCCCGATCTGACCGGCGTCACCGCGGCACGGGCGCTGGGTTGGTCGCTGCGCCAGGTGCAGCTGGCCCTGCGGCATGCCGGGACGACCCCCCGCGAGCTGATCCGCGAGGAACGGCTGCGGTTGGTACGGGACCGGCTGCGGGCACCCGCGTACCGGCATATGACGATCACCGAGCTGGCTTACGCGTCGGGATTCTCCTCCTCAAGCGCGCTGAGCACGGCATTCCGGCAGCGCTTCGGGGTATGCCCCCGCGAGCTGCGGCGCGCGTGCCCCGGTCCGTCGGCGACTCGCGCCGGAGTTGACTGACAGCCTCAGCCGTCAGCCCTCCGGGGCGGATCACCAGCGGCGCGCGCACCGGGCGCTGACGTGCGGAAACGTGACGGGTCCGGCCGTGCCGGGGAATCGCCCGGGCCAATCCTCGGCGCCTGGTCGGCCGGGTCAGGCGGGCGAGGGAGCGGGTCGGCTGTCACAGACCGAGCTGCCGTCCGGTCCTAGGGGATGACTGAACGGCGTTCCCCATGGCGCCGTCGAGGTCTTCGGTCAACGCTCGTCAAGAGGAGAACAACATGAGCCGGGTCAACATCGCACGCCCCGATGCACCGGGATATGACGAATTGGTTCCGTCACGCTACGCGCTGAAGGTCGGCGACATCGATGTGATGGTGATCAGCGACGGCGTGCTGCCGATCCCCCCGGCGACATTGGCCACCAACGCCGCCTCGGCCGACCTGGCGGCCTGGCTCAGCGACATGTTCCTGCCGCCGGAGGTGCTCGACTGGCCACTGAATGTGGCCGTGGTGCGCAGCGGTGGCCGGACCGTCCTCGTCGATTCCGGGCTGGGGACGGAGTTTCCGGGCTTCCCGCGGGCCGGGCAGCTGGCCATGCGCCTGGACGCCGCCGGGATCGATCCCGCGTCCGTGACCGACGTGGTGCTCACCCACTTGCACATGGACCACATCGGAGGGCTGCTCGTCGACGGTCTGAGGGGCCGGCTGCGCCCGGATCTGCGGGTCCATCTGGCGTCCGCCGAGGCCGAGTTCTGGCAAGCGCCTGATTTCACCCGTACCGACATGCCGGCACCGGTGCCGGACGTGCTGCGAACGACCGCCTCGCGGTTCCTGGACGTGTACCGCGGCCAGTTGCGGCCGTTCGAGACGGAGTACGAGGTGGCGCCAGGAGTAAGGATCTGTCGCACCGGTGGTCACACTCCCGGCCACAGCATCGTCCGCCTGGAGTCCGGTGGCGACCGGCTGATGTTCGCGGGCGATGCCGTGTTCCAGTGCGGGTTCGACAAGCCCGAATGGCACAACGGATTCGATCACGACCCCGAGGAGTCGGCCCGCATCCGGATCCGTCTCCTGACGGAGCTGGCGGCGAGCGGCGAGCAACTGGTGGCCACTCACCTGCCGTTCCCGTCCGTCTGCCATGTGGCGGTCGCCGGCAACGCGTTCCGTTTCGTCCCGACCGTCTGGGACTACTGACCGCACTCCGGTGGGGGCCGACACATGAGAACCGTGTGACCGGGCCGGCCACCCGCTGCGGTGGGAGGGCTGTTGGCCGGAAGGCGGCGTCTGGGCGAGGATGGCAGGATGTTCCAACCTGTCACCCTCCGCGCGATCACCGACCTCAACCGGTCCGCGGTGCTGGGCCTGCGGGTGGCTGCCGGGCAGGAAGGATTCGTCGACGGTGTGGACCGCTCGTTGCGCGACGCCGCCGAGCACCCGGAACTCGCGCCCTGGCCGCGAGCGGTCCACGCCGGGGAGCGGCCGGTGGGGTTCGTGATGCTCGCTGACGGCGTGGCCGCGGGCAACCCGGATGTTCCCTGGCCGTTCTACCTGTGGCGGATGCTGATCGACGGCCGGTTCCAGGGCCGCGGGTACGGGCGGGCGGCGTTGGACGCGGCGGTGGCGCATCTCAGGTCCGGACCGGACGCCCGGGAGCTGGTGACCAGCGTCGTGCCGGGGGAGGGTTCGCCACTGGGCTTCTACCTGCGGTACGGCTTCGTCGAGACCGGGGAGATGTTCGACCACGAGCGGGTGCTGCGCCTGGCCCTGTAGGGCGCCGGGTGCCGGTGCGGAGCCGCCTTCCCGGCGATGGCCGCCCGGGGGCCGGCGGGGCGTGGCCCGGTGACCCGGCGGTGGACCGATCGAGCACTACGGTGCACTGCGCGGGGCCGCTGCCGTGTCCGGCGGGGGCGGGTGCTGTCGGCGGTGCCAGAAGGGGTGGGTGGCCCAGCGATCCTCCCAGGAGTGGACGGTTCGGTGGCCGAGGAGATAGCCGTCGAAGGTCTCGTGCAGTTGTTCCGTATAGGTGCCGGTCGCGCTGTGCCGGCCCGCGAGGCGGGCGTCCACGGCCTCGCCGGCGCACTTGCCGGTGTAGAGGGCGGTGAGGATGCCCTGGGAGGAGACCGGGTCGTAGGCCGCCGCGGCGTCGCCGGCGGCGATCCACCCCTCGCCCGCCGCCGGTTCCAGCCGGGCGGTATGGGCGGCGCAGCGGCGAGGTACGTCTCCTGGGCGGGCCGGGCGGCCCCGGGTACGGGTGGCGATGTGCGGCGCGGTGGTGAGCAGGTCGAGGAAGACCTGTGGGGTGGTGAGGGCGGGCGGGGCCAGGTCGGTGTCGGTGAAGTAGGCGACGAGGCGGCCGGTGGGGTGGCAGGGGGCGGTGTACCACCATCCGTCGGGTGCGGCTTCGACCACAGAACGGCTCTCGCTGTCGTGCGGGTCGTGGGCGAGCCGGAGGTGGACGGCGACGAGCCGGTCGTAGCGGTGGCGTACGGCTCCGCAGCGCATGGCGATGCGGGCGCGCCGGCCGGTGGCGTCGATCAGCCAGCGGCAGCGTACGGTGCGGCGCGTCTCGCGGGTGGTCAGCGTGATCTGCCAGTCGCCGTCGGGCAGGCGCGCGGGTCGTCCCGCGGTGGTGTGTTCGGCGACCCGCGCGCCGTGGGCGAGGGCGCGGGAGCGCAGCATGCTGTCGAAGGCGGGCCGGTCGAGGTGCCAGCCGCGGCCGTGGGGGTCGTTGATGAAGTCGGTCTGCTGCGGGTGGGACGATCCCCAGACGGACAGGGTGCCGTGGCACGGGCGGTGGTCGCTGTCGAGCGCGCGGGAGTCGATCCCGAGGTCGTGCAGCAGCATGCGGGCGGCCGGGACGAGGGATTCGCTGGTCTTCGGCGGCCCGGTGTGTGCGTCGGCGAGCAGAACGCTGCGTCCGGCCCGGGCCAGCGTGATGGCCGCGGCGGCGCCCGCCGGGCCGCCGCCCGCGACCACGGCATCGTAGTGACCCCGGTGGTCCGGGCGGCGCCCCGCGGCTGCCGCGGTGGTCATCCGCTGTCCCGGAAGGGGTCGACGTTGGCGATGTAGCCGGCCGAGATCTCCTCGGGATCGAATTCCGTGTTCCGGGTGACCTCGTCGACGGCCTGCTGGTTCACGTCGGTGCGCCATGCCGCGTCGGGCGCGGCGGGGCCGGCTTCGGGGACATGGACGTTGACCAGGTTCCGGCGGTCGTTGACCTGGGGGAGTCCGGGCGTGGACTCCGCGAGGATGTGATCGGGGAACTTCTTGTCCCCGGCCGTGTACGGGTGGGTCTCGACGATGCCGAACTTGGCCCACCAGTCGACCATGTTCTGCAGGCCCTTCAGTTTGTCCCGGTCCAGGAAGCGGTGCCAGACCGCGCGCCGGGCGAATGCCTGCTCCCGCTGGTCGTCGGTGCCGTTCTCGTCGTTGACGACGTCGAAGTCCTCTTCCTTCAGTACCTGGTTGGGTACCCGGGCGGGCCAGAATGACGGGAGGTAGGGGCTGTAGCGGGGGCCGATGTTGGCCGCGAGTTCGTAGCCGGAGCGGCAGCTCGCGGTGTCGGTCTGCCAGGGGATCCCCATCCAGCGGGTGAGGTCGCCCGGACCCTGGGCGTGCAGCGGACCGTCGTCGGCCAGCGCCTTGTCGGGCGTGAGGTAGGGCCCGTAGTCCGGGTCCTGGCCGCCGGTACGGTGCAGGATGCGGAAGGGCTCCTGGTAGAGGGTGAGGTGGCGGACGGGCCAGGTGACCTCGCAGCCCGGATGGAAGGCGTCGGCGAGGCAGTAGTCCAGCGCGGCCCGGTCGAGCAGCCCGGGTTGCAGGGCGAGGGGTGCCTTGTCGAGTTCCGGCCGGGGTGTGCGGAGCGTGGTGTCGTCGAACTTTCCCTCCACCCACAGTTCGAGCAGTTTCTCCTGCGTCTGCGTGAGCACACCGTGCTGCAGGGGGGACTTCGGGCGGCTGGACATGGCGTCCCCGTACAGCCAGGGCCAGGGCAGCGGCGAGACGCCGTCGCGCTTGTAGTTGCGCATGGAGTAGTAGACGCGCTGCCGCAGGTCGCGGTACTGGGGTTTGCCGCTGCCGAGCGTGGCGAGGACCTGTGGCGAGGTGAAGTCGTTCGGGGCACGCCATCCGAACTCGGCCGCGAAGCCCTCGTTGACCCACTGGTGTCCGGTGAACCGCAGCAGCAGCGGCTTGATGTGCTCGTCGAACGTCACTTTCGCGGGGAAGGGCAAGTCGCCGTTCCGCACGAAGAGGTCGTACAGCAGGTCGTGGAGCGTCACGATGCCCTTGACGTCCGGTGCGTAGTTCGGCGGCCCGACCACCACCCAGGCCAGCTTCGCCTCGAAGGGCTTGTCGCCGATCTTCACCTCGGCGGTCACCGGGCCGTCGGAGATGTCGTCGTACCATCCCTCGTTGTTGCCGAACGTCGTGAGCGCGGTCTTGGGGTCGGTGAAGGAGTCGGAGTGCCCCTTGCCTCCCAGAACCACGAGCCGGCCCGCCTCATCGGTCCGCAGTTCGCCCAGGTACACCGCGGTCCCGTCGACCGTCCCCTTGTCGAAGACCTTGCCGCTCCGGCCGAGTCCGGTGATCGACTGTGCGGAGGGGGTGTTCTTGAGCGCGCCCCGGTCAGCGATGTCCGCGTTGCGTCGCGCGAACTGTTCGTCCGGCAAGTCCTTGGCATCGGGGATGTCGAGTGCGAGGGAGAACTTGTACCAGGCTGCCTTCTTGTTCGCCAGTTGGGCGGTCCAGGTGACCGTGGCACCGTCCTGGCCGTGTTTGACCTCTCCGAGAACGTTGCCGTTCTCGTCGTAGCCGTAGACGCGGAACCGTGCCGCCTGCCTCTTGACCGCGGCGGAGCCGTCCTTCGAGAAGCCCGGTGTCATGGGCGGTTCGTCAGGGCTCTCGGGCCCGTAGAAGAACTTGTCGCTGTTCCCGACCCGCGCGATACCGATCGCGGGGTGAATCTTCACGTACGCGACGTCCGTCAT
Source organism: Streptomyces sp. NPDC001787 (assembly GCF_040297465.1). Taxonomy (NCBI): domain Bacteria; kingdom Bacillati; phylum Actinomycetota; class Actinomycetes; order Kitasatosporales; family Streptomycetaceae; genus Streptomyces; species Streptomyces sp. NPDC001787. Next base: position 12,251 of record NZ_JBEOZE010000039.1, read on the forward strand.
GGCGTTCTCCAGAGTGCTCACGGAAACCGCCGGAAGGGCTTCGGCACACGGTTCCGGCCCGCATGCCACCACGAGGTCCGCGTCACGGTCCGCGGCACGCGGAGGCCGCGCTTCTCCGGCGGCTGATATCTCAGGGCCCATCCCGGGCACAGCGTGTGATGCCTCGTGTGCGAACGGGCTGGGAGACGGGGCCGAGCACCCCGGGGCGGTCCCCGAACACGCCGAAGGGGTACGCACAACCCCTCACCACGATAGGCATGTTCCGCTCCGACCGCACATGGAGGACCGGCCGGTCGATGCCGCGGGCCCTCCCGCGCGTGGCCTGGTGCACTGCCGTTCGTCGCTTGTACGGGGTATCAGGTCCGGGGAGTTCGCCCGCCGAAGGAAACCAAGGGGACGGAGAGACCGTCCGGCAGCACGTGAGGTGGGAAGATGACGCAGACGGTCACAGGAACCGGCGAACGCCAGGAAACGGATGCCACCGTCGGCCCGATCACCGGACGTGCGGTGGCCTTGGAGCGGCTGCGGCGGATCGCCGATCCCTAGGAGCGCGTGGTCGTGTACGCTGCCGCCGCCGGGGAGAAGGTGATCAACCTCGGCATCGCGAACAACGTTTTGCTGTTCCAGCTGCTGCACGACAACGTCTTCTCGAAGGTGTCACTGACGGAAGAGGACGCCACGTACGCGTCGCCGCCCTACGGCGCCCAGGAACTGCTCGGCCCGATCACCACGTTCCTGCGGCAGAGGTTCTCGGCCGGCATCGACCCGGCCTAGGACGCCTACGCCACCGCCCCCGACCGCTTCCACCTGGTGTACGGGCTGACCAAGGACTTCGGGCTGTCCGGGTTCCGCATCGGCTTCCTCGTCTCCAGATCGAACGCTGTCCGCAAGGTCATGCAGGGCGACGAGAGGTGGAAGTCGTTGGCCTGGTTCGGACCTCTCGACTCCCTCAAGAGTGCCTACGTACGACGGCTCTTCGGCACCACAGCACATCCGAGCGACTTCCCCGCCACGCTGATGAAGGACTACCGCCAGAGCCTGAAGGGCGCGTACGACCGGGCAGCGGCCACGCTCAGGAGCACCAGGATCCACTACGTCGGTCAGGACGAGCAGTCCCGCAACGCCGCCCAGTTCTTCCTCCTCGACCTGAGCGCCTACCTGGACAGCAAGAAGTCCCCCAAGGGCCTGCAACCGCCGCCTTCGGCGATGGCCTGGGGCACTGCTATGCCCCAGGACCGCGTCTCGCCGATCATGTCGAGGGAGGGCGGCCACTTCTCGACATGGTCCACCTGCGCACGGGATGGCACACCCGCCCCGGCGGACCACGGTGACCGGACCGGCCTCGGGTGGGACAGGATCCCGGTTCTCGGGCAGGAACAGATGCCGGTTCGCTGCGAACGGATGCCGCACTTCGCCGTAGCGCGGTTACGGGTCGCTGTCCGGCGCCGACGCGGTTCGTGGGCAGGGTCGTTCTGCTCGCCGCCGTGAGGCCACCGCCGCCTCGGTACCACTGCGCATGGTCCGCAGCGGCCGTTCTCCCTCAGCATCTTCAGCCTCGTACAAACGCACCGGTGCGGCCGTGGCCGCATACTCGCTGGTTTCCCGGAGGGCGATACAGCAGTATGCCCACGGGATAGTGAACAGACCACTCCTGTCTGCCTGACAACGTCATCGAAGGAACGCATGGACTCCGGCTTCGACAACACCGCCTGGCGCTACGGACCGCTGGCAACGCTGTTCTACGAACTCGACAAGCCGATCGGCACCTCGTTCGGAGACGTCGAGTTCTACGCCGACCGTCTGCGGAACGTGTCCGGACCCGTCCTGGAACCCGCCGTGGGCACCGGGCGAATCCTGATTCCCCTGCTCGAACAGGGACTGGCCGTGCGCGGCTACGACACCTCGGCATCCATGCTGGAACAGTGCCGTGCCAACTGTGCCCGGCGAGGTGTGAAGGCCGATGTCTTCGAGGGTGACATGACCACGCACCACGACCCCGGCGCCTTCGAGGCGATCGTGATCCCCACCGGGTCCTTCGCCCTGCTTCCCGACCGTGAAAGCGCGCAGACCGCGCTCACCGTCATGCACGAGAACCTGGCTCCGGCGGGCCGGCTGATCGTCGACATCGAACCGCCGTCCATGGGCACAGCCACCGACGACGGACCGGTCCTCCACCAGTGGAGTGGCAGCGATCTCGTCACCCTCACCACGTGGCGCACGCACGTGGACCCGGTGGCCCAGCGCACCACCCGCTGGCTTCGCTACGAAGCCTGGAAGGACGGCACGCTGACACGCACCGAGCTTCAGATCTTCGCCCTGCTGTGGTTCGGGCAGGCCGAGTTCACAGCCATGCTGCACCAGGCGGGTTTCGCACACGTCAGCGTCCACGGCGGCTACCGAGCAGGTGCCGCACCGACGGCCGCAGACGACGTGTGGACATTCGAGGCCACCCGCGCATAGCGCGCCTGCTCCCATCGGCAAGCCGCCGGGGCCAACGTGGGTGCGGTTCAAGAGGATTGCCACGCGAGGCGGCACGCGGCGGGGACCGGCTGGACGTCCTCGCCTCGGCTGCGGCCCGGTGGACCCGCGACAGCATCCTTCCTGAACTGCTCCGGATGCGGTGACTCGTGTACCACCTGGACACCCCGCCCTGGACCATCAGGATCCATGGTCGGGGGTGTCCACTCCCAACGGTAGGCCTCAGGTACGGCGGTGGCTCTGTCCAGGGACAGGCAGGACCGGCGTGCTGCCGGACCCGGCCGATGTCGGTGGGCCGGGTCGGGCGACTGCTGTGCCGACGACTGGTGAGGCATGCCTCGGAATGAGAGCGCGAATCGATACGCGCCCTCACGCGTCCTAGTCGATGCGGTCAACCCAGGCGTTCACGACGTATCCCGCACCCCAGGGGTTGGAGGCGACCGAAGTCTGGCCGACGGGAGCCCAGTTACCGAGGATGATGCGCTGCGGCAGTCTGGGGTCGAGCGGGTTGAGCACCGCGTGGATCCGGTGCTGACCGGTACCGCTGGTGCAGAGGCTGGAGATGCTGGCCCCGGACGAGATGGTGCAGTCGCCGGGCGCTGCCTGGGCGGCGGGCGCCGTGGCCAGCATCATGCCCGCCGTGGCCGCCGCGACGGCCACGGCACCGGCGAGCCCGCGCTTCCTGGACAGGGACTTCGTGAACATGGGGGACTCCTTCTTCTGATGACGGTGTGTGATGAGAAGGGGCGCATGTGCGGGTGGAGCACGGAGCGGAACGATCCGGTTCTGGCAGGCGGCTCCGTGAGGTGTCACGGACGCCGCGTACGCCAAAGCGCCACAATGGATGAGAAAGCGAGTGATTCCCCGCTTGATCGCGAGCAGAATCCTTCCCAGGTACGCGGTTCCTGGCAAGAGCTTGGCCAGATTTGGTACAGACCAATTGTCGGCCCTGGTGCAGGGTTTCCGGGTCGGCATCGGCCGGGTGGACGGTGTTTGGGCGCGATGACGCCTGGGGCGAGCACCGCCGACACCGACAGGCGGAGCGCGGCGGCGAACCGGTGTGACGTGGACGCTCTTCCGGAAGGTGCCTCGGATCGGCCGATCGGCAGGCAGCCCGGCGCGGATGGGGTCGGGTGTGCCACCGCCCGGCCCATGGGGCGCCGCCAGGTGACCGGTGGTCCGAACCGTGAGCGATCGTCGGTTCAGTGCCGCGCCGCCCGCCAGGGGTGCATGGAATCACGGCCATCGGTTGTGGAGTGCGTGCCGGTACCGGGTTCACGAACTGCTGTTTCCGGGATGACAGCCACGTTCGGGTGAATTCCCTTCGGTGTAAGGGAAATGAGGACAATTCCCGCCAGCATGGCAGAGGGGCTGCGGCAACCCTGATCAGGAGGCCGCGGGCTCCCCTGCCGCGCGCACCGGGCCCGGAGGGGCCGGCACAGGTTCTGCCCGGAACCGGTTCCGCGATGGGGTGCACACGGCCTGGCGGGCCGCCGGCCGGGCCGTGTGTGCAGTACGTATGTCAGAAGCCGCCGGAACACAGCCTTGCGCGGACGAGGAGACCATGCCCGCCACCAACGACACGCTGCCGTTGCACCGCCTGGAATTCGATGAGCCGGGCCCACCCTGCCGGACTGCGCTCCACGACGGGACGCCCGTCTGGCGTTTCACCCGTTATGACGATGTACGTCGGCTGCTGGTCGACGCCCGCTTCGCACGCATCTCACTGCCCGGTTCCTCCAGCGTGCTGGATGACCCCGAGTTCTTGGCCAAACAGGACGGGGCGGCCCACCGGCGACTGCGACGCACCGTCCAGGGCGCCTTCACCCCCCGTGCGATCGCACGCATGGAACCACTCGTGGCCGAAGCCGCCGACCGGCTCCTCGACGACCTCATCCGGCAGGGCTCTCCGGCGGACCTCGTCACCCGCTATACCCAGCCGTTCCCCATTACCGTCACCAGCACACTGCTGGGCGTGCAGGACCTGGACCACGACCGCCTGCTGCACTGGAACGAGTACTGCTTCGCCCTCACCACGGGCAGCACCCAGGAAAGCTCCCTCGCCCACCACGAGCTCACCGAGTTCACCGCCCGTCTCCTCGCCGAACGACGGCGTACCCCCGGCGACGATCTGATCAGCCACCTCATCCGCTCCGCCGACCACCAGGGCGGCATCCCCGACGCCCCACTCGTCAAGCTCATCAGCACCCTGGTGATCGGCGGCTACGACACCACGATGACCATGCTCGGCAACGCCCTGCTCTACTGTCTGAGCGAACGCCCGCAGGACTGGGAGCGGCTGGGATCCGACGAGAAGGCGGCAGGGGCGCTGACCGAGCGGCTGATTCACCTGATCCCCCTGAACGACCCCGAAAAGCTCACCAACCTTCTGCGAGCCACCGAGGACATCGAGATCGGCGGTGCGAAGGTCCGCACCGGCGAACTCGTCATCGCCGACCGGGCCGCGGCCAACCGCGATCCCGCGGTGTTCCCCGGCGGCCCCTGCGCCGACCCGTTCGCCCCACTGCAACAGCCCACCCTGGCATTCGGCGTCGGACAGCACTACTGCCCGGGCACCTGGCTGGCCCGCACAGAACTCCGTATCGCTCTCAGCCATCTGGCCTCACGGCTTCCCGGCCTGCGACTGTCCGTTCCGGTGGACGCCATCACATGGCGTCAGAGCAACCTCACGCGAAGCCCCCTGAGCCTGCCCGCCGCCTGGTAGCACAACTCGCACATCCGCGACTGGCGAGGCGTCAGGGCATCACCGTTCGTCCCTGATCCTTCCCAACGCCGACGAGGAAGTGGGGGAAGCGGCACCCGGGCCGGGACTGCTTCCCCCACTGCTCCCGCCCACCCGGCCCGAATGCGAAACGGACTCAAACCGGCCCCGGATGCGGATTGCGAACCTGGACCGGAACGGGAGGCAGCTTGGTCGGACGGTGCGGCAGCCGACTTCGGTCGGCGGTTCGACGCACGGGCCGACTCGTGCCAGGTCAGGTCGGCATGGATCAAGGTTCAGGTCGACACGGCGGGTGTGCGCCGGTGATCCCCGGTCAGCGGCGGCCGGTGGCCAGAGTGACGAGGAACTGGCCGCCGCCTGCTTCGATACCGGCAGTGACCGGCAGCCCCGGCACCAGTCGGGAGAACCGGTCCACCAGCCAATCCGCCGCCTCTTGGGCGTCCTGCCTGCTCGGACAACGGCCCACCATCTCGCGGCCCCCCTTGCGCTCCAGTCTTTCGGCAACGGCGATGAGTGGCGCGGGTTCGACCACGTACAGCCGGTCCGGCCAGGCGATGACCACCTTGACCGCGCCCTTGCGGGTGTTGCACCCGCGGTGCGCCAGCCGCTCGGCGACCTTGGCCTTCCGGTCGGCGGTCCGGCTGTCAACGCTGGGCCCCCGCGGGTCGTTCACCGACATGTCGGGGTCGACCGTTTCGTCGCACACCCAGCACCGCCAGCCGTCGCGCTCTGCCACATCATCAAGGAGACTCACCCGAGCAAACTAGCCTGTCCAGCCGCTATCCCGCGCACCAGGGTCCCGGGCTCCGGCTTCTTCGTGGGTGATTCCGGTCTGGTGGACGTGGACGTGGACGAGAGGTTCGGGAGTGCCGAGCCGTGCCGGGAACGCCCCGCATCCCCCTGGCCGGCCCTGCAAGGCAGCGCAGTCGTGCCGGCCCTCGCCGGTGCCCTCACCGGAATGGGCAGTCGTACCGGCTGCCATCGGTGTTGCGGGTTGGCCCGGCCGGGGACGAGGCCCGCGTCTTCCGCGTTCTCTCGGTGCTCCGGGTATGGCGGCTCCGAGGCCGTCGGCCCGGCTCGGCGCGCGCCCACCCTCCGCATCGTCCACCGCATCTCCTCGCCGCGCGGACGGCGGGTCGTATCACCAAAGCACTCCGCCGCCCCCGGGTGGGGGCGGCGGAGCGGCCCGACCGGTCGGCCCGGACGGGCCGGCAGGTCAAGAGGCCTTGCAGGCGCCCGCCGCGCAGTCGGTCAGCCATTGATCGAACTCGGCGTCGTAGGCTCCACCGATGGACCGGGTCAGGAGGTCGCGCGCGCCCGGCCAGTCACCGCTGCGGTAATAGCGGAGTAGGGTGTCCACCTCGCCCGGGTGCCGCTCGACCATGAAACGGACGGCCAGGTAGCCCCAGCGGTAGGTCCGGTCCTGGTTGCTGTTGGCGTAGGTGGTGTCGAACAGCGTGCTCAGCCGGTAAGTGTGCTTTCCGGCCTCGGTGATCGCCGCTTCGTAGGTCTCCTTGAGGTAGGAGTAGGAGACGTACTCGGCGAAGCCCTCGACCCACCAGACGGTCGGGGTCGTCATGCCGTCCTCGAAGTCGCCGTACATGTTGTACCGGCCGTCGAGGTAGTGGGTGTACTCGTGGTTGAGGTTCCAGATGGCGAATTCGGGCTTCTGCCACTCCGCCTCGTAGGCGATGAAGCGCGGCTGGTTGCCCTCCGCCGAGGGGTCGCCCTCCAAGTACATGCCGCCGTTGTTGGTGTCGATGCCGTAGATGATTCCGGCGTAGGTCCGGTAGTTGTTGCTGGAGTCGAAAGCGGTGACCTCGATGGTCTCGTTGCTGTCGTCCTTCACGGGACCGCTGTCCCGCGCCACGGAGTGGAAGAAGGCGTTCTGTTCGCTCATGCTGCGGCAGGCCTCGGCCAGCTGTTCGGTGGTGATCTCCTGGGCCTTGACGGTGATGCCGCCTCCGCAGTCGTGCCGCACGGGCAGCACCGCTTCGGTCAGCCGCTCCTTGAGGTTGCAGGTGCCGTACTCCTCGCACCGCTCCTTGTCGTAGGCGTCGGTCATCTCGGCGACGCCCACCCACAGCGGGGCGGTGGGACCGGTGATCTGCGACTTGGCGAGCAGGTCCTTGGCCAGCGGAAGGACCTTGTCGCGCAGGCTGTCGTGCTGGAGGAAGCGGCCAAGCTCGCGTCCGGCGTTGTAGACGAGGAACCACTTGTCGCCGCTGAGTACGTCGATGTGGTCCGAGGCGAACTTGGTGACGGTGTCCAGCACGCTCGGGTCCTGCTCCACCGCAGTGACGAACTCCGGCACCTGGTGGCCGCGGAACAGCACCGTGAAGACGCTGTTGACCGCGTTGACCATCCAGTAGGAGCCGTCGTAGCTCTCGTCGTAGTCGGTCAGCAGCCGTTTGACGACGGACAGATAGCGGGCGTTCTCCTGGGCGCTGTCGACCAGGACGACCGCCTCGGAGAGCGTCTCACCGTTGGCGTCGGTGACGTCATGCGAGTGCGGGGCGGCGAAGAAGGCATCCAGTCCGCCCTGGATCGCGGACTTCAGCGTGGCGCCGTACGGGCCCACGTCGTCCGGGTGGTACCACTGCACGAAGTAGCCCGCGCGCAGGAACAGCACCATCTGAGGCATTCCGGTGGAGCCGTCGCCGGGGTAGTCGGCCGAGCCGGCCCGGAGCGCCTGCGCGACGGTGGTCATCTGCTCCTCGCGGAAGGCCCCGCGCGCGTCACCGCCGGTGAGGGTGAACAGCGTGTTGACGCAGTCGGTGGCGGACTCCTTGATCTTCAGCACCAGTGCGTCGCCGGTGTTCTGGGTGAAATCGCTGATCCGGCAGTCGGCTGATCGGACTCCGCTCTTCCGCCCGTGCAGGGAGGGGCGCGGATGCGCGGCCTTCCCTGCCGACGGCTGGTCGTAGTCGGTGCGCTGGACGGACTGGTCGGCGCTCAGCGGTGCACGGTCGGAGGCGGTGCGGGCGCGCCGGCCCGAATGCGCCGCCGCGGCCGGTACCGCGTCCAACTGTGCCCGCGGGGCGTCCGGGTCGGCGCCGAGAGGGCTGAGGTCCGTCCCGGCGGCCGTGGGGGCACCCGCCGGACCGGAGTGGGAGGACGGGGCCGCGGTGGCGAGACCCGGGGCGGCGAGGAGGCCGCCGCCCAGGCTCAGAGCCAGGGCAAGGGCGGCCAGGGGGGCGGCTGTGCGTCGGTGTGCCCGGCGCGCGTCACGGCGCGCTAAGGATATTCGCATGTTCGTTCTCCGATGGGGGGATTGGACGGATCATGCGCAGATTGGCATGTGCATGCCCGTTGTGCAATGTACAATTTCACATGCCACACTGCACTGGGAAGGCCCGTGCATCGGAAATTCACCCGGGATTCCTCCCGGCCGTGCTGCCGGGCCGGGGCGGCCGTGGTCCCGCCGCCGGTCACGCCGGGGGGCGTGACCGGCGGCGCCCACTACCGCCCCGGCGTGCTGCCGCGCACAACCGGTTCCGCAGGAAGCAGCAGCCCGCTCGTCGGGGTGGCGGCGGGGTCCTCGACGGTGGTGATCAGCTGATCGACAAGGGCATGGGCAATGGCCGCAAGGGGCAGGCGCGCGCTGGTGAGGGAGGGCTGGAGCAGCGTGCAGAGCGGCATGTCGTTGAAGCCGGTGACGGCGACGTCGTCGCCGACGGTGAGGCCCGCGGCGCGGACGGCCTGGTAGGCGGTCAGGGCCAGCCAGTCGCTTGCGCAGACCAGGGCGGTCGGGCGGTCGGGGCCGGTGAGCAGGCGCCGGACGGCGTGGGACAGCGCGGCCGGTTCGTCGTCGGGGACGCCGACCTCGAAGGCGCCGTCGGGGGCGGAGGCCGCGGCCTGCAGGAAGCCGGCCCTGCGGTCGGCGAGCCAGGGCAGGGACGCGGCGGAGTTGATGTAACAGATCCGGCGGTGGCCCTGGTCGAGCAGGAGTCCGACCAGTGCGGCGGTGGCGGCGGTGGAGTCGATGTCCACCCAGCTCTGGGGGCGGCCGGGGGCGGTACGGCCGAAGGCGGCGAACGGAAAGCCGGCCTCGCTGAGCACGTCGACGCGGGGGTCGTCGTGGATGACGTCGGACAGGACGAACCCGTCGACCTGGCGGGCCGCGATCAGGCCGTTGAAGGACTTGGCCACCGCTCCGGAGCCCTGCTGGGGATCGGAGCGGAACACCAGGATGCGGTGGCCGACGGCGTCAGCTGCGGTCACCAGTGCCTGGAGGAAACCGCCCATCAGGGGGTTCGGGTCGGCGGGGTTGTCCGCGGGGGCGGGATAGCCGATGACCTTGCGGGTGCCGGTGCGCAGGCTGCGGGCGGACTGGTCGGGCTGGTAACCGAGTTCGTCGATGGCGGCGGTGACCCGGGCGAGGGTGGTGGCGCGCAGCCGGTGGGGGGCGTTGAGGGCGTTCGAGACGGTCTGGCGGGAGACTCCGGCCGAGCGTGCGACGTCCTCGATGGTCACCTGTCGAGCGGTCATCGTTCCTCTGTGGTCGGCGGGCTGGGGACTGCGGGTGGCCGCCCCCAGCCCGCGGCTGTCAGCGCTCGCGGGTCAGGGTGAGCAGGCCGCCGGTCGGCACGGTCACCGGGTTCACCCCGGCGACGAGGTCGAGCACGGTCTCGGACAGGATCTCACCACGGCAGTCCTGGACGAGGGCGAGGGCCCGTTCCGGTCGGTCGGCGGTCAGGAGCACCACGGGGTCGCCGTCCGCGTTGGCGACGAGCAGGGTCTGCGGGCCGTCCGCGGCGTGCCGGTCCGGGAGTGCGACGGGCAGCGGCGCGTAGCGGGCGACCACGGTGGTGCGGTGGTCGCGGGCACGGACCAGGGGGTAACCGAGGTCCGGTCGCACGGGTTCCAGGACGCCGAGCTGGAGGACGTCGGCGTATCGGCGGAAGACACCGAGCCAGAAGCGCAGGGTGGCGAGCCGGTCAGGGCTCTGGGCGGCGAGGTCGACGGAGATCTGCGGCACCGAGAACAGGGCGTTGACGAGGTGTACGGCGATGGACTCGGGCGTCTCGGCGGAGTTCCACGTGATCATGTCGGCGTGGACGGCGAGCGGCCCGGCGGTGAGCCGGCAGTCGACGGTGCGCTGGCGGTTCTCGGCGGGGCTGAGCGGGCAGTCGGTGGCCCGGACCATGGTGGCGTACGGCCACAGCCCCGGGCTGACGTAGGGCTGGCGGTGCTCGACGATCACGTCCGGCCGGGTGCGGCGCAGCCGGGTGTCGAGGTCGGCGAGCAGTTGGAGCACGCCCTCGTGGACGGTGGTGCGGTCGGCGCCGGCCGGGGCGGGCGGGGGAGACGCGACGGCGAAGCGGTCGATGAAGTCGAGTTTCACACCGTCCATGCCCCACTCCTCCACGGAGCGGGCGATCCTCTCGATCAGGTATGCCCGGACCTCGGGGTGGCGGGGGTCGAGCACGGCCGCGTCCAGGTGGGGCTCCTCGCGCAGGATCATGCCCTGGAAGCGGTCCCAGGCGTCGTTGTGCCGGCCGATGAACGGCACCGCGTACCAGAGGAGATAGGCGACGCCGAGCCGGTGGACCTCGGCGACATGGCCCGGGAGGTCGGGGAAGGCCTCCGGGTTGGGCTCCCAGTCGCCGCAGTGGCCGTAGCCGCGCGCGCGGTCGGTGGTCTGCCAGCCGTCGTCGACGATGATGCTCTCGCAGCCGATGGCCGCGGAGAGGGCGGCCTGGCGTTCGACGGCGGCGGTGTCGACGTTCTGGTGGAGGCTGTACCAGGTCGAGTAGGCGGGCATCCGGGCGGCGGGCGCGATGCCGGGGTGGTCCAGGCCCTCGGCCCACCAGTCGGTGACGGCCCGCAGGGTGGCCGCGAAGTGGCGGCCACCGAGGTCGATCCGCAACCGCAGCGGCAGCCCGTCCGGGGTGAGGTCCTGCTCCACGGTGAAGGCGAACTCGCCGCTCTCCTCCACCACACCGGCGCCGACGCGCACGGGTGCGGAGGTCTCTCCGGCGGCGACGGTGCACAGCGCGCGGTCGTCGGCGCCGATCAGACTGGCGACGGGGGCGCCCAGCGCGAGCGAGACGGTCCGTGGTGCGATCCAGGACGGCGGCAGCCAGCGGGAGGCGTTGGTGTCCGGTGTCCAGTAGGCGGTGGCCCCGACGCAGGGTATCCGCCACTCGGCACGGACCGTGGCCGGGACCGGCGCCGTGACCTCGATCATGGCCACGCCGTCACCGGCCGGGGTGACAGACGCCTCCAGCCGGTCGCAGCCGAGCCCGGTGAGGTGGACGGTGAGCGGGATGCCGGCGCCGTGGAGCAGCCCCGTGGCGAGCTGCTGGTGGACGACGGCGTCGGGGGTCGCGTCGGCCGGCGCGTTGGGGCGCCAGATCTGGACCGGCTGCTGCGGGACCGCGGGTACTTCGGTGGTCACGTGGTCACTCCTTGGTGGCCCCGGCCAGCAGGCCGGAGATGAACTGGCGTTGCAGGACGAGGAAGAGGGCCATCACGGGGATGGCGGCGATGGCGGCGGCGAGCAGGACCTGCGCGTAGTTGGTGGTCGCAAGGCCCTGCAGGGTGGCGGTGGCCACAGGCAGCGTGTACATGTCCGGGCTGCGCAACGCGATCAGCGGCCAGACGAACTGGTTCCATCCGCCGAGGAAGACGAACAGCGCGAGCGCGGCGATGACCGGCCGGTTCACCGGGATGACGATCCGCCACAGCACCCGCAGTTCACCGGCGCCGTCGACGCGGGCCGCGTCCAGGAGCTCGTCGGGCATGGAGCGCAGCGCCTGCCGCATCAGGAAGATGCCGAACGGGGTGACCAGGCCGGGCAGGATGACGGACTGGTAGGAGTCGATCAGGCCCAGCTTCATCATCATCTCGAAGATCGGGATGAGCATCACCGTGTCGGGGAGTACGAGGGTGCTGAGCAGTAGGACGAAGAACAGATTGCGCCCTCGGAACTCGAATTTGGCGAAGGCGTAGCCCGCGAGGACCGAGACGACGACCGCGCCGGCCGTCTGAACGCCGGCCACCAGAACGGTGTTGAACAGGACACGGGTGAGCCCGATGGAGTCCTGGAGGCCCTGGAGGTTCTCCATGAGGTGACCGCCGGGCAGCAGCTTCGGCGGCCAGGAGAACACGTCGCTGTTCTCCTGCGTGGCGGCCATGGCGAGCCAGTAGAACGGACCGACGCAGAGCCCGAAGGCGCCTGCGAGGAGCAGGGTGAGGAGAGGGCTGCGGCGTTTCACTTGCGCTCCCCCATCAGCCGGACCTGCAGGAGGCCGAGCACCGCCACGATCAGCGCGAGCGCGTAGGCGAGAGCCGAGGCGTAGCCGAAGTCGAAGTACTTGAAGCCGTTGTTGTAGAGGTACATGGTGACCGTCAGGGTGGAGTTGTCGGGGCCGCCGCCGGTGAGGACGTACGGCTCGTCGAAGAGTTGAAGGGTGCCGATGGTGGAGAGCACCACGGTGAGGAGCAGGATCGGGCGCAGCTGGGGAACGGTGATGGAGACGAAACGGCGGATCGGTCCCGCGCCGTCGACCTTCGCGGCCTCGTACAGCTCCTGGGGTATGCCCTGCAGGCCGGCGAGGTAGATCACCGCGTTGTAGCCGGTGTAGTGCCAGGTGATGACGAGCACGACGCCGACGCGGGCCCAGGCGGGGCTGCCGAGCCAGTTCACCCGGTCGATGCCGAACAGGGAGAGGACCCAGTTCAGCAGTCCGGCGTCACGGTTGAGGATCACCGAGAACATCACGCCCGCGGCGACCAGACCGGTCAGCGAGGGGATGAAGACGCCGAGCCGCCAGAGCGGGCGCAGCCAGACCTTGGTGGAGTTGAGGCCGAGGGCGACGAGCAGGGCGAGCCCGAGCATCAGCGGCACCTGGACGACCAGGATCAGCGCCGTGTTCTTCAGCGCGGTCCAGAACAGCGGGTCGTGCAGCAGGCGCTGGTAGTTGTCGAGCCCGGTGAAGTGCCGGCCGGCGCCGTTGCCGGTGGTGAGGCTGATCCAGAGCGAGGCGACGATGGGGTACGCCTTGAAGATCGCGAAGCCCAGCACGGCAGGCATGATCAGCAGGTACGGGACGGAAGTGCGGGTCAGCAGTCGGCGGCGTCCCGGGAGGGTGCGGCCGGTCTGGTCGGTGGTGCCGCGGCCGGCCGGGGCGGCGGCGGGAGCGTGTTCGGACGGAGCGAGGGACATGAGGTTCAGGCCGCCTGCTGCCGGCCGGTCTGCTGCGCAAGCTGCTCGGCGGCCTTCTTGAGGGCGTCGGCCGGGTCGGCGCCCTTGAGCAGCACCTGGCTCTGCGCGTCGCTGGCGAACTTGAGGGCGCGGGCGTAGTCGCCGGTGAAGTTGGTGGCCCGGGCATCGACGGAGAGCGATTCGACGAAGGGCTTCAGCACCTTCTGGCCGCCGTAGAAGGGGTGCGGCGCGCTGAACCGCGGGTCGTCGTACGCCGCCTTGAGGGCGGGGAAGACGCCGCCGGAGGTGAACATCCGGTTGATCTGGGCGGGCTTGGTGAGCGCGTACTCGATGAACTGCCACGCGGCCTTGCGTCGCGTGCTGGAGCCGGCAACGGCCAGGTAGGTGGAGTTGACGATGGCGTTCCGCTTGCCTCCGGGAATGGCGGCCGGCGGCTGCATGGAGCGCCACTTCCCCTTCTGCTCGGGGAACGTGGAGGCCAGATACTCCACGGCCCAGGCCGCCTCCGCGTAGGTGGCGAGCTTCCCCTGACTGAGCAGGCGCTTCTCGGTGCCCTGGCCCGCGGTGTCGGCGATCAGGCCGGCATCGTTGAGCCGCTTGATGATGGTGAGGGCCTTGACGGCGGCCGGGGAAGCGAGCGTGATCTTCCCGGCCCCGTCGAAGTAGAAGACGTCCTGGAGTTGCATCAGGTTCTGGAAGAAGTCCATGTCCTGGGTGGCGCCGGTCTTGTCGAGCCCGAGCAGCCGGACGCCGGTGGCGTCGAGGATCTTCGACCCCGCGGCGGTCATGTCGTTCCAGTCGCTGATGCCGTCGGGGTCGACACCGGCCTTCTCGAAATGGTCGTGGCGATAGAAGAGACCGAGCGGGTTGACCTCCCACGGGAGGGCGTGCGCGGCCTTGCTCCTGCCCGTCACGGTCGGCCAGAGGCCCTTGGCGAAGGCGGCCTGGTAATTGTCGGCGCCGAACTTGGACAGGTCGGCGATGCCGTCGGGGAATTTGTCCAGGTAACCGGGCAGGTAGTCGACGCCGATGTGCAGGACATCGGCAAGGCCCTTGCCGCCCGAGGCGAGGCCGACGGTGATCTTGTCCCAGATGGCCGGGTTGCCGACGTCCTGGACCTCGACCGTTATGCCGGGGTTGTCCCGCTCGAAGGAGGGCACGACGCTGCGCAGCCCCTCGGCCGCGGTGGTCCAGCTCCAGACGGTGATCTTGCCGCTGTCACCGTCGCCTCCGGCGCTGCCCGATCCGTTGTCGCCGCAGGCGGCCAGGCCCAGCCCGGCGGCGGAGGCGGTGGCGAGCTGGAGCAGTCGGCGGCGGCTCAGTTGGTGGGACATGTCGACTCCTGGGAATGTGTCGTGCGGTGGGTGAGGGTGTGCAGCGCCTCGGCGAGCAGGTCTGCCGCGGCGCCAGGGGTGGAGGTGTGGGGAGACAGCCGGATCCACTCGTCCCGGCGGGTGGTGATCAGACCGGCCGCTTCGAGGGTGCGGTGGACGGTGGCGGGGTCGTGGCCGGGCAGGCGGAAGGTGCCGATGCCGGCGCGCTCGTGGGGGCCGAGTCCGTCCAGCAGGACCTCGGCGCCGGCCTGCCGCGCGCGGTCGAGCAGGTCGGCGAGGGTGTCACGGATACGGGTGCCGACGGCGGCCGGGCCACCCTGCTCGAACAGGTCATCGATGGCCGCACCGATGGCCGCGGCGGCCAGGAAGTCCGGGTTGGTGGCGAGGTGGGCGGCGGCCCCGGGCAGCGGCGGCGCCGGATGCTGCGGTGCGAAGGGCTCCGTGACACCGGCCCAGCCGCCGAGCCCGGGAGCCAGACGCTCGGCGCAGCGGTCGCGGATCAGCAGCAGTGCGGCTCCCCAGCCGGCCCGCAGCCACTTCTGGCCGCCGCTGACGAGGATGTCGGCGGCATCCGCTTCCAGTGGGACGGCCCCCAGGCCCTGGATGGCGTCGACAATCAGCAGCCGGCCGGGCCCGAGGACCTCCTTGAGGGCGGCGAGCGGTGCCACATGGCCGGTGAGCGAGTCGACGGCGCTGACGGTGAGGGCGGTGACATCGGGGGTGAGATGGCGGCGCAGAAGGTCGGGGGTGATGTGCCGCTGCCCGGCCGCGCCGACGAGCCGGACGGCGGGGCCGCCGCGGCCGGCGAAGCGCAGCCAGGGGTAGAGGTTGGCGGGGAACTCACCGCGGGGCACCAGGACGGTACCGGCGCCGTGGAGCGCGGCGGCCACGGTGAACAGGCCGTTGCTGGTGGACGGCGCGAGCGCGATCTCATGCGGACGGGCATCGAGCAGCCGGGCCGCCGAGGTCCGGGCGGCTTCGCTGAGGGCAAAGAGCCGATCGAGGTCGGCCGGGTCGACCCGGGTGGCGAGTGTGGTCGCGGTGGTGAGGGCGGCGAGGGCCGGGCGGGAGACCGGACCGATCCTGGCGTAGTCGAGGTAGCCCGCCATCGGTCCGCGGCCAGGGGTCGCGGGGGTGGCGGTCTCGACCGGACACTGAATTTGATCGTTCAAAATTGGCCCTAACAAAGCTTGACGCAGGCGCTTCCAGAGATTTGAAGGTTCACATTAGGGAGATCGGCTCGCCCCAGCAAGAGGTTCGGCGCAACTTCTGCCGGCGAGCCGTAGGGCAGCACCTGGGGGAGGGGCGAGGGCAGGGGGACAATCGACACGGGTGAGGCGCGGGTGCCGGAGCGCCGGCACGTCGGTCGGTCCCCTGCACGCCATCCTTGTCCGTCGTCGACGCCCCGCCTCAACCGCACCCTCACCCCCACCGGAACCGGTGCCCACCACCTCGGCGGCACGCCGACGCGCTGACGCGTCAGCCGGCCCCGGCCGACGTCTGCCTGTGTGACATGGCGATGACGCCCGACGAGGATCGTCGCCATGACCTACGTGATCGAAGCCCCTCATCCCGACGACGCGGCCCGGTTGGGACCTTTGCTGCTGAGGGCTTGGCTGCAGACGTACCCCAACGCGGAGCTGGGGATCGATGAGGACTGGATCCATGAGCAGCGCGGCTCCTCGGCCACCGCGGAGGGCATCGCCCATTGGCGCGAGTTCATCGAGGAAGCCAGCCGGCGACCGGACCGACTGTTCTGCCGTGTTGTCCGGTCCGAAGCCGACATCGTCGGTTTTCTCTGCGGACGCAGGGAGAAGCCGCTCACTCTCGGGCCGATGTATTTGCTGAACCAAGCCCAGAACCAGGGGCTCGGTGGCCGTTTGATGACCGAGTTCCTCACCTGGGCGGGCCCCACCCGCATCTGCCTGTGGGTCACCGCCTACAACGGGAGCGCGGTCCGCTTCTACCAGCGCCACGGATTCAAGGCCACGGGAGAGCGAGAGCTCTGGCGAGGCGCGCTGCCAAACCTACGCATGACCCGCGAGGCCACAACGAGCATCGACCTCGGCTAAGGGCTGTCGTCGTACTCCCTGGCGGGCGCACGACGACAGAAAGAGAGTCTGATCGTCATGTGAAAGACCCCGGGCAGCTTTCTGAACCCTGCCCAGGCTTGCTGAGGGCTGGTTGACGCTCTGGTGGTGTGGGACCTCTGGCCAGGCAGGTGGTGTCCGTACGGTGACGCCTTGGCGGAGCGTGAGGTCAATTCGCCTGTGACAGAACGAAGACGTCGTGGGGGACCGCCTGTAACTCGGTGCGGGATACAAATGCTTCAGACCACAAGCACCGCGCTACTCCTGGGGGAACACCGTGAAGTACACCCGCATCACCGCTCTCGCCGCCATCGGTGTCGCCGCCACCCTTTCGCTCACGGCCTGTGGCAGCGACGGCTCCGCGAAGGACTCGTCCTCCGAGAACTCCTCGTCCTCGTCTGCTCCGTCCTCGGACGGCGGTTCGAAGTCGGAGGGTGGCTCGGGCTCCGGCGGTTCGGCGGTCAGCGACGCGAAGTCAGGCTCCGGTGAGGGTGCTGGGGCCCGCTCTGACGCCGCGAACGGCGAGACGGAGACCGGAGGCAAGGTCACGTTCTGCAAGACGGCGAACCTGGCCATCGACGCCATGGACGCCGCGCCCGACGCGGAATCCGGCAGGATCGACATCACCATGATCAACCGGGGTTCGACCACCTGCTCGGCAACGGGCTTCGCCGGCGTCGACATCAAGGACGCCGACGGCACCTCGAACCCCATCGAGCGTGGCCAGGCCCAGCCGCGTGTCACCATCCTGAAGCCGGGCGACGCCGCTGTCTTCAACCTCGCCTACGACATCGACAACACCGGCGGCAGCCTCGCTTCCCCGACCAACATCCAGGTGACGCCCCCGAACGAGACCCACACCGTGAGCCTGAAGTGGCCTGCGGGCGCGGGAGAGATCAAGGGCGCCTACACCGACGTCGAGGTCTACCCCACGCACACGACCAACTGATCGTTTCGGAATCAGGTTCGGAGTCGTCGCAAGCAGAGGATTCTGCAGGCGAGTTGGATGTCGGCGCGCGGCTTGCAGCGGGTGCGGGGCACGGCGTCCGGCAGTGGTGGGAGTTGGGCGACGCTGTGACGGTTTCCGCTGGTCAGCGAGACGGCGGGCGGGGTTTCGTGCCGATCGACGATGATGTGGTGTTTGCTGCCGGGCCGAGCACGGCCGACCGGCGAAGGTCCGGTGTGAGCCCCTGTTGAGGGCCCTGATGTGCGAGCCGTCGATCGCGGCGTCTTCCATCTTCGACAGGCCCTCTTTACGCAGTTCCGCCAGCAGGACGCGTCGTGCAGGCGGGGGCATACGCCGGCTTCGGTCCAGTCCCGCGGACGCCGCCAGGCCGTCACCCCACTGCAGCCGCCCAACTCCGCAGGAAACGTCGCGCCGGCGCGCACCCTGCGCAGCACGTAGAACGATGCCCGGCAGAGCAGCACGGTCATCGGCCGGAAGCCGCCCGGGGTACCGGTGCCGTCGAGACGGACGAACCGGCAGCAGCGGGGTTATGCGTTTCCCATAGGTCATCGGGTAGGAGATCAACAGACACCCGGCAGATCCTGCCGACACAACACCCAACAGCCAAGCCAACACAGCGATCTCATTCTGGAATGATCAGTTACTACGGCCGACGGTCGTAGGGCAACGTGGGTATCCGAATCGCCCCACCCTCCCGGGACCCCGGAGAAGCCCTTTCTGCGCACAAGTGACGCGCCTGCACACCGACCTGACGGCTCAACCTGTCAGGTCGGTGTGGATGGTGGCCAGCCCGTCCTCGTCGATCACACAGCTTTCTCGGTCGGCCTTACGTTCCAGCCTGGAGATCGCCAGGCTTTGATCTCCGGCAATGCAGAACTCCGACCGCAAGGGAGGTGTTCCGTAGTACACGCCGTTGTCGAAGGGGCAGTCGAAGACGGCCGGGTCGGGATTGGCGCAGCTTCTCCCCGCAGGCGGAAGTCGTCGCACGGGGTGGGTATACCCTGCGCAATGCATCATCTCATGTATCAGTGTCTGTGATATTTCCTGGTTTCCTTGCGGGAAGAGGACTCCGAAATTGACACTCACCTCCGATCCGTCCACGTATGCGCTCCCGTTCTGATGAGGATCGGTGTTTACCGTGTGATGAATGGGCCGATTGTAGGTCTGACGAAGCCGTTGCCGCTCCTCGTCCGACAGATTGGTGCACCCCGAAACACGGGACACGGCAAAGATGTGGCGCTGGATCACTGTGTCACGGTCTGTCGGTGAGATGTCTCCTGCGAACGTGAAGTGATCGAGCGAGAGGTCTTCGCCCGGCAATCGGAAGTACGCCTCGTGGATCCTCTCGTCGACTCCTACATAGGCGACGTGCTGTACGTTGTCGGAACGCGTGACCCAGCTGGTGGGCCGGCTCGTGCCCGCCCTGGCCTTCGGCCCGTCTCCGCTGAGAACGTTGTGTTCCCAGTGACCGCCTCCGGGCGCCAGGCGGAAGAACGCTTCATGGATCTTCTCGTCGATCCCCGCATAGGCAATGTGCTGCACGTTGTCGGAACCTGTGACCCAACTGGTGGGTGCGGCGTTTATCACCCCCGATGGCAGGCCTGCGCCGGGAACGTTGTGCTCCCAGCGGAAGCCTCCTGGAGCGGACCGGAAGAACACCTCATGGACCTGTTGGTCGGTTCCCATGTAGGCAACGTGCTGCGTGCGGTCGGAACGCGTGACCCAACTGGTGAGGCCGATGCCCGCGACGCCTGGCCGACCCGCGCTGATGACGTTGTGTTCCCAGTGGAAACCTCCGGGCGCGAACCGGAAGAAGAGCTCGTGGATCTGTGCGTCGTCTCCGATGTAGGCAATATGCTGCACGTCGTCGTAAGGCGTGTACCAGCTCGTAGGGCTGGCGTACAAGGATGCCCTCGGCCGACCCAGATTGGGGACGTTGTGCTGCCAGCGGAAACCACCTGGCGAGAACAGCTGGTAAAGCTCATGGATCTGCTGGTCGTGGCCGACGTAGACGATGTGCTGTGCGTTGTCCGCCGGGCTGTACCAACTCGTAGGGCTGGTGGGGGTGAGTGTCGCCCGTGTCTGGCCTCTGCTGGGCATGTCGAATTCCCAGCGGAGGCCTCCGGGTCCGAACCGGAAGAAGAGCCGGTAGATGCTCCGGTCTTCTCCGACGTAGGCGATGTTCTGCGCCTGGCCACTTGCCTGAGTAGGCGTGTACCAACTCGTTGGGCTGCAGCTTTCCGCTGCCCTTGACGGCATGTCGGTGAGGCCGCCGGGTTCCCAGCGAAAGCCTCCGCGTACGAACCGGAAGACGGACTCATGGAGGCGTATGTCGTCTCCGAGATAGACGATGTGCTGCACATTGTCATTTGCTGTGTACCAGCTCGTGGGGCTGGTGCCTGCTGCGACTTTCGCCTGGCCTTCGCTGGGCACATTGTGTTCCCAGGGCATGAGAAATCAGCCCTTCGCAATGGTGTTGGCTTCCTCGGCTCTGCGAGGCTGGCAGACCCCCGGGCACCACCTCTCAGTTTGCGCCTCTCTCGGAACCCCCACAACTTGTCGGTGGGCAGGGCCTTGCAGCGGAAGAAGGCGGTGCACCTGAGCCCGGACGAACTCTGGGCGGAGGCTGCGGTCAACGAGGCCCTGGAGACCCGAGGCTTCGGCTATGACGACCAGGCCGAGGACGGCAAGGCGGATCTTTCCTGGACCCGCTCGGCGAAGCCGGGACGAAACCTGCCCTTGAGGTGTCTTCCCTGACCGGCTCGGCCGTCAGAGCCTCTGGCAGGGCCTTGACCAGCACTACGGGTCAGCTGATCCTCGGCCTGCAAGGAGACCGGCTGGTCGAGTTGCTCCTGGCACGCACGCGAAGAGGTCGGCCACGCCACTGGTCGGACTTCTCCAGCACCTGGAACAGGACGGCGTGGACAGGATCGGTATGAACGGCTGGAACGACAGCATTCCACCTGGCGAGTTGGGCACGCCGCAGCGTGCAGAGGACCTGCGTAGGCTCGCTTCCCTCAAGATCGTGGGCGATCGACGGGTGCGGAGTGGCAAGCCGTCAGGCTGGTTCTCGCTTTCGGCAAGGTCGAGGAGCTCGCCCGGTACATCGGCCGTGAGGGGCATCTCTTCGTGTGGGCCGACCATGCCCATCCCGACGTCTCCATGGCGTTCCGGCGGGGATGCCTCCCGGCGGGCAGCCCCGATGTGCCGGACAGTCCCCATGGCATCTGGTTCGGGTCGTCGGCCGCTGGGTCCGTGTACCGCTGGACGCGCGCCGGTTGGACCATCATCCGGTCACGTCCTGGACGTCGAATACCGTGCCGAGCGAGCGTTGAAGGGCCGCCCGCCGGGACAGCGCGCCGTCCCCGTCCCGGCCGGCAGCGGCCCGCGTGTTGCAGGTATGGCCGGTCCCACTACCCAGTCCCGGCCGCAGACGGCCGGTGGACGGCACGTGTGGGAGCGCAGAGGGTGGCGCAGCCAAACGCGTAAGCGCGCGAAGTCTCTGCGAACCAGCTCTTCTGCTGAGGCTGTAGGCATGGTGTCGTCGGTGTGAGACCGGTGGCGCTGAGACATCCGTTGATGATGTCGCTGCTGTACGGGATCCGGCGGAGTCCGTGTCGTGGCCGGTGGATGAGGTGGCAGGGGTCGGTGAAGGCGGTGTTGGCCCGGCTGAGTCCGGCGCAGGACCGACCAGATGCCTTCGCGATCCCCGTACTGCCCCGCCCGACGGCGAGCATCACGACCGCTTCGCTCCGGACCCGCTCACGGAACGCTCGCCTCCCCGCGGTCAGCCCCCCGCTCTGCGGATACCGCACACACCTGGCAAATCGCGCCAACCGCCAGCCCCTACGACAGGGCGGAGGCGGTGGAGCGGCTGAGCGTGAGCTAGCTGCCCGAGTGCACCCGCTCCACCAGCCGCTGTACCAACACTCCGTACTCCCGCGTTGCAGAGGCCGGCCAGTCGGCGGACGACGGGGACGATTTCGGCCCATCGGCCGCCAGCGGTGGCCCTTGGTCGTCGGGCCGTGTCAGGGACAGGCGGTTTCTCCTCCGCGGCTTGACGCGCGCGTCGGGTCCGCGGCGCCGAGCCCGCTGTGACCGATCATCGACCTGACAGCCACCGACAACCCCATCAGAGCAGGAGAGATCCCATGGCAGAGCATCCGGTGATCGGCTACCTCGTCTGGGCCGCGTTGTTCGGCGCCATCTTCGCCTGGGAGGGCGTCGGTCTGCTGCGGCCCGACGACGGCTTCCCCACCCTCAGCGACACGACCAACGCCGTCATGCGCTACCCCGCAGGGCGCTGGGCCCTGTTCGCCCTGTGGTTGTGGTTCGGCTGGCACACCTTCGTACGCGGCTGGCACTTCCTCCTGCAGGATCCCACCTGACGATCAGACGCCTGCCGTGCTTCCCGTACACCTCAACGTCACGGTCATGCTGACCGGCTACCTCCTGGTCATGGGCTATCTCGGCCTCGGCCTGCTCATTCTCCGACGCCGCCCGGCCAAGTCCTGGACGCCTGCGCAACGGCTGACTCCTGGCCCGGCCGGGCGGGGCTGGCCCGCACTGGTCCGTCAGGTCGTGGGCACCGCTATCGGCGGATACCTGGTGCTGATGGCTGTCGTGGCCGGCTGGTACCAGGGCATCGCGCGGTTGGGAGGCCGCTTCCTCTCAAGCGCGGTCACCGGTACCGCGCTGCTGATCGGGGTCACCCTGCCGCTGTTCCTCCTGGCCTCTTGGATGAACTCACGTCGGCGCAGATGAGGCACATCACGGCATGCAGCCCGCGCACCGCCCGCCAAGTCCACGGCGCCGACGTCGCGGTGACCGTGACGAACGGCCGCGTCACCAACCCGGCCGTCACCGTCGCCGAGCAGCAACGGCTCCATGTCGTCGACCGCCGCGCCCTCACCGCGTGGGCGGCCGGTCACGCCCCCTGTGGAAACTGCTGCGAGCCGTCCCGCCGCCCCGCACGCCCGACCGCCCTCTGCTGAAGCCCGCCGCAAACCGCCCGACCAGCAAAACCACATGCCTCACAACGCGCAGCAGAGCCGGAGCCATTCGTGACTGACGACGAACAGCGGCTTGCCGCCCTCCTCAACGACCTCCCCGGCCACGACAGTGCCCGATTCTGGCGCAGGCTCAAGGGCGCCGCGGGCATCTCCCGCGTACGCTCCGCCATGTCCTCCGCCGTCAGGCAGTCCCAGGACGGAGGCTTCGGACCGCTCGCGGCTGTTCGCGGCGGATCGACGAGCCCGAACTCCGGGTCGCCGGGGCGAGACCGGCGTAGGCGGCGAGGCGCACACGAGCCGCCGGCTGACCGGTTTGGTGCTCGGGGAGGGAGCCGGATGGGTCTGGCGCCCTGAGCCGGCCATCCGTACCCCATTCCGGTGAACGATACGCGCCGTCACCCCTCGGAAACGGCCTGCGTGTGAGCGTTTCACCAGACGGTCGTCAGGGCGTCATCGAATGGTGTGTTCCAGGCAGGGGCAGTTCTTGCGCCTCCTGTGCGGAGCGGGCCGGCGAGGGGTGGATTCATGATCAAAATTTCGGGCCGCAGGCTGGGGACGCCGGCCCTCGGGCTGGCTACGGCCGGGGGGACCATGCTGCTGACACCTGCGGCCGTCCCGGTCACAGCGGCACCGGCACAAGCCGGTCGGAGCAGTGTCCGGAGGGAAGCTTCTGCATCTGGTCAGAGCCGGATTCACGGGCCAGTTCAAGGAGAGCGCGCTGCCGCTGGGCCAGTGCAACGCCCCCAACGCGGCCTGGCCGGACGGAACCGTCTCGCGCATCCGGTCCCTGGCCAACAAGACCCGCTTCCAGCTCGAAGCCTCCGAGACACGATCGTGCACTGAGGGCCTGTACCACGTGCTCAAGCCCGGAACCGGCTCCAACGCCATCGGCGACCGGCTGACCACGCTGCGCCTCGCGCCCGACTGCGATGTCAACCAGGTCTGCATCTACGAGAACAAAGACTTGACCGGGACCCGCTGGCAGATCAGCCTCGCCAGGACCAACCAGTGCTACGACGGCGGCCCCAGCGCCTGGGGATACAGCTTTTACAACAACACGGCCTACACTGCCACCTTCTACCGCAGCAGCCTCTGTACCGTCATGCCAGCCGGGCCTGTGGCGAAGCAGAGCTTCGGCTCCTTCGACGAGCAGATCGGCCCCGTCAAGATCGACTGATCCCCACGACCCCGGCCCGCCACGGCTGAGTGTCGCGGATTCCGCGCGCTTTCCCGCATGACGCTCCCCGCCACCTGGTACCTCGGGCTGGACTGCGGCGCCGCCGCGAGGTGGAGGCGACTCTCTGGCCGGGCGGCGCCGCTGTTCGCGGTCACGGCACGTTCCAACAGGTCCGCGAGTGACCAGGATCCGGCCGAATGGCCTCCCGGCGGCTGCCCCTGCCCTGCGCAGGTACGGCGTCGAGTGGACCGCGACGAAGCTCCGCCGGGGCCTGGCAGTCGACGCACTGGGGGAGGGGAGGAACGTCTTCTCGCTGCCACCGTGGCTCCGTCGATGGCAATGAGCGGCGCTTCTCCAGCACCTCGGGGAGGCGCGACCGCCTGATGGCAGGCCGGTATGCCGATGAGATGGACGGCACTATGAGATGCACCCTGGTGACGCCGTCTGCCTTCAGCCACTGCTCAACTGGAAGAACAGCAATGGGTACTGCGGACCGACGGGCGACGAGGGACTCAACCGGGCCTGCCCATGCGGCGTTCCGTTCGCGACCCTCGCTGCCGACGCCATCGTGCTGTGGACCACGAAGGACATCGACGCCGCCATCGCCCAGCTCCAGGCCGAGGGCCACGAGATCCGCGAGAAGGACATCGCCCGGCTCTCCCCGCTCAAGCACCGCAACCTGAACCTGCTCGGCCGCTACAGCTTCACCGCACAGGTCCCGGATGCCGGCGCTCTGCGCCCGCCGCGCGAACCCGACGCACCCCAGCCTGGATGAGGACGACGTTGGGAGCGGACAGGGCCAGGGGCGGCCGACCAGGGAGTGATGAGCTTGCGCACCTCGCCTTGGTCAGCCGCTTCGCGGCCGTCTCGCAGCGCTTCCGAAGAGCGCGTGGGGCGATGTCGCTGCCCTTGACCACTTTGGCTGACGCGGCGTCGAACCGCTCGTTGCCGACCTTGTCGCAGTGTGCCGAGGGGCGTGCGTTGGCGGGTGACCGAGCCGCCTGCGCGGGTCGTCGTCGCCATGCCTGCCGGTCTTCGCGCGGCCTCGTGGGACGAAGCTGTCGCGTTGCTGACGTGGAGGGCCCGGGCCAGCCTCCCAAGCACCACGGACCAGCGGGATTCAAGGTGGTCAGCTCTCATTGATCATTACGTCACCCAGGTAGATCTTCGCAGCGTCATGGAATGCCTGTGCCCGCGTCGGCCCGGCGCCCACGACGACATCTTGTGCCAGGTCGCGCGGTACGGGATCGGGCGCGGCGAAGGCACGGCCGTCGACGACAGGGACTCGACGCGGACGGTCGAGCGACATCGCCGCCGAGGAACAGCGCCGCCGAGGAACAGCGACGCCCCGTTCTCACGGATCGTGATCCGTGAGAACGGGGCGGGTGAGGTGATGTTCGGCAAGAGCCGCCCACACCCTCACTCCGGCAGGATCGAACCTGCCGGAGTGTCCTGCGAGGGCATGGACATCTCGCCGTGCGCGTCAGGCGCGGGGATCGACCAGGATCTTGACGGCGGTCTCGTTGTGGTGGATCAGGGTCTCGAAGCCCTCGCCGACGAGGTCGTCGAGCCCGATGGTCTTCGTGATGAAGGGCGCAAGGTCGATGCGCCCTTCCTGCACGAGCTTGATGGTCTGCGGGTGGGAGTTGACGTACGCGATGGTGCCGCGCAGGTCGACCTCCTTGAGCACGAGCTTCTGCATGTCGATCGAGGCCGGTTTGCCCCAGATCGAGATGACCGTGATGACACCGCCCGGCTTCACCGCATCGAACAGGGTGTCGAGGACCACGTTGACGGAGGTGGCCTCGAAGGCGACGTCCGCGCCCTTACCGTCGGTGAGCCGCCGGACTTCCTCGGCGACGTCGGTGGTGGCGGGGTCGATGACGTGGTCGGCGACCTTGGCGTCCAGCGCCTTCTGGCGGCGCAGCGGGCTGAGTTCGGAGACCGCGACCTTGACGCCCATCGCTTTGAGGACCGCGCAGGTGAGCAGTCCGATGGGACCGGCGCCGCCGACGAGGGCGAAGTCGCCCGCCTTCGCGCCCGAGCGCTGGAAGGCGTGGTAACCCACCGAGAGCGGCTCGATCAGGGCAGCCTGGTCCAGCGGGACGTCGCCGACCGGGTGGACCCAACGGCGCTCGACGACGATCTTCTCCGCGAGCCCGCCGCCTCGGCCGCCGAGCCCGATGAAGTTCATGTCGGGCGAGATGTGGTAGGTCGGGTTGTTCTCGCTGGTGTCGACGTCGGGGCGCAGGATGTAGGGCTCCACGACGACGCGGTCGCCCGGCTCCAGGCCTTCGACACCCTCGCCCACCGCGTAGACGGTGCCGGACATCTCGTGGCCGAGGGTCACGGGGGCGGCTTCGCCCGACACCGGGTGCGGATGGCCGGCCGGCGGCACGAAGATCGGTCCATCGAGGTACTCGTGCAGGTCCGTGCCGCAGATCCCGCAGTACGCGACGTCGATGCCCACAGTGCCCGGTCGGACGGTGGGCTCCGGGACATCCTCGATACGGATGTCACCGCGGTCGTAATAGCGTGCAGCCTTCACTTTGCTCCGACTCCTTCGTCGTTCCTGCTCACGCCATGCATCGGGTCGTGCCGCAAGGTGACGTATGTACCCGACATGGCGCACACGGTGAGTAATTCGCCAATACGACCATATACCTCCATCGGAACCTCAAGGTCAGGGGTGTGGTGGCGCTCCGGTGAGGCTGCCCTGACTGCTCCTGTACGGCTGCTCCGGTGCGGCTCCGTGATCCGCCCACGCGGGTCCACCGGAGGGCCTTCGGCGGCGGTGACAGGGCGCGACGGGACCGGGCCGTTGCCTGATGGCGTCCGGGCTGGCCGGTCGGTGCGCAGGCCTGGCCGGCGGGGACGCCGTCACGGCGCGGTCACGCGGTGCGGTGCCATAAGCGGCGAGGGTCGGGAAGATCGGAGCCGGGGCAACCCGGAAGTGGACCTACGCTCAGGGTGTCTACATGCCTCCGAGTCGCACAGCCCGCACGTCCGGCCGCTTGATCGAGTTCACCGAGCTGCGCGCATCACACCGACCCACGGAGGCCTATGGAGGCATGCTGGAGGGCTACTCGTACAAATTCACCAATAACTTGAAGGCCGGGAGCCTCCAGAAGCGGGCTGAACGTGCGTTTACCGTCACGCCGGTCCCCGCCTGGTTCCTCCCACCCGCGAACACCCGGACCAGCCTGCGTACGCCTTCGGCTCCGTCGAGGTGCTGCTGCCCGCGTTGTGTATCGGTGCCTTCCGCTCGAATCCGTCGCCGCTGAACTCGACCCGGTGCCGCACCGTTCCGCTCTCACCGGAATCTGGTTCCGGACCGGCTTGGACGTCCGGCCGGGCGAGGACGCCGACCTTGTGCTGAGCGGCATTCGCTGGGAGCAGCCGGCCCAGGACCACCAGCTGCAGCGGCGAGCGACGTGAACTGCCCCCACCCTGGGAACACCACTGGCCGAGCGTCTGGGTTTCTGATGGCCACCGGCCTGGACACCCAACGGCCACCCGCATGGGCATCTCCATGGCCGCTGACACACACGGGGTGGCTCGCCCGGTCCGGCCGGGACGGTTGCTGGGGTCGTCCTGCTGGGGTCACACCCGCGGTGTTGGTGGTCACCGTCATGGCTTCCCACGTCGAACACTTGGGCGGGTTTCTGGGGACCTGGCTATCCGGGGCAACGGTGTCAGCCCACGCAACTAGGGTTGCTGACCACTGACCTCAAGGGGCTTCACCATGGGCATTCATCCGGACGTCGCCGTACTGCTCGATCTCGTACCAGCAGACTTCGCAGGCGGCGAGCAGATCGACTGGGCTGCGGCCGAAGTCACGCTCGACACCGAGCTGCCGAGTGACTACAAGGCTTTGCTGGACACGTACGGCGTGGGCGATATCGGAGAGCTCGTCATTCTGCCGCCACTCCCCAGTGATGTGCGCGGGTGGGAAGCGTGTCACATCGGAGGCATGACGGACGGCCTGCGTGGGCTCTGGGAGGACGGCGCAGGAATCCCGGACGTGACGCTGGGTGCCGATGCCGTCCTGCCCTGGGGCTCCGGGATGAACGCCAACGAGATGGCCTGGCTCATGAACGACCCAGATCCGGACAAGTGGCCTGTCATAGCCTGGCGTCGGCACCACTCGTGGGGCGAGTCTCCGTGGGCCCTGTTCGACTGCAACATGGTCCAGTTCATCACCCGCATGATGCTGGGCCAGTTCGACGCCTGCCCGCTCGGCGATGAGTCGCTCTGGAAGCGGACAGACGCATTCGTCAGCTGGCGAGAGCAACATCGACGGCTCGGTGCCGGACTGGACCCTTCCACAGGCGAGCCCGATCCCTACGCCCACATGTACCCCATCACCTAGGACTGGCCCTGATCAGGACCGAAGCCGGATGGTACGAGCTGCCGCTGTCGCGGCGCGGTGGAAGGCATAACCGCGCCTGTCGTAGCGAGTGGCGATCGCCCGGGGCTGCTTCGGGAGGTTGATCGTCCGCTCGCGGTGTTGGGATTCCTGTAGCGGACCTCATCAAAGCCGGGCGGCCGTCCACCGCGTGCGCCCTTGCGCATGCGGGCCGCCCGGCTGTCGGTTCTCTCCGGGATGGTGTGGCGGATTCCCCGCCACCGCACGTACTCGCGGCTGGGGCGTTGCTGTAAGCCCTGTCGGCCGCAGGGCTGTCGGGCTTCTTGCGCGGCCTGCCCAGGCCAGATCCGAGCACCCGGGTCTTCTCCCGGACCAGTTCGAACGGTGTCTACCGCTACGGCGCCCATACATCGTCGCGTACGGCAAAGGCGGAGGCAAAGGCACCGTCGCCGAGATGCAGAGCGACGTGGACGTCACCTGGACCGACGTCCACGAAGAGCTGACCGAGGTCATGCCACTCGCCTGCACCGAGCACACCGGCCGGCGGCTCATCGCCGCCGACAGGTGGGGCGCCGCCGGGGCGGCGGACCCGCAAGACCGGCTCGCCGCCCTGGCAGGCTCCGCGTCCGGTTCCGGCCGCGCAGCCTGCTCCTGTGTCGGACGTTCGTCAGCAGGTGACCGGAACGTCCAGGGTCACCGGGCTGGAGGGATAGCCGAGAGCGGATGAGGTGAACTCGGCGTGGACGGTCGAGCCGCAGGGGACGGTGCCGCCGACGCCACGTACCAGGGTTGTCGCGGCTTGGAAGCGGACCGGCTGCACCAGGTGGCCGAGGGAGGTGCCGCCTACGGCGTTGCCGGTGAGGGTCGTGGTCAGGTCCTTGACCGGGAGCGTGGAGCCCGGGCTGGGCGGGCCCGCCAGGCTTATCTGGCCGCTCAGTTGCACGGTGTTGCCGGTGATCTCGGCGCACACCTTGGTCGACAAGCCCACCCGGAGGGCGGACGGACCGCACGTCACGGTGGTGGCAGCGGTGTTGGTGGCGTGTGCGGCGGTGGCCGGGGCCGCGCCGAATAAGGCCAGGCCCACGGCCGCGGTGGCGAGCAGAGCGATACGAGACATGAGGGTAGTTCTCTCTGTTCAGAGGTGTGGTTCATAGGCATCACTGATGCACTCAGGATGCAGTTGCAATGTGATATTGCACTGGACTCAGTATGTGTGGAGGTGGCGTGAAGGGTCAAATCGCGTACCTCCATGGGATCTTCGTGCCCTCACCTTCTCCTTGTCCTGCCGAGTCACGGGCACGTCCATACCGAGCACGCCGCTCCCACGACGGGCATCCCGGAGCTCCGGGGCCACGGTTGAGATGGCGTACGGGCCGGTGACTTCTCCCGGCCGTACGACCACGTCGCGCACCTGTCCGGCGCCCAGGCCGGCTCGTAGACGCCAGGCGCGACGCGTACACCCTTGATGCGCAGGTCGTTCGGCGAGCGGGGCCTGCATCCGTACGTGGACCGGATCGAGGCCGGACTGCCGGCCGCAGGTGTGCCTCCGGGGGAGGCGTGGAAGGCCGGCGCGCTCGGGCGGCGGGTGACGGTCACGGGTGCCGATCTAGTGTTGCCGCAGCCGACGGTCTACCTGCTGTGGGCGCTGGGGATGAGGAGAGCCGGTGGGTGATCGAGGCCGCGCACGAGCGCGCGATCGAGAGGGTGCTGGAGTGGATCGAGGACGCGATGGCGGTGATCCGGTACAGGTGGGACGGCATCCACCGGGTGCGGCCGACCGGCGGTCTGGTCGCCGCCCGCTTCCGTCACTGCGAGGCGAGGTCCGGTATGCCGTTGCCTCATGACGATGTGCTCCTGACTAGGAAGGGGCAGCGCCCGGACGGGTTATGGGGCTCGATCCCCACCACGGCCCTGCACGAGAACACCGTGGCCGCATCCGCGCCCTACGACGAGCTCGTGGCCGTGGAGGTCTGCGAGGCGCTGGGATTGGTGACCGAGCCGCGCACCGTAACCCCGGGGCGCCGGCCGGTGATGGAGATTGCCGGGGTGCCGCACGAGCTGATCCGCCGGAGCGCCCGGCGCAGCGACTGGATCGCCGTCTGCTCGGCAGAGCTGGAGCGGGAGTACGTCACCGCTGTCGACGACGACGGCGAGCCGCAGTTTCTGCCCGTGGTCACCGAACGGGCCCGCGCCAGGCCGAACGGTATCGCCGCGAAGATGACGAGCCCGCCGAAGTAGAAGGCCCGGCACTCGCACAACTGCGTAAGGAGTGGAAGACAGCCGCGATCCTCACCTCCAACGTGGACGTGGGTATCTTCAACTCCCTCTCAAATACGCCCGTGTTGTGGCTGTGGTTGTGGCTGTGGTGATCCGGGCCCGGGGCGCCGCCGTGGTCGATGTCGCCCTGACAGCCGTCGTTGTCGCCGCGATGGTGTTCGTGCTGAACGACGGCGGCCGGTTGCACCGCAGGCACCTGCTCGCCGAAGCCCGCCGCTACCTCGCCCTCGTCCGGCGCGGGCCGCCGCCGCGACGCCTGCCTGGACGACCGGATCGTGGCCGCTGCCATCTCCACCCACCGCCTGGACATCAGCGAGCCGAAGACCGTGCACGGCCTGGAGTCCGGCTACGGCCTCTCCACCGCCCGGTGGGCTCTGTCCCACCTCCCCACCCGGCGCCGCCCACACATCCCCGCGCCCGCCCTGGACCGGCGACCTCTGGCCGATCCCAGCGAGCCGGCTGCGCCCCGGCATCGGGCCAGAATGCGGGAGAGGCTGCGCACCGCCAACGCGCTCGACGGCACGGACCACGCTGACCCTACGGAGCAGGGCAGCATGATCCGCCGCTTCGTCATCTGGCGAAACCGCTACGCCGACGACCGGCGCCTACGCGCCGTCGTCGACCGAGCCAACACTGCCTGATCCGGAAGCGCTACACGCCGGTGGTGCCGTCGATGCGTTCCCGGAGCAGGTCGGCGTGGCCGTTGTGGCGGGCGTACTCCTCGATCATGTGGACGTAGATCCAGCGGAGACTGACGTCTTGCTCCATGAAGCGGCCGGTGTCGGTCAGGGCGCGGTCGGCGCAGTGCTCGCGGGCGCGTGCGATCTCCCCATTCCAGGTGGCCAGAGCGTTGTACAGGGTGGTGCCCCCGGTCAGCTCGAAGCCGCCGTCGGGGCCATTGGGGTCGGCCTGCGGGTCGTAGATGGGCGGGGCCTGTTCTCCGGCGAACACTCGGCGGAACCAGTTCCGCTCCACCTCCGCCATGTGCTGGACGAGACCGGTCAGGGTGAAGGCGGACGGCGGCACGGATGCGACGGCGGCCTGCTCATCGTCCAGGCCCTCGCACTTCATGGCGAGTGTGGTGCGATGAAAATCGAGCCAGCTTTCGAGCGTCGTGCGCTCGTCAGCGTTCAGGGGCGTCATGGGGCGTTCGATGATGGCCATCGGTCGATTATCGCCAGCAGCCGAATCCGTCGACGGCGCCCCGCACGGCGCCACGTGATGCTGGCGGCGCCGACAGCATGAGACCCCAGGAGCCCCAACGCCCCGGGTCTCTGTGTGACATGACGTGATGTCTGTCCTCGCGCAGGGCAGGGAAGCGCCGGGCATGACAAGTCCACATCCGCAGGCTGAGTACGGTCTCCTGCAATGGCGAGTAGGCGAACGAGTTCGCCGCGAGATCGGCCACGCCCAGCCGGAAACGAATCAGTAACTGATCGTTTCAGAATGCAGTTCGGAGTCATCTCAAGCAGATTATGCTGCAGGCGAGTTGGAGCAGACCGAGATGGAGGTCGGTGCGTATCTCGTAGCGGATGCGGAGCCTTTTGAACTGGTGCAGCCAGGCGAAGGTGCGCTCGACGACCCAGCGGGTCCTTTGCCGGCCGACTCCGAACTCGCCCAGGCCATCACCGTGCTGGCCCGCGCCCGGCAAGACGCCGTCTGGAGCCGGCAGAAGATCGCCAACCAGGTCCTCTCACTGCTGCGCGAGTACTATCCCGCCGCTCTTATCGCCTTCCAGAGCAAGAAGGGTGGCCTGACCCGTCCCGATGCTCGGCTCGTTCCTGCCCTGGCTCCCACCCCGGCCAAGGCCGCCCGGCTCACCCTCGCCCAGTTGCGAGCCGCCCTCAAACGCAGTGGTCGCCCCCGCTCTTTCGACGCGGAAGCCGAGCGCCTGCTGGCCGTTTTCCGTGCCGAGTACGCTCGCCAGATACCAGCAGTCGAAGACGCCTTCGGCCAGCAGTTGCAGGCCCTCCTCATACAACTGGCCGCTGCCTGCCAGGCCGCGGACGACCTCGCTGGCGCCGCTGAAGAGTGCTTCCACCAGCACGCGGACAGCGAGATCCTGCTCAGCTTCCCTGGCCTCGGCCCCTCCTCGGCGCCAGGGTGCTCGCCTAGATCGGCGACGACCGGGCTCGGTTCACCGACGCGAGAGCCCTCAAGTCCTATGCCGGCTCCGCACCGATCACGCGTACTTCCGGGAAGAAGCGCTTCGTTGGACGCTGCTTCGTCAAGAACAACCGGCTCATGAACGCCGGTTTCCTCTGGGCTTTCGCCGCCTTCCAGACCTCACCGGGGCCGACGCCCACTACCGGCGCCGACGCGAACACGGAGAATGGCACAACGCCGCCCAACGCAACCTGCTCAACCGCTTCCTCGGCCAGCTCCACCAGTGTCTCCAGACCCGGAAGCGCTACGACGAACAGCACGCCTTCAGCCCACTACTCGCACACTCCGCCGGGCAGCCAGCTTGACTTCTTGGCTCCCTGAGATGTCTTTGAGGGCCCTGACGTGCGAGCCGTCGATCACGGCGTCGTCCCTCTCCAGCAAGCCCTCTCTACGTAGTTCTGCCAGCAGGACCTCGTGCGGGCGTGGTCATACTCCAGATTCGGTCCAGTTCCGCAGACGCCGCCAGGCCGTCACCCCACTGCAGCCGACCAGCTCTGCAGGGACGTCGCGCCAGCTCACACTCTTGCGCAGCCCGTAAACGATGCCACGCAGAGCAGCACGGCAATCCACGGGCAACCGCCCGGGATACCGATGCCTTCGAGGCGGTCGCTCCGGAAGCAGCGGGGCTATGCGTTCCCACAGATCATCAGGCACAAGGTCAGCAGACACCCATCAGACCCTGCCGACCCAATACCCGACTGCCAAGCCACCACACCGATCTAATTCTGAAACGATCAGTAACGGAGGATCCCCACGAGCCCGTCGCCGTCCCCCGCGCACGCGAACGTGCCCGCGCAGCATGTCTCCCAGCCCGTGGGCGTGCCGAGCAGGGTAAGCCGAGACCACCGGTCGGCGGCCGACGGATTCTCGCTGAGCCGCAGCCCCAGCGGTTCCACCGTCACCTCGGTGGTCGTCCGAGGAGAGGTGACGGCCGGCAGGGACGGACGGACGGGTTCCGGCAGCACGGACACGACGTCCTTGACCGGGTGCCCGAACAGGTCGACGCCGTCCCACACCACAGGAGTCGCCGACGGCGCTCCACTGGACGGGTCGGGGCCGATGTTGATGCTGGTCAGGCGGTCCGTACGACCGGGCCCGCCGCCGGCGACGGTCACCGTCACGCCGTCGAAGACGGCGCAGGTGCTCCAGGCCGGGTCGAAGAGGATTCCGGTGAGCCAGGCGTCGTGGGCGTGCCGGAGTTCCTTGTAGTCGGCACGCGCCAACGTCATGCACTGCCTTCCCCTGTGGCTCCTGGGCGCCGCCTTCAGCATCACTTCGGCCTCGTCGGGGGTCATCCCGAATCTGAGCGTCCCGGCCCCGTCGGGCAGGACCACGCCGATCCCCGGCAGCAACTCCAGCATCGCCTCATTATGCTCGCCCCGGCTTCTGCGAGCGGTGCCGGTACCGGCTGGGCCGCGCCCGCTGCGGCTTTCGCATCTCATGCCCTTCGAGGACTCGACCAGCGCTCGACTCGTCAAGCTCGGGGCCCGACCTGCGGCGGATGCCGGTGAGAGCCCATACCGTACGGGCGCTCCCTCTCCTCATCCCGCTCCTGGTGCTCGACGGCGTCGCGCCCGGCACCGCCTGGAGCCGGATCGGGGAGGCCCAGAGCTCCCCGTACCGGACACCGAGGAACAGCGCGCATGGACGCTGGAGCCGGCCGGACCGGTGTCATCCTGACGCGGACTTGCCGGATTCCACGGAATGCCCCAGTCCGGCAAATGCCACGGGATACGACAGGCTGAGGGCTGTCCCGCAATTCCTGGCGGGCGCACGACGACAGCTACGGCACCTCGCCGAGTTGTCGAAACGCCCGAATACATCCAGTATGCGGGCGCCTCTCCGCCTTGCGATGCACCGCATCCGACGCCGCGCGCTGATCCACCAGGAATTGCGGGACAGCCCTTGGCCGCGCGCTACGAAGCGACAGTGCTGGTCGCAGTTATCAACGAGTGGCTTGCGGGCCGCCCCGCGATTGTGACGTCACGCCATGTCCCGAATTGGCCACAGCATCCCCAGGGTGCGGCGCCGTACGCATGCCCACGAGGTGCACAGCGTTCCCCCGGAGAGGAAACGGTCGGGACGGCAGGCGATCTGTTCGCCGCAGGCCCCGTCTGGGATGCTGAAGGCCAGGCGCGACAGGGGGCAGACGGTGTATACGGAACCTATGGCGCGAGCCGTTGTGGAACCAGCAGTACTCAAGCTGATACGGCAATACCCCCGTGGCAGGCCGTTCTCCACTACGGTCACATTCGGCGGAGACGACTTCAGCATGTGCGCCCACATACGGGCGCAGTGGGCGGCACCCGGGCAGGTGAAGATCGCACTGGCCTGTTGGGTCGTCAACATGGACACCGCGCGCTATCTCGGTGACAACCCGCCTGCCAGGGAGGAGATGCGCCTGCGACCGGAAGGCACAGCGGAGTGGGACGAGGAACTGACCAGCCGGGTGATCGGCCACCTCGCAGCTCGTATGAACGCTCTCACCACCGCCCTGCCGACCACCGACGAACACCTCACCATCACCGTGCCTCTCGTCCTGACGTAGTCCGGCACAGGGCGTGTCAATTTAACGGCTGATTTTGGTTTTTGAGGTTCAGTTGTTGGCCGGGGTGAGCCGGTCCTCGAAGGTGATCTGGAACGCGTTGAGGGGTGCCTTCCAGCGCGTGGTCCATCTTTTGCGGCCCTTCCCCCCCCGTCGGGTCCAGGCTCATCAGCGCCATGTAGACGCACTTGAGGGCGGCGGCCTCGTTGGGGAAGTGTCCGCAGGCCGTACGGCCTTGCGTATGCGGGCGTTCACGGACTCGATCGCGTTCGTCGAGCAGATGACCTTTCGGATCTCGACGTCAAAGGAGAGGAAGGGCACGAACTCGGCCCAGGCGTTCTCCCACAGCTTGATGATCGCCGGATACTTCCCGCCCCAGGCTTCCTGGAACTCCCCGAACCGCTCTGTCGCCGCGTCTTCGTTGGGTGCGGTGCAGACGGGCTTGAGGGCCTTGGCGACCTTGTCCCAGTCCTGGCATGCCGCGTAACGGAAACTGTTGCGCAGGACGTGAACCACGCAGGTCTGGACAATCGTTCGAGGCCAAACGGCCTCCACCACCTCGGGCAGGCCCTTGAGGCCATCGCAGATGAGCATGAGCACATCGTCCAGGGCCGCGGTTCTTCAGCTCGGTGAACACGTGCAGCCAGTACTTGGCGCCCTCACCACCGTCGTCGGCCCAGATCCCCAGGATGTCCCGGGTGCCTTCGACGGTCACCGCCATCACGGTGTAGACCGGCCGGTTCGCGACCTGCCCATCCCTGATCCTGACGTTGATGGCGTCCACGAACAGAACCGGATAGACACGGTCGAGTGGCCGGTTCTGTCATTCGGTCATCCCCTCCATCACGTTGTCGGTGATCGTGGAGATGGTCTGCTTGGACACCTCCGCCCCGTAGACCTCGGCCAGGTGCGCGGAGATCTCCCCGGGGGTGAGGCCCTTCGCGGACAGGGAGCGCACTATTTCGTCCACGCCGGACAGGCGGCGCTGCCGCTTCTTGACGATCTGCGGCTCGAAGCTGCCGGCGGTGTTCCGGGGCACCCTGACCTCGACCGGGCCGATGTCGGTCAGCACGGTTCTCGCACGAGTTCCGTTGCGGCTGTTGCCGTTGTTCTTCCCGGCCGGATCGTGCTTTTCGTAGACGACATGGTTAGTGATCTCGCACTCCAGGGCCGACTCCAACGCCCGCTTGGTCAGCTGCTGCAACAGCCCACCCTCACCGGTCAGCTGCAGGCCCTCGTCGCGGGCTCGGTCGACCAGCATCGCGACGAGCTGTTCGTCCGATGTGGCCGACGGCACCGCGCCACCGCCCGGCTCCTCGACGGACTCGTGCTCGATCGTTGTCTCGCTCACTTGGCGTCTCTCCTTGATCAGCAGATCCGCCGTTGATTAGACACTCCCGTTGGCAGTTGTACTGGTCATCAGGCCCTGAAGCCGATGCTGTCCCATTTCCACATGGGACACGAATCCCACGCGACCGAATTCAAGCCCGCCGCCTTCATGCCGACAAGGCGTACGACATCCCTCACCTGCGGCGATGGCTCTGGGGCAAACACATCGGAGTCCGCATCGCACGCAAGGGCATCGAATCCGGCGAACGACTCGGCCGACGCAGGTGGGTCATCGAACGCACCATGTCCTGGCTTACCTACCACCGCCTCAACCACCGCTACGAGCGGAAATCAGGCAACTACCTGGCCTTTCTCGGACTGGCAGCCGCCCTCTGCTGCTACAAACGACTCCTCAAACTGACCATGTAGGACACGGTCTAAATGGGCCAGTAGTTCCACCATCTCATTAGCGCTCCTCTGTCCTTGCTCTTGGCCATGACAATGAAGTACTCCTCATGCGCGTCGACGTAATAATCATTCGTAAATGTCCAAGCGATCGTCGAAAATTCCCATACATTTTCGTGCGTGAAAACTTCACCAATCTGCTCTCCTCTCTTATTCTCCACAGGACCCCGGTACGGGAAGTCGCTCACGTTCAAGAGGGGGAGCACGCTCGGGTCTTCTTTTTGCTCGCTTCGCGTGCCGTCATCCTGAACTTCCTTTTCCTCGCTTCTGATAAACGATTCGTATTCTTCTGCGCCCTTCGGAAATGAAGCGACAGTCACGGTGATTTGATTGGCTTCGGACTCCGAGATCACGGTACCTGGGCCGTACTTTGGTTTGCATGAGAGCGTGACTTTTGCTCCCTTGATCCGGTAGAGGCTTTTTGCGCTTTCGCAATCCATCAACCCTCTGTCGACGCGGTCCTTAAGGTTAATTTCATCCTCCTCTTCACTGGGAGGCTTTCCTGTCGGGGCTCCAGGGGTAGTCGCTTCTCTGCTCGGTTTGTTGTCCGAGGCCTGGTTTCCTTCGTCGGTGTTGCTGTTCCAGGGGCCGATCCAGACAATGAAGGCTGCAATTCCTGCGACGGCAAGTACCGCAGAACCTGCGGCGAGCCGCTTTCTCGAAGTCCTGGCGGCAGGCGCCGGTGGTGCTGGCGGAGGCGGAACTGCGAGATTACCTGCCGGAATGGGCGAGTGGTTCGGTGTCGATACTGAAACCACAGTGAACTGCTCGGGCAGCCACCCGGCCTCGGGCATCACCTCGGTCAGACCGAGCCGGCTGCCCACCTCCCTGCACATAGCAACCACCTCAGTGGCTGAGGGGCGATCAGCGGGGTTCATTGCTAAGCAGCGGTCAAGCAGAGGTCGCAGCGGGGCCGGACAAGCGTTGAGGTCCGGTGCGGCGTCCTGAAGATAAGGAATGGCGGCGAATAGTTCCTTCTCGAAGGGGTGGAGTCCCGTCGAGGCGACATGGACAGTCAATCCCAGGGAAAACACGTCGGCGGCCGACGTGGTCGGCGCGTTCCCCTTAATTTGTTCGGGAGCCATGAAGGCTGGGGTGCCGATGCGGGTGTTGGCGCCTGTCAGAGAATCTGAGTCGATAGCTCGTGCGATACCGAAGTCGATCACGGACAATCCGTTTTGCGTCAGGACGACGTTGCCCGGCTTGAGGTCTCGATGAATTACGCGGGCGGCGTGGATGGTTTCCAGGGCGCTTGCAATGCCGGCCGCCACCCCCAGACATGTTCTGAGCGGGATCGTGCCATGAGCGGAAATAGCCTGTGCTAGCGATACACCCGGAACGTACTCTGTGGCCAGCCAGGGCATAGGTCCCTCGGTATTGCTGTCCAATACGTTTGCGATATAGTGCCCCCGCACGCGCCGAGCAGCATGCACTTCCTGTTCGAACCGCTGCCGAAAACGTGGGTCCACCGCAAGATCCGGGCGCACTGTCTTGATGGCGACCGGTTGTCCACCGCGCGTGGTCGACAGGTATACGGTTCCCATTCCGCCAGTTCCCAGGCGGCCCTGGAGTACGTACCCCGAGATAACATCTGGGTCCCCTTGAATCATCGGATGCACCACCATGCATTTTCCTCCCCAATCTCGTCACGGATGGATGCGCCATCCTATCCAGGGCAGGGCGTGTGCGTTCTCGTATGACGAAACGTCACTCCTTCCCGGCGATGATGGGCTGCTCATCCGACGTATCGGAGTGGTGAAAACAGAGCACGACACCTGGATGAACCTGCAGATCAGCGACGACAACCGGCCCCTGTCGAAGACCGGCCACCGCTGCGGGGCATCGCCGTCGACGGCAAGGCCCTCCGCGCGGCTCACGCACCGCCACCTCGGCCACGGTCCATCTGGTCGCCGCACTCGTCCACGGCGAGCGGACCGTCCTCGCCCAACGCCAGGCCACCCCCAAGAGCAACGAACTCACCGCCTTCCGCGGCAAGCTCCGACGCTTCCCCATCGGGCAGCCAGCTCTGCCCCGGTGACTACCCGGGCGCTCATCCCTCAGTTCTGTGTTCCTTCAGCTGCGTGTCGCTGCGGCGCCGGCCGACGACTACATGGACTCCGGGCGCGACGAGTCCGGCTTCGTGGACCTGGACGATGTCCTCGGTGCCCGCCGGTGAGTGGTGACGTCTGGGCGGTACGCCTGTCGCCGCAGGCGGCCAAGACGCTCACTGAGCATCCCGAGCACGCCAGGGAGACGGTCCGCGACGTCCTGGACATCGTGGTGCGCTCGCCGTGGGACTGGCCCCAGTGGAACAACGGCGACCGGGAGGGCGAGGACGTCCGCGCCGCCTCCGTCGGACAGATGCCCGTCGTCTACGTGATCAACCGGCTGGTCCGGCACCTGTCCGTGCTGGACATCGTCTGGCTCGGATCGCCACCCGTGACTCTGTCAAAGACGAAGAGCAGCGTTCCTCCGGCAGCTCGGGAGGCGCGAACACCTGACGGCGGGGCCTGCAGGTTGAGTTCACAGTCATCTGTATCCGCGCGTGTCCCTGGGGTGGCTCAGCGTCGTTGTTCTGGATGAGTCACGCCAGGCAGCCGAGCGGCAGGCGTGCCAGGACCATCGCGATGGCTTGTTCGGGTGTATCCGCCGGTCCCACGGACTCCGTGCGGAGGGCCCCGAGACCCAGTAACCGCCTCCAGTCGCTGGCTGGATGTAAGGGATGTCCCAAGTGTGCCGATACTCGGTGCAGCGGCTGAAATGCAGTTCACCCATCCCAGTCCAGGGAAACAGCTGCCGCAAGCGGGGCTCTGCGTAGGCGGCGGCCAGAAGTGCGGTTCGTACGCGCCCGTCAGTCCGTACGGCTTGCCAGCCTGCCTCGACGATCGCCGTCGATGAAGTCGTGTCCACGAGGTCATCATGCACGGCCTCGTGCCGCCTGGATCGCCCCTTCGGCAGTCGAACGGTCCGTCGAGCTTGATCACCCGAGCAGGGAAATCCTGAACGTGGAGGCGGCTTTCGTCTGATCATGTGCTCCGACCAAGGTGCACATGATCAGACGAAGGCCGTGAGGTGAGTCTGCTGCCTGACGCTGTCCGGAGGGAAGCGTTCGCGGAAGCGTCACGCTTCCGGGGAGTGCTACGAGTGTCTGACCGCCCGGCGCGACGAGTTGTTCGAGCTGGTGGACGCGGTGCTGTGCGAGGACGGCGCGGTGAAGTCCTCGGCGGATTGACGCTGTTGCCCGAGCATCGTCGTGGGCACGGAGCGATGTACGGCGGCCTGAACCACGGCCGGCTGGACGCCGACCGGCTGCGTACCGTGCTGGCCGGACTGTCGCTGCCGTGTTTCGACGGCGGGCGCCTGGTCCTGGCGGTCGATGTGTCGCCGTGGCTTCGCTCGGACGCGCCGTGCTCGGCGGAGCGCCTGTTCTGCCACGTCTACGGCCGGGCGAGAACAGCCTCGCAGTTCATTTCCGGGCTGGCCCTATTCCTTCGTCGCCGTGCTGGAGCCGGGCGCCACATCCTGGACCGCGATCCTGGACGCAGTCCGGCTCGGCCCGGTCGACGACGCGACCGCGATCACCGCCGCCCAGCTCCGAGGAGTCGTTGAACGACTCTTCACCGCAGGGCAGTGGCGGGCCGGGGACCTGACCATCGTGATCGTCAGCGACGCAGGCTACGACGTCACCTGCTTGGCCTGGGTCCTGCGCGAGCCGCCCGTCCAACTGGTCGGCCGGGTCCGCTCCGACCGCGTCATGCTGCTGCCGGAACCACCGAGGATGCACAGCGTCAACGGCCGGCCGCCCAAGCACGGCTCGGAATTCCGCTTCACCAATCCGGAGACCTGGCCCGAACCCGCGATCACCACCATCACTGACACCACCAACTACGGCAAGGCCGAGACCCAGGCATGGGAACGGATCCACTCCAGGCTCACCCACCGCTCCTCCTGGCTCGAACACGAGGGCGAACTTCCGTTGGCCGAAGGCACGTTGATCCGTCTGAAGGTCGAGCATCTATCGAAGGAACGGGATGCCCGCCGGTGTGGTTATGGTCCTCGAAGGCCGGCGCCACCCCGGACGACGTGGACCGCTTCTGGCAGGCGTTCCTCCGTCATTTCGACCTGGACCACACCTTCCGCTTCGCGAAACAGACCCTCGGGTGGACGGCCTCCAAACTCCGCACCCCCGAGGCTGCGGACCGCTGGACCTGGATCCTGATCGTCGCTCACACCCGGCTTCGGCTCGCCCGCCCCTTGCCGTGGACCTCCGCCGGCCCTGGGAGAAGCCCACCACCTCCGACCGACTCACCCCGGCCAGGGTCCGCAGAGGGTTCAGGAGCATCCGTGCTCACCTGGCCTGCCCGGCCCGTGTTCCCAAACCCCGGGGCGCTGGCCCCGGACGGCCACCCGGCGCCAAGAACAAACACCGGGCACCTCGCCACGAAGTCGGCAAAACCGTCAAACGACCTGAGACTCTCAAGGCCATCTGCAAGCCAGGTAGGTTCTGGTGGATTAAGGACAAGGTAAGTGCGTGTTTCCGAACGCTGCCCGCCGAATCTGCTCTTCGCGGCATGCAAATTCGATATCGCCCTGCTCTGGTGTCGTGTCAGACTTCCGCGCATGTCAATTCGATATCCGCGCCCCCTGCGTCCTGGTAGTCGCATCGGCGTCACTTCTCCTTCGAGTGGGGTCCCGAAAGAGCTACGCAGACGCCTTGACGTGGCGATTCACGATGTGGAGGCCCGGGGATACGAGGTGGTTGTTGGCCGCTGCATGGACGGTGCCGGCCATGTCAGCGCCCCTGCGGCCGATCGCGCGAGAGAGCTGATGTCGATGTTGACGGATCCCGACATCAGAGCCGTGGTGCCGCCGTGGGGTGGGGAGACGGCGATCGACCTGCTGCCGCTGCTGGACTGGGACCTGCTGCGTGATGCCGAGCCGACTTGGCTTGTCGGGTTCTCTGACATATCAACCATTATCACGCCGCTGACCCTTCTCGCCGGGATGGCGACAGTGCACGGCAACAACCTCATGGACACGCCTTACCGGGTGCCGGAAGGACTGTTGTCATGGCTCGATATTGCCGCTGCCCCGCAGGGGCATCGGTACACGCAGACCCCGCCGAACCGTTACCGGGCCACGGGCTGGGACGACTACCGTGCTCACCCGGAGGTGCGCGAGTACACGCTTGATACGCCCGGCAGGTGGACCCGGCTGGACGGCGAGGGGGATGTGGAAGTCGAGGGGCGTCTGATCGGGGGCTGTATCGAGATGCTGTGCAACCTCACGGGAACTGCCTACCTCGATGTCTCAGCCTTTGCGCAGGCCGAGTCTCCGGAAGGTCTCCTCGTGTACGTCGAGGCAGGAGGCGACGATGCCTTCGCCATCTGCAGGAACTTGCATGGGATGAGGCTGGCCGGATTCTTCGACACGGCGAACGCGGTCCTTGTCGGCCGGACGTGGGCATCCGGCGCCGACTCGCTCACTCAGCACCAAGCCGTGCTCGACGCACTCGGCCCCCTGAACGTTCCGATCATCGCTGATGTTGAATGCGGCCACGTCCCGCCGTACCTGCCAATCGTCAACGGAGCACGCGGCCGGGTCGTACACACCTCAACTCGCAGCGAACTGATCCAGACACTGGACTGATGCCTCATGTCAGCCCTTAGTATTGCAACGGTGCTTTGCGTGACGGTTGGGCAGGTTGCTCGTTGGTGTTGTTGTGGGTGGGGACCTTGCTGATGCGCGGGTGTGGGCGGGCGAACTGATTGCGGTGCACGAGCGGTTCGTGCACCGGATTGCCAGATCAGAGCCGCGGGAGTCGGCACTGGCCTATATGCGGGGGCTGCTCGCTCCGCTGGAGCGGAAGAACGGCCTGAAGAAGGGAACCCGGTCGGCGGGTGTCCGGCGCCAGTACTCGGGCACCGCGGGCCGGACGGAGAACTGCCAGGTCGGTGTCCTCCTCGCATACGCCGCCGGGCGCGGTCGGACGTTGATCGACCGCCGGCTGTATCTGCCCACGTCCTGGACGGACGACCGCGAACGCTGCCGTCGGGCCGGCATCACTGATGAGACCGCCTTCGCGACGAAGGTGGTCATGGCCAAGGAGATGGTCCGCCGGGCGATCGCAGACCGGATCCCGTTCCGCTGGGTAACCGCGGACGCCGCCTATGGCTTCAGCAGGGGCTGGCGGCACGAGCTGGAACAGGCAGATGTCTTCCATGTCATGGCCACCACCCGGCATGACACCGTGGTGACCCGCTGGGCCCTCGACCACCCTGTCCACGACCTCTTTCCTGCTCTGCCCCGGCAGAAGTGGAAGCGACGCTCCTGCGGGAGGGGTGCCCACGGGCCACGGGTCTTTGACTGGGCACGTGTCGAGGTTAAGGCCCTGGCACCGGGAGGACCGCCGTCACTGGGTGACCGCCCGCCGCGGCGTCGGCCGCCCCGACGAGATTTCCTACGGCATTGCCTATTGCCCCGCGGACACCACGCTCGATCAGCTGATCCACATCGCCGGCAGCCGCTGGGCTGTCGAGGAATGCTTCCAGAGCGCGAAGCAGGAGTGCGGCCTGGGCGACTACCAAGTCCGCCGCTGTCCCGGCTGGCACCGCCACATCACCCTCGCCATGGCGGCCCACGCCTGCCTGACCGTCCTGCGAGCCCGGGCACTGGACACAGACAAAGCAGAAACGGATCCTCCCAGATCATCCACCTCAGCCTCGCCGAAATCAGACGCCTGATCACCCGCCTCAACGACCGCGCTCCCACCCCAATCAATCACATCCTGCACTGGTCACACTGGCGCTGACGACGACAACACCAAGCGCGCGTCAGTCACTACAAACGACGCGGACACAGCCCATGGAACTGGCCACCCATCACCACAAACACCGTTGCAGTACTAAGGGCTGTCCCACGATTCCTGGCGGGTGCGCGACGACAGCTACGGCACCTCGTGGCGTTGCCGGAACGTCCACAGACATCCAGTATGCGAACGTCCCTCCGCCTTGCGATGCACCGCATCCGACGCCGCGCACTGATCCACCACGAACTGCGGGACACTCCTTTGGTGCCTGATTATGGCCGATGACAGTGGCATGCTCGCGCTGCCCGGCGTTCATTGAGCAAGTGCGACCGTCGGGCAACGAGGTGTCGGCTGCTCTACCGGTCCCAAGGCCGGGCTCGGAGCAGGGACGCGGAGGGCCGCGCACGGAACCTGTAGGCCGGGGGTTCACGTGCGGGGCCGCTCACGGAGTGCGCGCCGTCAGACTCCGACCAGGGTGTACGTACCCGTACCGTCCTGCCTGCCGCCGGAGTACTGGCGGACGAACTCCCCGTCCGCGTACCGGTCGTGGCCCATCATCGATCCGGTGTACTTGTTCTGCACACCGATCTTCGAGCTGCCGGGTACGTCGCGGTAGATGTAGAACCGCTGGAGGTCGTCCTCCGTGCAGGTGGCCGTCATCAGGGCAGCCCGTTCGGTGGCCGCGTTCTGCTCGGCGATGGTCGCGCACCCGCCATTGCCCCAGTTCCACAGGGTTGCCTCAAGGACCCCGTTGTTCTCCGTCACGTTGCACAGCCGCCAGTTGTCCAGGTGGGCGCTGAAGATCGTCGAGGGCCGTAGGCGGACACCGTCACTTGCCAGGAGCGGCGCGCCCCAGGACAGGGGCTTGCCGGGAACGGCAAC
Source organism: Streptomyces sp. NPDC001787 (assembly GCF_040297465.1). Classification (NCBI taxonomy): domain Bacteria; kingdom Bacillati; phylum Actinomycetota; class Actinomycetes; order Kitasatosporales; family Streptomycetaceae; genus Streptomyces; species Streptomyces sp. NPDC001787. Next base: position 57,066 of record NZ_JBEOZE010000039.1, read on the forward strand.
CTTGTAGACCTGGGTCTGGCAGTCGAGAGCGGCCCGCGCGCTACGCCCGGTGGTTGTGGGCTGTGCGGCTGACATGCCGCTGGTGAGAGCCGGGCGCTGCGCGAGGCGGTTCCGCTGCTGCTCCGCTGTCGGTGCCACCGCGCCCGCCGGGTGCTCGGCCTTCGCGGTGGCCTGGCCGCAGTCGAGGAGACCCTGTGCCTTGGCCATGATGCTGCCCGCGGGCACCGTGTCCTGGCAGCGCACCGCGCCTTCCTCAAGGGTGGTGTAGGTGGTGAAGCTGCCGCTGCCGGGCCCCTCGGTCCACTTCAACGCCCAGCTTCCGTCGCCCTGCAGGGAGCGGTTGCAGTTGAGGCTTGCGTAGGTACCGGTGACCTTCTTCGTGCCCTTGTAGACGCCGTAGTACCCGGGCTGGTTGAAGTTCCACACGACCGAGTTCGACTCGCTGCTGGTGGAGGAGTATTCGACCTTCACGTCCAGGCCCAGGCTCGCGCCGGCGGATGTGAGGGTCTCGACGGGGAAAGTGCCCTCGACCTTGCCGTTGAGGCCGACGGAGACCGTGATGGTTGTCTCGGTGCTGGTGGTGACGGTGTGGTTGCCGGTCGTGCCCTCGGTGACGTACCAGCCCTTGAAGTGGGTGATCGTCGGGGACACTTCGGTGGTCTTGATGTACGGGTGGCGTGTGCCGAGGTCGGCCGCCGTGCAGGTATCGCCGGGCCGGGGCGCCGTCGCGTTGGTGGGTGCTGCGGCAGCCGGTGAGGCGGCAAGGCCCATGGCGGTGACCGCTACGGCGGCCGCCGTAGCGGTCACCGCCATGAGTGATCTGCCGACGCGGCTGACGGGTCCTACAGGGCGCATCGTTGCCTACTTCCCCCTGGTCGTGTATGTCTCCGGTCGGGGGTGAATGTAGCGCCACAGGGGTGGTGGCGTGAGGTCGGAACTGGCCACGAATTCATGGAGGGGCATGGGGGTCGCGCGGCCGCCGCAGCCGAGCGTGAGGTCCGCCGCCCCGCCTGCACCGGCTGCGCGGCGAGCCTCACCGACGAACGCTGGGAAGCGGTACGGGCCACGGACTGGGGCACCCCGAAGGACACCCACCGTATCTGTGCGACGACTCCAGGCGGAGAGCCGACACCGCCGTCAGCCAGGCGGCCGGTACGGAGAAGCACCAGGAGCCGGTGGGCCGCGGGGCAGAGCAGTGCAACTTCCAGCGCTCGTCTCACCGCTCCGTCTGCACCGAGTGCGGTGCCGAGTTCACCGACGAACGGTGGAGAGCGATCGAGCGCGTCGGCTGGGTCCCACCCAAGAGCCCCGCCCGTCTCTGTGCGAGGACTGCGACCGGCGGTACGTCACCGGCGTACAGCAAGCCTGGCCGCACGAGCACGAGCACGAGCACGAGCACGAGCACGAGCACGAGCACGAGCACGAGCACCGGCACCAGGAGCAGGTCAGGCCCTGCCCGAGCAGAAGGAGAGGCCGTCCGAACCTGGCGCTCCCGCTTCCGCAGGAGACACGACCGGACCCGACTGTCAGCGGCGGCTGCCGGGCTGCCCGGCGTCCGGCCCGATGGGCGGAACGGTCACCGAAGTTCTTGTGCTACCGCGTGGCACGGACGGGCCTGCCCGACGGGCACAGCCGACGGAAGCTGACTGGCCCACGCAGCCCGCACGATGAGGCAGCCGTGACCCCGGCGCGGCACCTGGACCACCGATCCTGGCCGGAGCCGTGTTCAAACGATGTCTCCGGGCTGTTGGAAGAGCCGCACGCCCCAGCCGTCGCGGGGACTCCAGCAATGGTCTATTGGATCAGGTCGGTGTGCGTATAGCACTTCGAGCAGGAGTAGATCTGCAGATTATTGGCGTCGGAGACCTGGATACCGGGCGGGTTCGACACGTTGTCGTTGTCGATCACGGCGATGGCCTGGTCTTCGTACGGGACCCAACCCCTTCTGTAGTCACGGCATTCAGCCGAGGCGATGGTCAGCAACGGGCTCATCGAGGCGCCACAGTTGATGCAGAACCGGGCGATGGGATCGGTGAGTCCCCACGGCGGCCAGCCACCGACCTTCCATCCGGGAGCTTCGGACAACTCGGCGGAGTAGAACTCATCCGGTTCCTCATAGGAATCATCTATCTCGACGCCGGCCGCGTGCCACGCGCTCCAGTCGCTCAGCTGCTGCCGCAACTCCTGGTCCAACGCGAGATAGTTGGGGTACTCGGTGACGTGCTCCGGTGCGATCACGCACGGCTCCGGCGTGTAGCCGTACTGCGCCTCGGCCGGTTCGGGCGGCGAGGCGAGGACATGGGTGACGTCGGCGGCGGTTCGCCAGAACAGCTCGGTCGTAGGCTTGTGCTCCGGCGGGTGCTCGGAGGGACACCACAGCACCTGGAGCAGATCGGTCCGTCCGGGCGGCCGCAGCAGGGGCACGTCGCGCACGTACAGTTGCGCCACTGGCAGAAGGGGGGAGACCGGACCCTCGTGCCACTTGTCGCAGTACAGCCATGGCTGCCCGGCGGGCCACAGCAGCGGCCCGCCGACCGAACTGTCGTACGGCGACGGAGAACCGGGGCGGGGATGCAGCCGGGTCGTCGTGCGTGCCAGCGGGGCCAGTCGAGGGAAGACCGCAGCCACGTCGAACGGCCGCGGTGGGGTGGTACGGATGAGGTTCACGGCGGCGATACTGCCAGTAGCCTCCGACAACCGGCGTACGACGGGATCAGCCGCGGCCCCGCCCTTCCCGCGCGAAGACCACCACCGTGTCAGCATCAGGTGCACGGCTCCGTCCGCGTACCTTGCCGCAGCGTCTGACAGCCCAAAGGCCGCCCGCCTGAAAGCCCGGGCCCGGGCCTGCATGCGCCGGCCGCCGAGGAGATCGGGCCGCTGACTTGATCTTTAACCTCGGGATCCGAACGGTGCGTCGTACGTGATCACTCGGATCGGTAACTGCGGCATACACAGGCGGCCTTCGGCTGAGCATGTGATCAGACCAGGGAACATACGGCCCCAGGCGCCGATGCCGTCTCGGGCGGCGTGTGCCGTATGTCGCTGTCACCTCAGGACCGTATGCAGATAAATGCCGCTGCCTACGGGAGGTTCGGCGAGGTTCCCGCGCGCACGGAGCTTGAGCGGCCAGTAGCCTCTCGCCATGAAGACGACATTGATGATCTATGACGGCCCCGCACCGGCCGATTCCGACGCCCCGCGTACCGGGGGAGTTCCGCTGGCTCCTGTCGGATTCGACTGGCCCCTGTGCGGCTGCGGGGGTCCGCTTCAGTTCTTCGCCCATCTCCCCATCGAGGACGGCGTTTTGTCGGTGTTCCTGTGCCAGAACGACCCCGGCGCGTGTGAGTTCTGGGACGCGAGCTCCAGCGCGAACCGGGTCTACCTGTTTCCCCGGGAGGAACTGCGGCCGGTAGCCGTGCCCGAGGCGGGACTGACGCTGCTGCCCGCCACCTCGGCCATCCGCACCCACGTCGTGACGCTCGACCCGGAGGAGGTAGACGATGACGACGACATCGAGCTCGGCGCCTACGACATCGCCCGCCAAGGATGGAGACGCGAACCCGCAGAGCGATTCGGGAAGCAGTGGGAAGTGCTCGGGTCGCTCGGAGGCAGTCCCTCCTACCTTGAGGACGACCGACTGCCCGCGTGTCCCTCCTGCGCCGCCACCATGGAGTTCGCGGCGCACCTGGAGGAGGGGATAGCCCGGGAGGCCTCGATGAACCTCGGCGGCCAGCTGGGCTACGTCTTCGTCTGCCGCACCTGCCGCAAGGGATCCTTCCTCACCGACTGAGGGCCCCGTGCCCGGAGAGCTCGTCCTCCTTGGGCAGACCGGGCTTGCGAGCCGCCGACGAGAGTTCTGCTGCCGAACAGCAGGGGATTCAACTGGGCGCGGACGGTGTAGGGGGCGGTGGTGTAACCGGCGGAGCCGGAGCCGATGATGACGACCTCGTGTATCTCGCTCACGCGGTCTTCTCCGGGGCGATCTCCTTGATCAGGTCCTCGGACCAGGGTCTTGATCTCGTCGCGGATGGGGCGTACGGCTTCGACGCCCTGGCCGGCCGGGTCTTCGAGCTTCCAGTCGAGGTAGCGCTTGCCGGGGAAGACGGGGCAGGTGTCACCGCAGCCCGTGGTGATGCAGACGTCCGACTCCTTGACCGCGTCGGTGGTGAGGATCTTCGGGGTCCGGGCGGAGATGTCGATCCCGACCTCGGCCATGGCCTCGACGGCGGCAGGGTTCACGGCGGTGCCCGGGTTGGAGCAGGCGGAGCGGACTTCGACGCTGTCTCCGGCCAGGTGGGTCAGCCATGCGGCGGCCACCTGGGGAGCGGCCTGCGTTGTGGACGCAGACGAACAGGACAGAGGGCCTGTCGGATGGCTTTGTCGACGTCACACGGTTCTGGCTCAGGTTGTGGGCTCTGTCGCTAATTTGGGGGTGGAGCCCGGTTGATCATGCTGACAGCAGGATGCGCCGTCGTAGCAGGTCGAAGCTGGCTCGCCCGTACATCTGCCTCTTCAACAGCTTGATTCTGGTGACGTCGCCGTCGACTGGACCCGAGGTGCAGGTGGTGGCCAGGGCGGCCTGGACGGCTGCGTGGTCACGCCCTGTGCCGTTGGCCAGGGTGCGGAGTTCCTGTCGGCCGTCGAGGCGGACGTCGGCGATCCTGACGTCCAGGGCCGGGTGCTCATTGCGTCGTTCGCGCACCAAGAGAGCCAGGCGGCGGGCGTACTGGACGGTTGTGGCCAGCGCGGTACTTCGATCGGACAGCTCGTCGAGGCATTTGCGCTCGGTGTCGGTGAGGCACTCTGGGCGTCGCATGATCCAGTCGGTGACCCGGCGGACGGTCATGTGGGGCAACGGAGCGGTCGTGGGGATCGTGCCGTTGCGGTAGGGCTCCAGGTGCCGGCGGACGGTGTTGACGTCGCCGCAGTAGCCGAGTTGTTGGATCTCCCGGGTGAGTGCGGAGGCGTTGATGCAGCCTTCTGTCCAGCGTTGGTGCAGGTAGAAGCGGTAGTCGTCGACGAGTGTGGGACGGTGAGTGGCCGCGCCGAGGAGCTCTTCGGCGTCGGCGGCGTTTGCGAAGCGGTTGACCGTGCCGCGGCTGAGCTGGAGGTCGCGCGCGATGGCGCGAAGGCTGTCACCACGTGCGATGCGTTCGTGGATCTGTTGGTAGCGGTCACGGGTGCGGGCGACCAGAGGCCGAGGTCGTCCATGGACGTCCAGCTCCGTGCGGCCTGGCTCTTTCTGAGGCCGGCCGTCTTCTTCCTGGTCGTCGTGGGAAGCGAGTCGTTCTCGGGGTTCGGCGCGGTGTCGTCCCAGGACGCGCTCGACCGCTTCGGCCAGGTTGTGCAGCAGGTGCCAGGAATCGGCCTCCTGCTGGGCCTGTGGGGCGCCCGCTTGGGCTCCGTCGCGGAAGGAGCCTTCACGGTCGCGGCATACTGTCCGCACCTCAGGGTGGTTCCGCAGCCAGGATGCGAAGGTGCCCGCGGCCCGGTCGGGAAGGACATCGACGGGCCGGTGGGAGGACATATCGATGAGGATCGTCGCGTAGGTCCGTCCACGCCGCACGGCGAACTCGTCGACACCGAGAACCGGGACTGCGGCGGGAGGTGGGAGCGGCAGGGCACGGATCAGTCGGAGGAGAGTGTCCTTGCGGGTGGTGACAGCCAGACGGCCGGACAGGCGTGTTCCTGCCCGGCCGTCCAGGAACAGGGCCACGTCCGTGAGCTGGGCGGTGAGAACATCCGTGCGCCGTGCATACCGACGCGTCAGGGCCGGTATCTGCTCGGCGAACGTCCGACGAACGCATCCCTCGTTCCTGCACACAAGCCGGCGAGCTCGCAGTTCAAGTCGTACCCGGCGGCCTGCGACCGGACGATCCGCCAGAATCCGCTGGTAGTAGCAGTGCACTCTTGAAGATCCCTGCCCGCATCCAGGGCACTCGACCGACACGGCCCGTGACCGCACAGCGAGCCGGAGCTCCGCGTCCGTGAGCCCCACATGCTCGACCCGCACCCCAACAATCCGGCAGCAGAACATCCGCGATCTGAACCCCACCCATCACACCTGATAGATGCCCAAGGACCCCCAAATTAGCGACAGAGCCAAGTTCTGTGGTCTGTGACGTTGGGTAACCGATTAGATCTCGAAGAGGGCTTCCTCTTGTGGCGGGATCGGAGGGTCGAGGAGGTCGCGTAGGCGGGTGATCTCCTGGCGCCACTGCGACCAGTTCGCAGCTTCGGCCCACTGCTCGGCGAGTTCAGACCGGTTGGTCCAGGGCGTCGACGGCGAGCATGCGAAGGTCTGCCGGCAACTCCGGTAGTGGCTCTGATGGGCCATAGTTCAAACATGCTGGCTCGCCGCCAGGATGCTGGGCGACGACCAGGGCAGCTGCGGCTACTGCCCGCTCGCCGTCGTAGATACCGAGGAAGTCATCGGGGCTGGCGGCGCGTACGAGCACGCCGCGGATCATTGGTTCGCGTTCTTCCCGCGCTGCTTCGTCCAGATCACCCCCGAAGTCGGCGGCGGTGTCGTTGTCGAAGGGGCCGGTATCCCAGGTGCCCATATCTCTCCTTGCGTGGCCGTCCGGGGATCGCCGCACTGGCCACCGACAACGAGGTCACGAAGCAAGCAGCACCCGCTTGCGCAGGAGCTTGAAGCCAGCGCGTCCGTACATCTGCCGCTTGATCATCTTGATGCGATTGACGTGGCCTTCCACGACGCCCGAGCTCCAGGGCAGGGTCAGGCCGGCTGTGACGGCCGCGAGGTCACGTTCGAGGCCGTTGATGAAGGTGTGCATGCTGGGCAGGTCGTCGGCCCGGACCGCCGCTATCCACTCGGGGAGCCGTTCTCCCTGGAGCTGGCTGAGCATCTGCCCGAAGGAGCGGATGTGCCCGGCGAGGGTGTCCAGCTCGGGGCAGCCGGCCAGGACGGACTTCAGCTTCAGTCGCTCCTTCTCCGGAAGCACGTCGGGGTGGGTGAGGATCCAGCTGGAAACGGTCCTGGGCGATGGCGGCCGACCCTCTGGCACTGCGTCCCGAAAGGGACGAAGGTACGCACGGACCGCCCCGTACCCGCCGGCGTATCCGTGGCTCTGGATCTCCTTCCAGAGAGTCCAGGCGTTCGTGCAGTCCTCGGCCCATCGCTCGTGCAGGTACGGCTTGAAGTCGTCGAGCTTCGTCCTGCGGTTCTGCCACTGGCCTTGGAAGAGGTCTTCCGGGCTTCAGGGCGTTGATCGAGGTTCTGCTGCGCAACCGGCACCTCGCCCACGAGCATGTGGTCGCTGGCCTGGCCACCGCCATCGCCTCCAACGAGTCCTTCGGAGACTGGACCAAGACTTTGACCGATCCACGCCTCTGCGCGGCCATCGTCGACCGCCTCAATGGCACCATCATCGAAACCGGCACCGACTCATTCTGCCTCGCGAACACCCGAGCGCGAGCCGAAGCCCCCGCACAGGCCAGCTAAGAGACGGTGAAGGGACCCTGTTCGCTTCATGGATAGCTGGTCAGGGCGGCTTTCCCTTTCACCCGTGCGGGCATCAAGGCCGAATAGGCTGCCCCAGCAAGCCAAGCAGCTGCAGGCGGACCGCGGGGAGAGCACGTGGAACTGACAGAGCGCGAGCTGACCAACCCGTGGGAAGGTGTTCTGATCACTCCCGCGGCCGGCGCTGACGTCGGCGTTCTGGTCCTGACGGGCTCCAGTGGACGCATCGACCGTGAGAGAGCGCGCATCCTCGCCGAGCAGGGAATTGCGACCTTGGCGATCCGCTGGTTCGGCGGTCCCGGACAGTCTCCGGGAATCTGCGAAGTCCCCTTGGAAACCTTCGTCGCCGCCGTCGATCTTCTCCACGCGAGCGGGGTCCGCCGCATCGGCATCCTCGGCGTCTCCAAAGGGGCTGAAGCAGCACTGCTCACCGCAGTGCACGACCCGCGCGTGGACGTGGTGATGGCGCTGTCGCCGACCTCGCGCGTCTGGTCCAACGTCGGGTCAGGCCGCGACGGCGAACGGCTGCCATATCGATCGTCCTGGACGTGGCGGGAGCAGCCCCTTCCATTCGTGCCGATGGACGATTCCTGGACGGCCACACAACCAACAAGCGGTCCGGTCGCCATCCGGGAGTGGTACGAACTGAGCGAGAAGACCTTCAGCCATTTGGTTCCCCCAGCGGAGATACCGGTGGAGAAGGCCCGTGCTGATCTCCTGCTCGTCGCGGGTGGCGACGACGCGATGTGGCCGTCCCTGCCCTTCGCCGAGCAGCTGGCACAACGCCGACGCTCGGCCGGGGCTCAGGTGCGTCTGATCACCCGCCAGGATGCTGGCCACCGACCACGTCTTCCAGGAGAGACCCGGGCATCGGCCTCCCCGCACTTCCAGTACGGAGGCACACCCGACGCTGACACACTCCTGGGCGCCGCTGCCTGGCCACACATCCTCGACGCGCTCGGCAGCGGAGGCTGACAGACGGGCTTCTTGGACGATCTGACACCGGGCGGTCCCCGCTCGACGGCCCACCGGCCTAACGGGGCGGGCCGTCACATGGGCTGACGTTACTTCTCGTGAACGTTCATAAGACCCCGCGCGACTCGCTGCCCAAACGGCTGAACAAACGCTGCTGAAAGTGAACGAAGCCACGCGCAGACGCGAATGCACGTCGACACCGTGCGCACCTGGCGGGGCCGGTTCGCCGCCGGCGGGCTGCCCGCCCTGTCCGACCGCAGGCGCTCGGGGCGACCGCCCTCGTTCAGCCCGCGGAGTGTCCGAAAAAACCGGGACGGTGTCGTCGGTAGCGTGTGATCGCGGGTCCGGATTGCCTCCCTGCCAAGTCGCGGCCAGGGCCCGCCCCATGCGAAGCGAGAGCACTGCGACAGCAGGTCGTGATCGAGCCCGTTGGGTTCCGCAGAGTAACTGACGCACTGGTCCAGCAGACTGTGTCGCAGGGGACCACCATCGTTGCGCGCTTCCGCAACGTGAACACTGCGGACCACTGGTTCGACATGCCCGAAAGCGGCGAAACCGAACTACACACGGAAGCCGCGAAGGCCGACTGGTCACGCACGGATGAGTGGTGTACCCGGCCGCCCCACGTCTTCAGCACCGCTGTAGCGTTGTCCGTAAACGATCAGGGGGATTCAGTGACGAGGTCCTTGCACTTCAGCTGGGAACTGAGCGGCTCCGGCTGGGCGACGTGCAGGATCTGGGACGGCTCGACGAAGCACCGGGACAGCGTCAGCTACTGCACAAACGCGCTCGCCGACTTGTTGAAAGGCGTGACGGGCGTCTACGGCCTCCATGGCATCCAGCGGTTCTCGTTCGACCTCGAACCGGCAGAGGCACGGTGGATTCTTCGTCGCCGAAACAGCGACGTACACATCACGATCCGTCGCTTCCCGGACATGTCGACCAGCTTCGATGCACCGGACGGGAAAGGCACCCTAGTGTGGACGTCCACACGTCCTCGCACCTCCCTGGCACATGCGGTCCTGATGGCTGCCGAGAAGGTTCGGCGAACCCACGGCGAGGACGGCTACCTCCAGAAGTGGCAGTTGCACGCCTTCCCCACCACCGAACTGGAAACCCTTCGGCACCTGCACCTGGCAGCGGATGACTGCGCTCTCCAGCACTGAACCAACGGCGCCTCACGGCGCAAACAAAAGCTGAGCCAGAACCGCTTCTTATGCGCAGAGCCAGCCATCGGTGGGGTCCAGTCCTTCGTGCTGCCTGGCGGTGTCAGCTCTGAGCGGAGAAGAGGGATTCCGTTCTGACCGACCAGATCCGCACGGTCGACAGGCAGTATGTTTCCGCGGATCCGGTTGACCACCTGACGGGTACGGACATGGCACAGGTCGATTTTGCGCTCGGAAGACTGCTGGGGCTTCGCATCAATCTCGACTACTAGTACTCCAGCCGGACTTTGGTGTATGCCCTGGTCAGTGGCTTGGGTGCGGGGATTGTAGTGGGGCGGTATCGAGTGCGGGGCGGGTTCGCCCGGCCTGTCCCGCGAAGGAGTGACCGCGCCGTGTGTAGTGACAGCGGCGGGACAGCCATTGCATGTGATTGGTGACGCACCTGCCTCCGTATGGGAAAAAGGGCTGGAAGAACTCTTCTTGCGGATCGGGCACCGCTTTCCCCGCGTCGAGCCCAGACGCCGGATGCGGGACTACGTGCGGGGTCTGCTCGGACCCGTGGGGCGCAAAAACTCCTGGCAACTGGCCGAATTCGCCGGGCACTCCACCCCTCACGGGCTGCAGCACCTCCTGGCGAAGAGCCGCTGGGAGGCCGACGAGATACGCGACGACCTGCAGGGTTACGTCGCCGAACACCTCGGCGCCGACGACGGCATCCTGATCATCGATGACACCGGCTTCGTCAAGAAGGGCACCACCTCAGCCGGGGTGCAACGGCAGTACTCCGGCACCGCCGGCCGCACCGAGAACTGCCAGATCGGTGTCTTCGCCGCCTACGCCACCACCCGCGGTCACGCGCTGGTCGACCGCGAGCTCTACCTGCCCAAGGCCTGGACCGACGATCCCGAACGCTGCCGCGCCGCCCGCATCCCCCAGCACCGCCGATTCGCGACCAAGAACGAACTGGCCCGCACGATGGTTCTGCGGGCCCTTGCCTCGCCACTGCCCGTCGCCTGAGTCTCGGCGGATGCCGCTTACGGGCAGGACTCCCGATTCCGACGTTTCCTTGAAGACGCCGGCCTGTCCTACGTCGTGGTCGTGCCGAAGTCCCAGCAGGTCCACGGCCCGCGCATCGAGCACCTCATCGGCCAGGCCCCGGACGAGGCATGGCAGCGGCTCTCCTGCGGCGACGGCGCCAAAGGACTGCGGCTTTACGACTGGGCTGCCGCCCGCCTGCCGGCGGTCTGGGAGTTCGACGGCGACGAGCCGACCCGGCAACGCTGGATGCTCGCCCGCCGCAGCATCACCAAGCCCGGCGAGCTCGCCTACTTCCTCGCATCCGCCCCCTTGGACGCCACCGTCGCCGATCTCGTGCGGATCGCCGGATGCCGCTGGAAGATCGAGGAGTGCTTCCAGAGCGCGAAGAACGAATGCGGCCTGGACCAGTACGAAGTCCGCCGCTACGTCGGCTGGCACCGGCACATCACCCTCGCCATGCTCGCCCACGCGTTCTTGGCCGTTACAGCCGCCCAGGAACGGCAAAAGGGGGAGCTGATCACGACACGCCCGACCTCGTGGACCTCACCCCGGCCGAGATCCGCCGTCTACTGGCAACTACCCACCCGCGTCCTGCTCGACAGGACAACTACACAACTAAGTGGTCGAGATGGCGCCGCCGACACCAGGCCCGGGCCCGCCGCTGTCACTACACACGGCGCGGTCACTCCTTCGCGGGACAGGCCGGGCGAACCCGCCCCGCACTCGATACCGCCCCACTACAATCCCCGCACCCAAGCCACTGACCAGGGCATACACCAAAGTCCGGCTGCAGTACTAGCGAGCGGTGAAGTCCGAGGATCGAGGGAACTTCAGGTTCATACACCCACGACGCTCGGTCACGTCCTTCACATAGGCACGGAAGACGGGCTCCATAAGGTGGGCTGCGACCTTGCCATAGCCGTATCCCAAGGTGAGGGTGTGCACGGCGGGCTTGCCGTCGCAGACTGAAGTGGCCCACCAGGCGGTGCCTTCTTCCACGCGGCCGGCGGTGCCCGGCTTGGCCCGGGTGCTGTCGCCGCCACCGATCGGCAGGCCGACACCATGCGGGAATTCGCCGAAGAAGGACTGGGTGGAGGCCCACCACTCGGCACGTTTGTCCGGATAGTTTTCGCGGAGCGCCGCGCGGTGATCGGGCTTCTTGTCAAGGGATCGGTACAGTTCCTGGGCCTTCTCGGTTCTGACGGCCAACCCGCACTTCTCCTGCCACGCCAGCGGGTCGGCACGGGTCTCCAGCACCTCGTCGGGCAGCCAGGCCACGTCCTCTCGATGGGTCCGGCCGTACCAGGAGCAACTGCCCCGAGCCGCAGCCGCCTCCTTCAGCTTGCCGTTGGTTCCCGGCAGTCGACCAGGAGGGTCGGGCAGACGTTCGGCGCAGCCCAGCTTGGCGGCGAGGGCATTGGCGACGTCCACAGCGATGGAGGCGAGGTTGTCGCGGGTGCGCTGATCCATCTGACGACCGCTGAACAACGGAACGTAGCCGTCGACGTACTGAACGGCGGATGCCACCAGGGTGCCCACCGGTTTGCCGTTCCCGGTCCTGGTGTCCGGGCAGGAGAGCCGGACCTGGACACCGCTGTCACTGATCAGGCCCGCGATGCCCCCGCCCACAGGGCTGTCGGGGTAGTTGTAGCGCCGCTGATCGTCGATCAGCGGATCGAAGCTGTCGTCGACGTCGGCCCGGGAGCTCCGTGAGGCAGTGCTCACCCCGGCGGAGAAGAACGCACGGTGGCTCTGGCCGCGCGCCTCACCGGCCTCAGTGCTGTCCAGCATGCAGGTGCCACTGATGTTGTCCACATCAATGGATTCCCCGTTGCTGCTGATCCGCCCGCCGGACAAGGGGAGTCCACGCAGCTTCTCCTGGGGGACGAGGCCGGCGCATGCTTCGTCGACGACCCGCTCGTCCTGCCAGTCGGCCCATAGGGTCCAGCCGCCGAGGCCGGCGGCGACCACGGCACCGACGCACACCAGCAGGGTGATCGGCCTGCGCCACCACGTTCGCTTCATGCCGAGGGAAAATACCAACCTTCGGTGTCGAGGATGAGCACTTCGCCTTGGCTGGTGCCGTACCGCCGATCACTTCGAGCCAGCCGAGATGTTGATCAAGGTTGTGAAACGAATCTTCAGATGTCTCGTGGCGTTCTGACGGGTGCACAGTGGGTCCGGCTGGAACCGGTGTTGCCGCCGATACCGAAGATGGGCCGACCTCCGGGGGATCGGCGGCAGTCTTCGACGGGATCTGGTGGCGGGCGCCCGGACCGGCTCGCCTTGGCGGGACCTGCCCGAGCGATACGGCCCCTGGGTGACGGCGTATGCGGTGTTCCGGCGGTGGCAGATCGACGAAATCAACCCGGTGGAAGGCATTTGGTCGGTACCGCGCCGGACCAGCCAGACGAACACCGCTTTCACCGACCCCGACCACCTCATCCGCCGGCTACGACACGGCCTCCGCCAGATCCAGTACCGCAGCGACATCATCAACGGATGCCTCACCGCGACCGGCCTCACACTGACGACACCACCCCTACAACCTCAGTAGGCGACCGGGCAGCCCATGTTCCCCGCAGCCGTCGGCGGTGGGGCACCGATCGAAGCCGGCTGGTCGGCCACGATCAGCATCGTTCCATGCTCGGCCTCGTACGACGTTGGGCCGATGTCCTCTTGGCCATGCTCCGCGACGGAGCCTTCTACGAACCCCAGCCCGTCCGGGCGAATTGAGACCTGCTTGCCCTCCGCCCAAGCCCATGGTCAGCTTCGGGTATGGGGGACGAGAGTTCCGAGCACCCGGCACTCATCCGTCGCTGGCTCGCGGGTGAAATCGTCACCAACACCGTCGGCATCAAGATCGTCGGCGGCCCTTTCAACGGGCGGACCAAAGTCGTCGGGCTCAGCCAGGCAGGGCTGCCGCCCGCCGGCTTCCGAGGCCGCCCCGGTCGGGCATCAGGACCTGGAATCCCGCAGCAAGACACACCTGCCTGGCAGTCCGAGCCCCCGACACCTCTACGGGCTGGATCTACGAATACGCCGACGCCGACACCACCAGGGAAGGCTGACGCCGCCGAGCCTCCACCGCCCCGCAGAGACTTGCCCGAACCCATAGGGGCACCCCCTCCGGGCCGGGCTTCGGTCACGGCCGCCGGCCTCGTGTCCCGCCCGGCACTGGGTCAGCGAACAGGCCGACGGCCACCACGCCCCAGCCCGGGTGCGGAGGCCGCCGGTGGGCGCGGCGCCCGGCCGTCTCGCGGACGTGAGGTGCGGCCAGTCGGCGGAGTTGGGCTGTTTGTCGTTCCACGACTGTGGGAGGGCGAGCGGCGCGAGGAGCTGGACTGCCCGAGTGTCGCGTACGGGAGCGGGAGTGCACCGAGGGCGTGTTGCCTCGATTCCGGTGACGGTGTGTGCTGCTGCGGGCAATGCTGAGAGGGCTGCTGCGCATGGGTCTTTTGCTGGGCGCGGGGGGTGGCCTGGTGCGCGGGGCGGGGTGGTCATGGATCTGTTGCCTGGTTCGCTTTGGGTAACTGGTCGTTCGCGTGGCGTGCGGGATTGCCGTGGATGGGTGAGCCGTGTGTGTGCGGCTAAGTGGCTTGGCAGGGACCTGAGTTGCCGTGTTTCTCGGACCAAGCGGTCTGTTTTCGGATATGTGGATTGGTCGGATTTCTTCATTCAGGTGTTCTGATTTCATGATGCAACTTTCCCTGATGGTGACTCAGGTCACTCTTGACTGGCCTGAGGCGCGCCCTGATATTTGGCTGACTTTCGTGAAGGCTTTGTGACCAATGGGGCGGGACTGTGAGTGGTGGGGTGTGGCGTCGAACGCGTCACCGTGTGTGCGCGCTGGTCGTCGCGACCACGATCGTGGGTGGGATTCCCGCCCTGACAGGGCAGGCCGCGGCAGTGCCCGCGGCCGCTCGGGGAGTTGCCTCGAAGTCCGCCTCGGCGGAGGCCCGGGCCTCCGCCGAAGCGGTGGAGTCCGGTGAACGTGTCGAAGTTGTGGAGCAGCGCACCGAGCGGGAGACGGTGTTCGCGAATCCGGACGGGACGACCTTCACGTTGGACAAGTCGATCAGCCCGGTGCGGGTCGCCGCGCCGGACGGCGGGTGGAGGAGTCCGGACGCCACTCTCGTGAAGAAATCCGACGGGTCGGTCGGTCCGAAGGCCGCTGCGGTGGATCTGTCGTTCTCGCCCGGGGGCAGCGGAGCGGGACTGGTCACGATCGCCGAGGGAACGCAGTCGGTGTCCTTGGGCTGGCCGGGCACGCTGCCCGCTCCCCGTCTGGAGGGCGAGCGTGCCGTCTACGAGGATGTGCTGCCGGATGTGAATCTGATCCTGACCGCGACGGTGGAGGGCTTCCGCCAGGTGCTGGAGGTCAAGACTCCGGAAGCGGCCGCGAACCCTGCCCTGGCGAGCATCGAGTACCGGCTGGGAGCCGAGAACCTCACGGTGCGGGCCGGCGCCGGCGGGGGAGTGGAAGCTCTCGACGGCAACGGTCAGACCGTGTTCCGCTCACCGGCCGCGCAGATGTGGAACTCCGCCGGCGCGAACACCAACCCTCAGACAGCTCGGCAGTCGCTGTATCTCGCCGAGTCCGCGGACGCCGGTGCCGCCGAACCGGTGCCGGCAGGCCCGCGTGAGGAAGGTGATCCGCTCGCCGGTCCCGGAGCGGGGGACGAGTCCTCGGTCCTGGACCTCGCGGTCGCGGAGGACTCGGTGACGGTCAAGCCCGATGCGGACCTCGTGGCGGCAACCGGTGCGGCGGACTTCCCGCTCTACATCGATCCGTCGGTCGAGCTGAACGAGGACGAGCGCACCGTGCTGTCCTCGGACGGCGATGTGTTCTGGAACTTCTCCGGCGGCGAGAACGGCATGAGCGTCGGCAAGTGCGGCTCCGCCGTCATCGGCGGGGTCTCGTACTACTGCGGCAACGGCTATGTGAACCGCATGTACTTCGAGTTCGCCCCGGGGAAACTGAAGGGCAAGCACGTCCTGGACGCGACGTTCAGGGTGACGGAGACCTGGTCGTTCTCCTGTGACGAGCGCTGGGTCGATCTTGAGCGGACGAACAACATCTCCTCGTCCTCGAAGTGGCCGGGCCCGAAGAAGCTGGACCAGATGGGTGACCGCAAGGTGTCGGCAGGCCGCGGCAGCAACTGCACACCCGCTCAGCCCCGCGCCCCCATCGAGTTCCACGACTACGCGCCGGAACCGGACGAGAACCTGACACCCACCGTCCGCAGTTTCGCGGAGGGGAAGATCTCCCGCCTGACGCTGATGCTGATGGCCAAGGACGAGTCGGACACCATCGCGTGGAAGCGGTTCGACGACGATGCGGTTCTGAGCGTCACCTACGTCGGCAGGCCGGCCAAGCCCAGCGCCATCGGTCTCGTCACCGGAACCACCCCGGTGTGCAAGACCGTCGAGTCCGCCCCAGCGATCGCCACCGACCCCACCCCGGCCCTGACCGCAACCGCGCAGACCGAAGCGGGCGGTGAATCGGGAGCCGCACTGCGGGTCGTCATGGCACTGGACAAGAAGACAGGATCCACATGGACGAAGGCCATCGGTGACATCCTGGCCCCGTCCAGCCCGGTGGGTGACAACGTCAAGGTCACCGCGTCACCCAGCGCGGACCTGGAGCAGAACACCCTCTACCGCTACCGTTCCTGGACCCGGTCGTACTACGGCAGCGAGCACCTGGCGGGGCCGTCGAACGGCTCCACGACGGGCTGGTGCTACTTCAAGGTCGACAGCCAGGCCCCGAACCCTCCGACCATCACCTTCAAGCCCGGCAACCCGTACTCACCGTGCACCGCGAACGACTGCGTCCCCGGAGGGAAGCCCGGCCAGGCAGGAACATTCACCCTCGGCCCCGCGCCCGGTGACGTCAACACCGCCTACCGGTACAAGCTCTCCACGGACACGGCCTGGTCCAGCTACCTGCCCGGGGCGACGGTGGACATCAACCCGGCACCGCCCACGTCCGGCACCATCGTCCTGGAAGCCGAAGCGAAGGACAACTACGGCCCCGGCGCCGGCAACACGGTCGACTTCGTCGTCAAGGAAGGCGAAGGACCGGTCGGCCGCTGGAACTTCAGCGAGGACACCGGACCGGCCATCGACTCCTCCACCACCGACCCCAGCCTGCAGGACAACGCGGCACTGACCGGGGGAGCCTCCCGGACCGACCAGGGGCGCCGCGGCGAGGTCACCGTCACCCCGGCCACAGACACCGAACCAGCGGCCAAGACCACCGACAAGGGCCTCCGACTGGACGGCACCACCGGCTACGCAACCACCACCGGGCCGGTCATCGACACCCGGGCCTCCTACACAGCCGCCGCCTGGGTCCGCCTGGACGAGACCCGCAACGCCAATGCCACCGTCCTGAGCCAGGACGGCACCAACCGCAGCCCCTTCCTGCTCGGCTACGAGTACACCACCAAGCTGTGGTCCTTCCGCGAGGCCAGCGCCGACGTCCCCGCAGGCACCCCGTGGACCTACCAGCGAGTGACCTCCAAAACCCCTGCCACGCCAAAGGTATGGACCCACCTGGCCGGAGTCTTCGACGCGACGGCCGGCACCATCAGCCTCTACGTCAACGGCGAACTGCAGGGCACGACACCGTTCACCGCACCCTGGGCCGCGAACGGGCCGCTCCAGATCGGACGTGTCCACTGGTCCGGGACACACACCGACTACTTCCCCGGCGTCATCGACGAGCCGGCGGTGTGGCAGGTCGCGCTGACCAAGGAACAGATCGCGCAGGAAAGCCGGCTGATCGACGCCCACGGAAAGCCCTCCGCGGAGCTCGTCGCCTCATGGAATCCCGCAGGTGCTCAGGGCATGTCACTCAGTGACACGGTCTCGGGCTACAAGCCGTCCCTCGCACTCTCCGCGGGAGCTTCCCTGACCGGTGATGAACTTGTCCTGAACGGCACCACGGGCGCCGCGACCACACCGGGGCCGGTGGTGGACGACTCCGGCTCGTTCACAGTGACGACAGAGGCGGTCGTCGACGGGGCCAAGGTCCTGGAGAAGCCGGACCACTACAAGGCGCAGATCCTCGGACAGCGGACCGCGACGGGATCGTCCTGGAGCCTGTGGTTCGAGAAGACCGGAAGCCGGCAGGAACCCGAGTACGACGAGAACGGCGACCCGGTCGTCGACGGGGACGGTCTCCCCGTGACGAAGCCCGTCGCGGTGGGCCGCTGGAACTTCGGCCGCCTCACCGCGGACGGCACCGGAGCATCTGTCGAGAGCAAGGACGAAGCCGTCCTGGACACCGAGACCCGCCTTACCGGTGTCTACAACGCCCAGGACAGAACGATCCAGCTCTACGTCACCACGGACCGTCAGATCAGCGACGGCATGCCGTACACCGCCCAGGTCGGCAGTGGCGAGTTCTCCGTCGGCAAGGGATACCTCGGGGCCTGGGGCAACTACCTGCCCGGTCGGCTCACCGACATCCGGCTCTGGTCCGGAGCACTGACAGACGGCACACAGGTCGGCGAAATCGTCGGCACCTGACACACCACCGCCCCAGCACTTCGCCACGAGCGTGGCCGGCCACCACCACCGCCGGCCACGCCCCGCCCTGCGCCACTGCCACCCTGCTGCGCTGCCCGGACAACCGGCGGTCGGCCGTATTCGGAGAGAAGACGTGTCCGTGCCCAGATCTTTCCCCTCGTTCCTGAAGCGACGCGGCCGACGGCGCCCCGCCCGCGCCGCCGCGACACTTCGCATACCCGTGGTCGGAGCGCTCGTCCTCGTACTGTCCGTGCCTGCCGTGCTGACTCCGGTAGCCGCCGCGGCCGATCCTCTGGGCAGACCCGACCTTCCGGCCACCCGGGTCAGCAAGGTGAAGACGGTCAGTGCCCTGGGTGCGAAAAAGGACCGCGAACGGGTAGCGAAGAACAAGGCGGCCAACAGCAGGCAAGCCGCACAGGCACGCAGTCTGCACGCCGCTCACTGGCCGAAGGCATCCACCACAACAGAGAAGGTCTCCGGCACACCCGGGCAGCGGGCAACCGTGTCCGTCACGGCTCCGCCGCCCGCCAAGCCCGCAGCACGCAAAGCACAGCCGGCCACCCCGGTCACCGGCTCCGCCACGGTGAGCGTCCTCGACCAGAAGACGTCCCGCACCACAGGCATCACCGGTGTGGTCTTCACCGCCACCGCCACGTCCCCGGGCACCGCCGACATCACCGTCGACTACGCGGCGTTCGCCGACGCCATCGGCGGGAACTGGGGGCCCCGCCTGGGCCTGGTGTCCCTGCCCGCATGTGCGCTGACCAGCCCCCAGAAACCCCAGTGCCGCACCCGGAACCCCGTCACCTACCGCAACAACGCCGCGGCACAGACCATCTCCGCCCGGGTCACCCTCCCCGGGACGGACACCACCACAGCCAACAAGACACCGGCCGGTGTCTTCGCTGTGACGGCTACCTCCCAGACGGCGGCCTCCGGCGCGGGCGACTACAAGGCCACCCCGCTGGCCGCCTCCTCCGCCTGGGAAGCAGGCGGCTCATCCGGCTCCTTCACCTGGTCCTACCCGATCACCGTGCCACCGGCGGCAGCCGGCCCATCACCCTCCCTGTCCCTGTCCTACGACTCGGGCAGCACGGACGGCCGCACCTCGAACACGAACAACCAGGGCACCATGCTCGGTGAAGGATTCGACCTCACCTCCTCCTACATCGAGCGCAAATACGGATCCTGCGAGGACGACGGCCAGACCGACAAACAGGACCAGTGCTGGAAGTACGAGAACGCCTCCCTCGTCCTGAACGGCAAAGCCACCGAACTCGTCAAGGACGACACCAAGGGCATCTGGCGCCTCAAGAACGACGACGCCTCCCAGGTCACCCACGAGACCGGAGCAGCCAACAACGACGACGGCGACGACATCGTCTCGGGCAAGGGCGACGGAAAAGGCGAGTACTGGAAAGTCGTCACCGGTGACGGCACCACATACACCTTCGGCCTGAACAAACTCCCCGGCGCGGGCACCGAACGCACCAACTCCGTCTGGACCGTCCCCGTCTTCGGAGACGACTCCGGCGAACCCGGCTACTCCTCCGGCACCGGCTACTCCGGCCGCGCCAAAACACAGGCATGGCGCTGGAACCTCGACCTCATCACCGACCTCCACGGCAACGCCTCCACCTACTGGTACAAGGCGGAGACGAACCACTACGCCAAGAACGGCGACAAGACCGAACTCGCCACCTACACCCGCGGCGGCCACCTCGAAGAGATCAGGTACGGACAACGCTCCGACACCCTGTTCACCGGCAACCCGTCCGGCAAGGTCGAGTTCACCTACAAGGAACGCTGCACCGCATCGGACTGCTCCTCCCTCACCGAGGACACCGCGAAGAACTGGCCCGACGTCCCCTTCGACGCCATCTGCAGCGCCGACGAAACCGAGTGCCTGCCCAAGGGACCGGCGTTCTTCACCCGCAAAATGCTCACCGGCATCGACACCAGCGTCTGGTCAACCGCCGCCGAGCCCGACGCGTACAAGCCCGTCGACAACTACGCCCTGACCTACCAGTTCCTCGACGGCGCGGACATCGGCAACCCCTCCGACAAGACACTGACCCTCAAGACACTCCAGCGCACCGGGAAGAACGGCGGCACCATCGCCGTCCCCCCGGTGGAATTCGGCTACCACATGCGGCCCAACCGGGTCGACGCCACCGACAACATCCTCCCGCTGACCCGTCCCCGCATCAACACCATCACCACCGAGACCGGTGCCATCACCACCGTCACCCTGTCCGACCCCCAGTGCGTCCGGGGCAGCAAGATGCCCACGGCCGAAGACGACAACAACCTCTCCTGCTACCCCGTGTACTGGCCCGTCAACGGCGGCGACCCCCAACTCGACTGGTTCCACAAGTACAACGTCACCTCCGTATCCACCTCCGACCCCGCCGGCCAGAACGAGGCCGTGGAGAACTCCTACACCTACGAGAGCCCCGGCTGGCACTACAACAACGACCCCTTCACACCCGAGGACGAACGGACCTGGTCCAGCTGGCGCGGCTACCAGAAGGTCACCACCCACACCGGCGACACCAACCACCCCCAGTCCAAAACCGTCCGCCTGTACATGCAGGGCATGCACGGCGACAAACGCAAAGACACCACCGCCACCCGCACCGCCACCGTCGCCGGCATCGACGTCGCAGGCCTCAACGCCTCCGACCTCACCGACCACGACATGTACGCAGGCTTCCTGCGCGAAGAGATCACCTACAACGGCACGGCACCCGTCACCCTGGCATTCCACAACATCTGGACCAAAGAAACCGCCAGCCAGCAACGGTCCTACGCCAACACCAAGGCGTACTACATCCGCCCCGCCCTCTCCTCCCTCTACACCTACCTGCCGATCAGCAACACCTGGCGCCGCAACTCCACCGCATACACCTACGACGCCACCTACGGCATGATCACGCAGACCGCGGCAGCCGGAAACACAGCCAAGACCGGCGACGAAACCTGCACCCGCACCTGGTACGCCCGAAACCCCGACAAAGGCATCACCAGCCTCGTCTCCCGCACCCGAACCATCGGAACCGCCTGCCTGGACACAGCCGGGGCCATCGTCACTGACGACAAACTGAACCTCCCCGCGAACTCCAAGACCCGCGGCGACGTACTCTCCGACACCGCCGTCGTCTACGACAACACCACCGCAACCGGCTGGACCGCCTCACAAACCCCGACCCTCGGCCTCGCCACCTGGACCGGCAGAGCCAAGGCCTACCCCATCGCCACAGGAACCAGCGACCGCCACCCCGCAGTGAACGGCGGCTGGCAAACGGTCGCCAAGACCACCTACGACATTCTCGGCCGCCCGCTCACCGCCACCAACTCCAAGGGCTACGTCTCCTCCACGGCGTACTACCCCGCAGCGGCTGGCCCTCTGACCGCCACCATCGTCTCCGCCCCCAAGATCACCTCCAACGGTCAGACCCACAAGAGCTACACCTATCTCGACCCGGCACGCGGATCCGTCACCAGCACCCTCGACGCCAACCTCAAGAAGACCGAGAACACCTACGACGCACTCGGCCGCATCACCAACACCTGGGCACCCAACCGCACCAAGGGCATCGACACCCCGACAGCGAAGTACGACTACAACTTCGCCCGCGGCAGCCAGCCCTGGACCTCCGCAGCCACCATCAAGGCCGATGGCACCAACTACCAGACCAGCTACGCCATCACCGACGCCCTGCTGCGCCCGCTCCAGACGCAGACCGCCTCACCGCTCGGCGGACGGATCCTGACCGACACCCGCTACGACTCACGCGGCCTCGCCTACGAGACGTACGCCGACATCTACGACAACCTCGCCGCCCCGAACGGCACATACGCCCGCGCCTCCTACGCCCACACCCCGGCCCTGACCCGCACCACCTACGACGCGGCAGCACGCCCCACGACCAGCACCTTCACCGTGTTCGGTGTCGACCGGTGGTCGACCACCACCAGCTACACCGGTGACTCGACCGCCACCACCGCCGTCACGGGCGGCAACGCCACCCGGACCATCACCGACGTCCTGGGCCGTACCACGGAGACACGCACCTACGCGGGCACCGCGCCCAACGACACCGCGTACGGTGCCACGACAGGGACCTCCTACACCCGGGTGAAGTACGACTACACGCCTGACGGCAAGCAGTCCCTGATCACCGGCATCGACGACGCCAAGTGGACCTACACCTACGACCTGTTCGGCCGCGAGACCGAGACGACCGACCCGGACAAGGGCACCTCCACCACGGAGTACAACGAACTCGATCAAGTCTCGCAGACCACGGACTCACGCAACGCGAAGCTGTTGTACGCGTACGACGAACTCGGCCGCAAGACCGGTTTGTGGCAGACAGAGGAGACGGACGCCAACAAACTCGCCGACTGGAGCTACGACACCCTCCTCAAGGGCAAACCCGTCGCCTCCACCCGCTACGTCGGCGGTGCCACCGGCAAGAAGTACACGAAGCAGGTCACGGCCTACGACACCCTCGGCCGGGCCACCAGCACCGAGGTCGTGCTGCCCGCCGACGACCCGCTGGTTACCTCCGGTGCAGTGGCAGCGACGACCACCTTCGGCACTGACTACCTTCTCGACGGCACCCTCAACAACACCAAGGAACCCGGCGTCGCAGGCCTCCCCAAGGAGATCATCCAGCCGAAGTACAACTCCCTCGGCCTTACCACAGGGCTGTCCGGGACCAACACCTACCTCCTCGGCGTCAGCTACTCCGCGCTCGGCCAGGCCGAACAGCTCACGCTCGGCGCAGGTGCAAAAAACACCTACATCACCAACAAGTACGAGCCGGGCACCGGCCGCCTCACTCGCAGCCACGTCACCGACCAGACCCACGCGTACATGCTGCAGGACCTGAACTACACCCAGGATGACGCGGGCAACGTCCAGTCCATCTTCGACCCCACCACCCTCGGCGGCACCGCCAAGGCCGACAACCAGTGCTTCGCCTACGACAACGACCGCCGCCTCACCGAAGCCTGGACCCCCAAGACCGCCGACTGCTCCACCACCGGCCGCACCACCGCCAGCCTCGACGGCGCCGCCCCGTACTGGACCAGCTACACCTACAACAACGCCGGCCAGCGGGCCACCGAAACCGCCCACACCGCCGCGGGCGACGCCACCACCACCTACGGATACAAGACACCTACCGGCCAGCCCCACCCCCTCGTCAAGACCACCGGCGCCAAGACGGCGACATACGGATACGACGAAGCGGGCAACACCACCACCCGCCCCGGGACCCAGGCCCCCCAGACCCTGACCTGGAACACCGAAGGCGAACTGGCCACCACCACCGAACCCGCAGCCGGCACCAAGCCCGCACTCGGCACCACCTACCTCTACGACGCCGACGGCGAACTCCTCATCCGCCGCGCCACCGGAGACGGCGACACCGTCCTCTACCTCGGCGCCACCGAAGTACGCCTGACCACCAAGGGCACAACAAAGACGGTCACAGGCACCCGCTACTACAGCGCCGCGGGCCAGAACATCGCGGTCCGCACATCCACGCTCGGCACCCCGGGCAGCAAGATCAACTTCCTCGCCGCGGACCACCACGGCACCAGCAGCATCGCCACCGACGCCACCACCCAGGACGTCATCAAGCGCCACACCACCCCCTTCGGCGCCCCCCGTGGCACCAACCCCACCACCTGGCCCGACGACAAAGCATTCCTCGGCAAACCGACCGACACCACCACCGGCCTCACCCACATCGGCGCCCGCGAATACGACCCGGGAATCGGCCAGTTCATCAGCGTCGACCCCCTCCTCGAACTCGGCAAACACCAGACACTCAACGGATACAGCTACGCCGGCCAAGCGCCCGCAACCAACTCGGACCCCACCGGCACCTGCCTGGACCCAGGCAACGGCCACTGCCAACCGGGCAACAACAGCGGCAAGCCAGACCCAGCCTTCCCGATCAACACCAACCCGGCACCGAAAAAGGAAGGTACTGCCAGCGGCGGTACGGGCAGTGCCGGAACAGGGAATTCCGGCAGCTCGGGTCAGGTGGTAACTGGTAAGGGCGGTGGCTTGCTTGCCTGCGCCGTAGGTCACTGCATTGCACATAATTCCGGTGCTAGCGCATTTGAGGAGTGGGTAGCGAACTATCTTCAAAGCTTGGTGCCAGATGGCCCCCTTGTGGACCTTCTCAAGGGAAATCCTGACGATGCCTGGGAGCAGATGACAGGTGGGTGTTACCCACCCGGTGTTATGGTGTGTGAGCCCCGAACGGGGTCCGTTGATATTGGTCCTGGGCGGTTCCTTCCGAGTCCTAGGGCATCGGTTAAGGGAATGTATTCGTCCGGTATTGTTGGAAAGGGGAGGTCTGCACTGGCGGGTGTTCTGCAGGTTGATGGTGGAGATGCTCGGACATTTCTTTCAATCAGCGGAAAGGCGGAGCGTAAAGGTCATGTTCCATCAGTAGGGTCTGAGGGCAACCCTGCTCGCTACAAAGCGGAGGCGACTGGCAGGAATAACAGGCAGTCGGATACAGAATATAAGATGCTAACCTATGTAGCGAATCAGCTAGGGGAGCCGTCCTCGGTTCGAGGATCACTCACTATGCATTCCTCTCAGGCTGCTTGTGTATCGTGTAGCTCCGTGATAGGTCAGTTCATTCAGGAGTTTCCTAATATTAGAATAAATTACACTTCAGGTCGGAATTGATTCATTTTGATAGTGAGGTAATAGGAATGGGTGAAGGGTTTGCCTTTGAGAACCCGTGGACTCCCGCACATCAAGCTGTCGAGATGGGTGATCATGACGAGCTGAGTAGGCTCCTGTATGATGGCGCAAATCCCGATGAGATCTGCTGTGGGATGACTTTGTTGGTGCATGCGATTGACCTTGAGGGGGATTCTGCTCTTCAATCCGGCAATCCACTCAGTGGTGCAGCTACGGCAATCATTCTTGCTTTTGGTGCAGATCCTTTTTTGGTTGCTCCGATGGGTGAAGCACCTCTCCAAATCGCGGAGTCTTATGGGCACGATATCGCGCGCCTACTTATCCTCGAAAAATTCGGCGAGAGGTAATTCTGCTGCGGTTGCCGGTACGAGAAGGCAACCGCAGCAGAAACGTTACTGAATCTGAATGGGTGATGTCGGCCTGATCGTGTCAGCTGGTCAGGGTGAGGCCGGTGTCTATGAGGCAGCCGTCGATGAGGTGCGGTCGGTACCGGGTCTTCTTGAGGCTGCGCTTTACGGCCGCGGCGAGCTGGTCGAGGTTCGCGGCGGCGAGGTTGCCGATCGTGGAGCCGCCCGCCCCGCTCGGAGGGGTGGCACCGGGGATTGTCTGCACAGGTGCACCGGGAGTTGCCCCGGGCGCTCCGCCCGGGGCCTCCGTACGACAGCATGTGACGTCTGTCCCGGCTGGTTTAACGATGGGCTGCGGCTGGTGTTATGCCCAGTC
>NZ_JBEOZE010000040.1:0-82179 GCF_040297465.1 Streptomyces sp. NPDC001787
GCGGGGCCGTACCTCGACGACCGTGTCGGTGCGGTCGGCGGCGGTGAACTGGATGGATCCCGCGTCCACCCGGGCGGTGACCGAGATCGGCTGGGGAGTGTCGAATGAAGGCATGGCTGTCCCGTCCTCTTGGCTCTTTGGCACGCCCTCGCTGATGGGACGTGTGTTGGGTGGGTGAAGCAGTACGGGGCGGGGGCGCCGCTAGTGCACCCAGCCCGTGAAGCTCTGGCCGACGGTCCTGGCCTTCTCCGTCGTACGTGTCCGGGTGCCGCCGTCGACCGCGGCCGACACGGCGCGCACCAGCCAGGCGTTGAGCGACAGGCCCTCGTGGGTCGCGGCCTCCTCGGCGCGGGCTTTGAGGTGGGCCGGCAGGCGCAGGTTGACGCGGGCGGTGCCGCCCTCGTCGCCCTCGGCGGGCGTCGGCGCGTTGAGCGGTTCGACGGGCGAGGCCGGCTCGGCGGGGGCGTCGCCGTCGGTGGGCGGCCGTGTCACCACGAAGTCGGGGTCGAGCCCGCGCAGCCGTACGTCGACCGAACCGGGGGCGAGTTCACGGGTGATCTCGTCCGTCGCGGCGGAGAGCACATGGAGCATGGCCAGCCGGGTGGCCGACTCCAGCGGAGCGGTCAGCCGCTCCGCCAGCTCGCGGGCTTCGTCGCCACCGGCTTCGGCGGCCACCGCGAGCTCGCGGCGGAGGTTGTCGATATACGGCGTGAGGTCCATGACGCCATCATGGCATCATTATGGCTCTATATGCAAGCCGTGAGGTGGTGTCTATGGGGCGGGAGTAGAAGGAGGCGTTCTGACCTGCGGTAATGTTAGGATTCTCTGCTGTGTGGGTATGGCGTCACTCGTGTCCATGCACCCTTTGAGGCGGGAAGTGGCGCCACCTGGTGCCACGCGGTGCGGGATGGTGCCATGGAGTGTCAGGTGGTTGCCGGGTGGCGCCGACCCGCATCCCTTGATCTACCAGAGTTCGGAACGGGCTTCCGGTTTGCGTGCCATGAAGGTGGCGATCGTCCTCGTCGCCCCGTCGCAGGGCTCCTCCACCAGACGCGCGCCGACGGCCAGCCCGGCCAGGCCCAGCAGTTCGGCGATCCGGGCCGGCGGCAGCAGGTGGGACTCGTACGTCACGGCATGTCCGCCGTAGGCCTGCGCGGGGCGCCGAATCTCGTCGTTCCCCACATGGCCGACCAGCATCAGATGACCGCCTGGCGCCAGGGTGCGATGGAACTCGGCGAACACCAACGGCAGCAGTTCGGGTGGCGTGTGGTGCGTGGAGTAGTAGGCGAGGATGCCGCCGAGTCCGTCCTCGTCGAGCTCCAGTGAGGTCATCGAGCCCACAGCGAACCGCAGGTGCGGAAAGGCCTCCCGGGCCAGCTCGATCATCTTCGGCGACACGTCGATCCCGAACGCCGGCACTCCCTGCTCGGCCAGATGGGCCGTCACCTTTCCGGGCCCGCATCCCAGGTCCGCGACCGGTCCGAGGCCGGCGACCCGGACGAGTTCGGCGAACGCGGTCAGCATCGCGCGTGACAAGGGATCAAGCTCGGCAGGCGACTTGACGCGGTCGGCGTAGCTGGCGGCGACGGTGTCGTACGACTCCCGGACCGCGGCGAGGTAGGCGGGTTCAGTCATGCCGGGAATCTAGTGCCCTCTCCGGCGTCTCCTGCCCGAGAGGCGGCGGAAGCCCCGTCCCTCGCGGCGAGGGAGCGCGTCAGCAGTCGCGTGGTGCTGCCGTTGTCCTCGACGGTGTCCCGGAGGTGCGCGAAGCCGAGTCCGCCCAGCAGGGCCAGCGAGCCGATGTTCGACGCGGCCACGGTGGCATGGACTGTGAGCAGAACCGGGGTCATGGACACCGGCGCTACCCAGCGGACATCGGGCACGCCAAGGTACTTTCACCACGGGGCGGGCGACCGGATCCGGGCGTTCCTGGAGTCCGGCACGGCTCCTGCCCTCCTGGAATCGTCGGGGCGCACGAACCGGCCGCCGGGGTTTCGTCCGCTCGGATGAACAGCGGTTCCGGGTTCTCTCCTAGGGTCGCCCGAAAGACCAACCGGTGCTCCGCGATCTTGAGGAGACGAAGCGTGCAGACACTTTTGCGCGGCGGCCGTGTCATCGACCCGGGAACAGGGCTCGACACCATCGCCGATGTGCTCGTATCCGATGGCGTGGTCAGCGCCGTCGCCCCGGGGCTCGACGCGCCGCCGGGCTGCGCGCTCATCGACGTCACGGGTCTGATCGTCGGCCCGGGGTTCGTCGACCTGCACAGTCATGTGCACTCGGTGGCAGGGCAGCGGCTCCAGGCCATGGACGGCGTGACGACAGCGCTCGACCTGGAAGCCGGCCTCATGCCCATCGAGCGGGCGTACGCCGAGGCCGCCGCGGAGGGACGGCCCCTGCACTACGGGTTCTCGGCCTCGTGGAGCGGCGCCAGGGCACAGGTGCTCTCGGGCATCCAGCCCGACGCGGGGGCGGTGAGCAGCCTCGCGGTACTGGGACATCTCACGTGGCAGCGTTCTTCCTCGGATCGTGAACTCGCGCAGTGGCTGGCACTGATCGAGGGAGAGCTCGCCGCCGGAGCGCTCGGCATCGGGGTGCTCCTCGGGTACGCGCCCCACAGCGAGCCCGCCGAGTTCCTCGCGGTCGCCCGGCTCGCGGCGAGGGCCGGAGTGCCGACGTACACACATGTCCGCGAACTCGTCGAGATGGACCCCGGCACGCCCGCCGACGGCTCCGAGGAGATCGTCATCGCCGCGGCCGAGACCGGCGCCGCGATGCATCACTGCCACGTCAACAGCACATCGGGCCACCACATCGATCGCGTATTGAGCACGTTGGACCGCTCGCGGCGGTCGGGATCGCGCGTGACCGTCGAGGCATATCCGTACGGTGCGGGAAGCACGGCGATCGGAGCCGCCTTCCTCGACGCCGAACGGCTGCGGATGAAGGGCTTGTCCCCGTCGAGTGTCGTGATGCTCGAATCGGGAGAGCGCATCGCCGACGAGGGCCGCCTGCGGCAGTTGCGGAGCAGCGACCCCGGGGCCCCGTGCATTCTGGAGTTCCTCGACGAGGGGAACCCGCGCGACCTGGGGATGCTGCGCAGCGCTCTTGCCTTCCCGGACGCGATCGTCGCCAGTGACGCGATGCCGGTCTTCTGGAAGGACGGCAGCCACGACAGCACCGCTTGGCCGCTTCCGCCGGGTGGGCGGACGCACCCGCGGACGGCGGGTACGTTCGCCAGGTCGCTGCGGGTGATGGTGCGGGAGAGCGGCGCCTGGGACTGGCCGGAGGCCTTCCGGCGGTGTGCCCATCTTCCTGCGCGCGTCCTCGACGAGGTGGCGCCCGGTGCGCGGGCCAAGGGGCACCTCGGAATCGGCGCGGACGCCGACATCGTCGTCATCGACCCCACGACGATCACCGATTCCGCCACGTACGTCGACTCCACGCGGCCTTCCGTGGGTGTGCGGCACCTGTTCGTCGGCGGTGTGCCGGTGGTCAGCGCGGGGGAGTTGCAGGTCGAAGCGTTTCCGGGGAAGCCGTTGAGGGGCGAGTCGCGTTGACGTACCCGTCAGGCGCCGGCGCGGCGGTGTGACGCGATGCCCGGGGGCTCCGCAGACGGAGCCCCCGTCGTCGGCTCGCGAACCAGCGGGCAGTGGCGGCGGGTCACGACGCACGCACCGTTTTCCGAGCCGCCGCTGTGGCTGTGGCTGTGGCGGGCGCGACGAACGACGGACAGATGGGAGCGTGGGGCAGTAAGTCCTGGAATGCCGTGCCTCGTGGTGAAGCGTGGCTGTCGGGCGCTGCTGTGGAAAAGGCGTGGCTGCCCTTCGGCCGTGATGCGACAATCGGTCCGCATCTTGATCCAATCCGCGTCCCGGAGGTCCGTATGGACATCGCCTCGCTGCTGCCGATGACCACGCCCCGGCTGTCGCTGCGTCTGTTCACTCCCGGTGACGCCGACGACCTGTACGCCTACCAGAGCCTGCCGAGTGTGGCGCGCTACTTGTACCGGCCGGCGCACACGCGGGAGCGCAGCGAGCAGGTTGCGGCCGAGCGCGCGGCGCACTCGGTTTGGTACGCCGACGGGGACAAGCTGGCGCTTGCCGTGTGCCGACGCGATGAGCCCGGCCTCCTCGGCGAGGTGAGCCTCGGCCTGGCCGATGCCCGCGCCGCCCAGGCCGAGATCGGCTGGACCATCGATCCACGTCACCAGGGGCACGGCTATGCGACCGAGGCGGCCGCGGCGCTCGCCGGGTTCGCCTTCGACAGACTGGGCGTGCACCGGCTCTACGCACGGCTGGATGTGGAGAACACCGGTTCCGTGCGGGTCTGTGAGCGCCTCGGGATGCGTCGGGAGGCGCACCTGGTCGAGAACGACCTCGACGGGGATCGCTGGGGCAGCGAGTACATCTACGCGGCGCTGGCCGCGGACATCGGCGGTCAATCAGGCAGTTGAGCCCGGTACCGCCTCCTGTTCGCGATCTTCCATCGACTCCACGCGGGAAGGCGTGATGGAGTCGGACGGGGGCGGATGGCCGTCGTCACGCGTACCGCGACGAGACGGTGGACAGCCGCTCGTGGTGGACCGCGCCGGGCGTAAGGTGCCGGGATGATCGCGATTCCAGAGGCGTTCGCGCGCTGCACCGCCGAACGCGAGGGAGAAGCCGGGGCGACGTGGCTGGCCGAACTGCCCCGGACCGTTGAAGAGTTGCTGGAGCGCTGGGCGTGCGTTCCGGACGGCCAGGTCGTGCACGGGGGCGTCGGTGTGATCGTCCCGGTCCGACGGAGGGACGGGGCAGCCGCCGTACTGAAGGTGTCGTTTCCGCATCCCGGCAATGTCCATGAGCCGGATGCCTTCACGGCGTGGGGCGGGCGCGGTGCCGTCATGCTCCACGAGCGCGCGGACGACCGGTTCGCGATGCTGCTGGAGCGGGCCCGGACGTCGACCCTGGCGGAGATCGAGGACGGCGACCTGGTGGTGGCGGTGGCCGGAGGGCTCAGCCGCCGCCTGGCCGTCCCCGCTCCGCCCGGCCTGCCACGGCTGCGGACACAGGCCGACGCCTGGGTGGAGCAACTGCGCGTCGATGCCTCGGAGCTTCCCCACGCGCTCCCGCACCGTGTGGTCGACGCCGCCGTGGCGACCGTGGGTGAATTGGGCCGGCACCAGCCCGACACTCTCATCCACGGCGACCTGCACGCCCGCAACATCCTGCGCGCCGACCGCGAGCCATGGCTGGCCGTCGACCCCAAGGGGTATGTGGGGGATCCCGCGTACGACGGCGGTACGTTGCTCAAGTCCCGTGCGTTCGCGCTCCTCGCGGCGGACGACCTGCACAAGGCGGTCGGCCGTGTCCTGGACGTGTTCGCCGAGGCCGCGGAACTCGACCGCGAACGCGTCCGGCGATGGGCCCAGTTCCATGCGGTCCAGGGTTCCTTCTGGGGCCGCCGCCACGGATTCAGTGTCGCCCGCGGCGGACCACGGCTGAGCCGGCTCACCGAATTCACCGACGAGTTGGCGGAGTTGCTCACGGAACGCCCGTAGACCGGGATGGTGCCGGTCGGTGGGACGGCAGGAGCACATGCTCCCGTCGGTCACTGTGAGGTGTGCGGACAGACGCGGAGACTACTGTGCTCGTGGCGCCCGTGGTTCAGTTCACTCCTGTCGCCCAGTGGGTCAGCGCGGTGAAGTCGTCGTCGGCGAGACCGCGTCCGGGGCCGATCCGGTGCACAAGGGCGGGGCCGTCGTGGTGCTCCCTCACCCAGGCCCGATCCGCCTCGGTGAGCTCGTCGTCGATCCGGGCCGAACGCCCGGCCCGTCGTCCCCGCGACCCACGTCGACGCCGCCGATCCAGGGCAGGCGGTTCTCTCGCGTACCACCTCCTACGTGCTCGTGTTGCCGCTGGCGTGGTCCGCCTTCAGCATGGCTTGTGGGGCCCGGAGCGCGCGTACCACCCCGGAAGCTCCCCGACCGATGCCGCCCCGCTCCGGTACGAAGGCCCTCGGCGCCGGTCCGCCTCGAACCTTCGGAAGGACGGACGCATGCCTACGGTGACCACACGTGACGGTGTCGAGATCTTCTACAAGGACTGGGGCAAGGGGCGCCCCGTCGTCTTCATCCATGGCTGGCCGCTCAATGGTGACGCCTGGCAGGACCAGCTCAAGTATGTGGCCGACAACGGTTTCCGGGGCATCGCGCACGACCGGCGCGGTCATGGCCGCTCCACCCCGGTGTACGAAGGCTACGACTTCGACACCTTCGCCGATGACCTCGACGACCTCATCAACGCTCTCGATCTGCGCGATGTGACACTCGTGGCCCATTCGATGGGCGGTGGGGAACTGGCCCGTTACATCGGACGGCACGGCACCGGGCGGATCAGGTCCGCGGTCCTGCTGTCCGCGATCACCCCGCTGATGCTCAAGGGGCCCGACAACCCCGAGGGCGTGCCGCAGGACGTTTTCGACGGCATAAAGGAAGGCATCCTCAACGAACGCTCACAGTTCTGGCAGGACACCTCGGAAGGGTTCTTCTCCGCCGGGCGTCCGGGTAGCAAGGTCACGGAGGGGAACAAGGACGCTTTCTGGTACATGGCCATGGCCGAGACCATCGAGGGCGGCGTCGCCTGTGTCGATGCCTTCGCACACACGGACTTCCACGAGGACCTCAAGAAGTTCGACATCCCCACCCTCGTCGTGCACGGCGATGACGACCAGGTCGTACCGATCGAAGCCACCGGCCGCAAGAGCGCGAAGCTCATCCCGAACGCGACGCTCAAGGTTTACGAAGGCGGCTCCCACGGCATCGCGCTCGTCCCGGGTGACAAGGAACAGTTCAACCAGGACCTCTTGGACTTCCTCAAGGGCTGAAGGAAGGCGACCGCGGTGAGGTGGCGCAACGGGCCGACGGAAGTCTGTTCTGCCCCCCTGTCCCCCTGCCCTGCCCCCTGCCTCCTGCCCCTCTGCCCTTCCGTGACGGACGCGCGGAGACGACGGCAGCGGCCAGTGGCTACTCTCCGGCGGCGCGATGCTGCTCCCTTTTCTGCTCCCGTGCCCTGACGTCCTCCAGGCGCGCGAAGAGCGCCTTCCACTGGCGCTTCGCCGCAGCCTGCTTCTGCTGCTCGGGCGGATCGACGAAGCCCGTCTTGCCTTTCCCCTTGCGTTTGTCCTTCGGCCCGCTGTGGCTGCCGCTGGTCAGCTGGGCGCGTTTGGGAGCACCATCGCGGCGGCGCTGTCGATTTCCGCTGGTCATGGCGTCACGCTACGCGGCTGCCGCGTAGCGGGTATCAGCAGGGCAGTGGGTACGGGAACGGCGGGGCGGTGCGCACGGCAACGTCCTGGCGGTGGGCGGCGTCCGATGATTTTCTCCATGAACAGAAGTCGTTCCGTCAGCAATACTCAGTACGCCGCGCTTGCCGGTCCGGTCGAGGTGTACACCGACCGAACCGGCCGAGAACAAGACAGAACACCGGGAGACACCGATGCGTACCCTGATCAGCACTGCCTTCATCTCGCTCGACGGGGTCGTGGAGGCACCGGGCGGAGAGCCCGGCTACCGGAACTCGGGCTGGACCTTCAAGGACGTGGAGTTTCTCCCCGAGGCGTTCGCCATCAAGGGCCGGGAGCAGGAGGACTCCACCGCGATGCTGATGGGCCGGGTCAGCTACGAGGCGTTCAGCCCGGTCTGGCCGGGCATGGAGGACTTCGCCGGCTACAGGGCGATGCCGAAGTACGTGGTCTCCACCACGCTCACCGAGGACGAGCTGGTCACGGACTGGGGCGAGACCACGATCCTGCGCTCGCTCGACGAGGTCGCCGCGCTGAAGGAGACCGAGGGTGGTCCGATCATCGTCCACGGCAGCGCCACCCTGAACCGGAACCTGTCGGACGCGGGGCTGATCGACCGATACCACCTGCTGGTGTTCCCGCTGCTCCTCGGCGCGGGCAAGCGCCTGTTCAGCGACACGGACAAGGACACCCAGAAGCTGAAGCTCGTCGAGCACCAGGTGTACGCCAACGGCCTGCAGAAGAACGTCTTCGACGTCGTCCGCTGACAGCGCTCCCGGGCGGGGCGACTGTCGGGACGGTCATGACCGGTGAGTGTCCGAAGCGTCGTTCCGGGGCAGTAGTCGGTTCATGGTCGTACTGTCGAACGAAATCCGCCTGCGGGTCGAGGCGCCGCACATCTGGTACGTCGGAACGGTCAGCCCGGACGGGGCGCCCCATGTGAGCCCGATGTGGGTGGGCATGGACGGGGATCTGCTCCTGTTCAACACCGCGATCGGCCGTATCAAGGAACGCAATCTGCGTCGTGACCCGCGCGTGTGCCTGTCCCACGCGGATGCCGCCGATCCCTTTGACCGGGTACAGATCCGCGGCCGTGCCGTCCGGTTCGTCGAGGGCCCGGAGGCGGACCGGAACATGGACAGGCTGGCGCGCGTCTACCTGGGCACCGAGCGATTCGAGTGGCGCGTTCCCGGCGAGCAGCGGGTCATCGTGCTGATCGAGCCGACGCGTGTACGCCGAGTGGTCGGAGTCGAGCCGTTCCCCGCAGGGGCGCCCGGGGCGCCCGGAGTGCAGGACCCGTCCGACACACGCTGACACTGCGCCGAGGGGCTGCGGACGCAGGGAGCCGCAGCCCACCTCCGCTGCGGCATGCGCTCATCGGCCGTGCGCCATCCTGACTGACTGGCCGAGGGGCCGAGGGGCTGACCGGGTTGGCTGCCGGATGGCGGATACGTCCGCTTCCTCAGCCGGTGAGGGCTTCGGCGATACAGGCCACTGCGCCCACAGCCGCCCCGTATCCCGGTATGGCCATCAGCGGCCATGGCACGGGGCGGGGAACGAGCACACGCACATGAAAGGCGAAGTCGCGGTACTCGGCCATGCCTTCGGTACCGGGAAGCACCATGAAGCGCGGCTGCACGGTGCAGAACAACCACCAGTCAAGGACGACCAGGTCGAAGAGCGTCAGAGCGAGGAAACCGACCGCGCCGAGGGCGAACGGCGGCCAGAAGCCGAGAGCGCCCTCCGCCCGGTCGTGCAGATCGAGTACGCCGATCACGGGCACCACGATCAGGACCAGGAGATTCAGCAGCCCGGCCGCTGCCGCCGTCCGACGGCCCCGGGCGCTCTGCGGTCCGTATCTCTCGCGGATGGCGTGAGGGTAGTCCGGGAGCAAGGAGTCCCGGGAGACGTGGAGAGACCCTACGACGACGACGGCGAACAAGGTCACCAGCAGAAGCGCGTAGCCCATGCCCACCCTTGCCGCTTCCCAGAAGCCCATGAAGGACACCCTAGAGAAAGTCAGGCATGCCGAAGGGCTGTCCCGCAATTCCTGGCGGGCGCACGACGTCAGCCACGGCACCTCGCCGCGTTGTCGGAACACCCGAATACATCCAGTATGCGGGCGCCTCTCCGCCTTGCGATGCACCGCATCCGACGCCGCGCGCTGATCCACCAGGAATTGTGGGACAGCCCTTAGCCAAATTATTGGACAAGGGAGGGGTGGGGCGGCGGGCCCGTGCCGTCCGACTGTCAGTGCCGGATGCGAGACTGCCCGGCATGATCGAACCTAACCCGAAGGCGGACCTTCGCCGCTATCTGCAAGACGCTCGTGAAGCCCTGCTGTGGAAGCTCGAAGGGCTCTCGGAATACGATGTCCGCCGCCCGCTGACACCCACCGGCACCAACTTGTTGGGGATGGTCAAGCACTGTGCGGGCGTGGAGTTGGGGTACTTCGGCGATACGTTCGGCCGGCCGTTCTTCAGCGAGGAGCCGCCTTCCTGGTGGTACACGGAGGACGCCGACCCCAACGCCGACATGTGGGCGACGGCGGACGAGTCCCGCGAAGAGATCGTGGCGCTCTACCGCCGGGCGTGGGAGCACTCGGACCGTACGATCGAGACGCTGGCGCTCGACGCGGTCGGCCACGTTCCGTGGTGGCCGGAGGAACGGCGCGAGACCACACTGCACCATCTCCTGGTGCGAGTGATCGCCGATGCCAGCCGGCACGCCGGCCACGCGGACATCGTGCGGGAACTCATCGACGGGGCAGTCGGGTGGGTGAACGGCAACGACAGCATCCCGCCGGGCGACCAGGCGTACTGGGAGACCCACCGGAGTCGGCTGGAACGCGTGGCACGGGAAGCCGGCAACGCCTGAGTCGGCCCAAAGCCGTACGGGCGCCGGCCACTGCCGCATCAGTGGCCGGACCACCCACGTTCGTGGCGCGGGACTCCCGCAGGAAGTCTCACGAGCGGCCGTTCGGGGAACTGCGTAGGGACGGGAATCCGTCGGCCGGAGGAAGGACAGCTGCGGCCCCGACGAGCGCCGACCGCGAACCGGTCTCCGCCCGGAACCCACCGGCCCGGTCGGGTGATCTGTGGTGAGACAAACGGTCCTGAGCGAGTGTCCCGTACGGACCGACCCCCGCGTGCGTGCGAGAACGCCAGGTATGAAACTCCTCACCCAGCTATCCGGCCGGGGCCACACCAGACGCACCCGTGCCTGGGCGGCCGGTCTCGCCTATGTGGTCGCCGCCGCGTCGGCCCCCGTGATCGCCCTCGGCGCCACGGCGACACCGGCCGTCGCGGCTCCTCTCCCCGGTGGCCTCGGACCCTGCGTCCCAGGTGACTGCCCGGACCCGTACCCGCCGATCAGCAACGGCCCGATCGTGGGCCGTGACAACGGCATCAACATCTTCACGGGCGGCGACTACCGCGTCCGTGACCGTGCCGCCGAGGCCGAGGGCCGCCTCGTGGTTCTGGGCGACTTCGACCAGAACAAGAGCGCCGCGGGCAGCGCGATCTACAACATCGGCATCGTGGGCGTCGGCTCGCGGGTCCCTCCGCCGGTCGGCGCGGACTTCCTCACCACGGGTGGCAACGTCACCGTGGCCACCGACCAGCGCCTGCTCGCCGATGAGGGGGTGGTCCGGCACGCGGGCACCGCCACCGGCACCATCACCGGCACGGTCATCGCCGACCCGGACGCCGCCGCGCCCTACAGCGCGCTTCGCGGTCAGCTCACCACGGCGAGCCAGTGCTACGCGCGCACCGAGAGCGGAACGCGGCCCGCCACCGGCACCGCCGTCAACCAGGGGGGCCAGACCCTCTTCACCGGCGACAACACCTCGGCTCTCCAGGTCTTCAACGTCGACTTCGACATGACCACGAGTACCGGTGCTCAGCAGGGCCTCGTCTTCGAGGACATTCCCGCGGGCGCCACTGTCCTGGTGAACGTCCTCGGCACCTCCCGCACACTCAGCACCTTCAGCGGCGGCATCGCGGACTCCGACCCGCTGAACCAGCTCCGTCCGCGTCTGTTGTGGAACTTCCCGGACGCCACGACGGTGAACCTGGCCGGAACCGGCCAGTTCCAGGGCAGTGTCCTGATCGGCAACCCCGCCTCGGAGGCCACCGTCTCCCTGCCGGGTGTCAACGGCCGTTTCTTCACGACCGGCTCCCTCACCCACACCAGCCCTCCCGCTGGGGGCGGCGGCCAGGAGTTCCACGCCTACCCGTTCGACGGCGACCTGCCGGAGTGCGCGGGCCCGACACCCCAAGCACCGGTAACGGTCGTCAAGACGGACTCGGCGACGGGTGACGTTCTTGCGGGTGCGGTGTTTGAGTTGTGGGAGGAGACCAATGGTGTGACTGGTCTTCAGACCACTGGTGTGACTCCTGATACGCAGGTCGGTGCTTCCTGCACCACCGGCGCTGATGGTGAGTGCACGCGGACGGTGGACCTGGGTTCGTACTACTGGCGTGAGACCGCTGCCCCGCCGGGTTATGAACTGCCTGACCCTGCGGTGTTCGGGCCGTTGGTGCTCACCGAGGAGAATGCGTCGGAGGGTGTCACCGTCACTGTTGAGGATGTCAGGACGGCTGTTTCGGGTTCTGTGACGGTGGTCAAGGAGGACTCGGCGACGGGTGACGTTCTTGCGGGTGCGGTGTTTGAGTTGTGGGAGGAGACCAATGGTGTGACTGGTCTTCAGACCACCGGTGGGAATCCCGACACGCAGGTCGGTGCTTCCTGCACCACCGGCGCTGATGGTGAGTGCACGCGGACGGTGGACCTGGGTTCGTACTACTGGCGTGAGACCGCTGCCCCGCCGGGTTATGAACTGCCTGACCCTGCGGTGTTCGGGCCGTTGGTGCTCACCGAGGAGAATGCGTCGGAGGGTGTCACCGTCACTGTTGAGGATGTCAGGACGGCTGTTTCGGGTTCTGTGACGGTGGTCAAGGAGGACTCGGCGACGGGTGACGTTCTTGCGGGTGCGGTGTTTGAGTTGTGGGAGGAGACCAATGGTGTGACTGGTCTTCAGACCACCGGTGGGAATCCCGACACGCAGGTCGGTGCTTCCTGCACCACCGGCGCTGATGGTGAGTGCACGCGGACGGTCGACCTGGGCACGTACTACTGGCGTGAGACCGCTGCCCCGCCGGGTTATGAACTGCCTGACCCTGCGGTGTTCGGACCGTTGGTGCTCACCGACGAGAATGCGTCGGACGGTGTCACCGTCACCGCGGAGAACACCAAGTCCTCGGTGCCGCCCGGGGAGTCGACCATCAAGGTCGTCAAGACCGACGCGAAGAACGGCCGGCCGCTCGCCGGGGCCGTCTTCGAGCTGTGGCGCGAGTCCAACGGGGTCACGGGTCTGCAGACCCTGCCGAACGGCACCGTACCGCCGGACACCCGCACCGGTCCGGGCTGCTCCACCGACCGTGTCGGATCGTGTGTCTTCGACGAACTGCCGATCGGGACGTACTACCTGCTGGAGACGGCCGTACCCGAGGGGTACGTCCTGCCGGGAGACCCGGTGAACGGGCCGTTCGTGATCACCGAGCAGAACGCCGGTGAGACCGTGACGGTCAAGGTCGCGAACAAGCGGGGAGAGCCCGGCAAGTACAAGTGACCCGGTTACCTCCGACCGGTGAGGCCCCCGGACCGCCGCGCTCAGCGCGTGCCGTCCCGGGGGCCTCACCGGTTCGGCTTAACCCCGCGGGGCGCGGACGGACCGCTCCTGATAGCTGTGGGGTACAGGGGCGAGGGTCGCCCGGTGTGCAGGGGTGGCCACACGCCGCCGAAGCGTGTGCCGCATGAGGTGTGGAGGTCGGCATGAGGCTTACGGATGCCATCGGACGTAGGGGCGGTTCGGCCATGGAGGGCGACCGGGCCACCGCGGTACGGGGGAGAGGCATCCGGAGGAGCCGCGCGCGGGCCGGACGCGCGCGGGCAGGGCTTCGCAGCGGTACGGTGCGGCGGCGGATCGCGGCACTGGCCGTGGTGGGTGCGGGACTGACCGCCGCGCTCCCCGGGACTGCGGCGGCCACGACGGCGCCGGCTGTGGAAGGGCCCGCGATGGCGCCCGTGGCAGAGACATGCGCAGCCTCCACCGGCCCTTACCAGCGGCCCATGGAGGAGTACCTGAAGCTGACCGTCGACGGTGCACAGTCCCCCGAGGACTGCGCGGCGATCCGTACGTTCCAGCGGTCCCGGTCGATCACCCCCGCCGATGGCTACGCCAACCTCGTCACCTACCGGACGATGACGGCCGTCCAAGCTCGCGCCAACCCCAACGCCGCCGGTGACTGCCCCCAGCGCTCCTACCGCGTCACGTGTGTCGACCTCGAACGTCAGCTCCTGTGGGTGCAGACGGGCAGGAGTGTCGTCTTCGACCCCGTTCCGATCCGTACCGGGCGCGACGGCGAGGAGACCCGGACCGGCTGGCACGCCGTCTATTGGCGGGACCGCGACCACGTCTCCACGATCTACAACAACGCGCCCATGCCGTATTCGCAGTTCTT
This sequence comes from Streptomyces sp. NPDC001787, assembly GCF_040297465.1. NCBI lineage: Bacteria > Bacillati > Actinomycetota > Actinomycetes > Kitasatosporales > Streptomycetaceae > Streptomyces > Streptomyces sp. NPDC001787. The sequence goes on from NZ_JBEOZE010000040.1 coordinate 13,809, forward strand.
CGACGGCGGTCAGGCACTGCACGGGCGCCCCGACGGCCTGTTCGACGGGGGCGGGTCGGCGGGCTGTGTGAACCTGCGGCTCGCGGACGCGGCGGCGCTGTGGGACCTGCTGGACATCGACGACGCGCTGTACATCTGGGGGACCAAGCCGGGTACGGCCGACTGACCCTGGAGTCGGCGCCGGGGGAGACGCACCGGGGGAGACGTGTTCGGGTGTGCCGGTTGCGCGTGCTGGGCAGACCGGACAGCCGATGAGTTGATGGCTGCTCGCGTACGCCGGCGGTGTCGAGGCTCGGACACCCCCCGCTGCACGTATGCCGCACCGCGCAGCACGCGCCGTCCGCTATCCGAGTGCGAGCATCGCCTCGGCGATCTCGTCGGCCGCTGTGTCGGGGATCGCCGTGGCCGCCCCACCGAGGACGAGCAGGCGTGCCCCGGGGATCTCGTGCGCGATCGCTTCGCCGTTGCCGACGGGGAAGAACCGGTCGTGGCGGCCGTGGACGACGAGCGTGGGGACACCGATCCCGGACAGGCGCTCGCGCCAACGGGGTCCGCAGTCGAGCCTGGAGAACACCATGCCCAGTTGGTTGGCCATCTGGACCGGCGGTGCGGTGCCGGGTGTGCGGTCCCAGACGCGTGCGGCGGTCGTACGAGCGGCGTCGGGGTCGTCGCCGAGGATCTCCGCCCCGGCGGCGGCGAACTCCGCCACCGCCTCACGGTCGGTCCAGTCGGGCATCGCATGCGCGAACAGCCGGCTCATCGTGGCTCGGTCGTGATCCGGCAGGTCGTCGTCGGGCGGGCCGGGCGCGACCGGACGGGTGCCGACCAGGGTGAGAGCCGAGAACGCGTCCGGGTGGTCGAGCGCGGCAACCTGGGCGACCATTCCGCCGACGCCGATCCCCGCGAGGTGCGCGGGACCGCCGCCGAGTGCGCCGACCAGGGCCGCCGCGTCGGCGGCGAGGTCGCGCAGCGTGTAGGCGGGCGCCTCCGGGTCCGCCGTCGTCGACTCCCCGCTGTCCCGCAGGTCGTATCGCGCGACGTGTCGCCCACCGTCGGCGAGTCGCCGGCAGAGCGCGTCGGGCCAGGAGAGCATGGTCGTCCCGCCCGCGAGCAGGACGAGTGGTGCGTCGCCGTCGCCGAAGGACTCGACGCCCAGAGCGACCTCATTCGCGTTCACGGTGGCCATCGGATCACCTTAAAGGCTGTCCCGTAGTCCCGTAGTCCCGTAGTCCCGTAGTCCCGTAGTTCCGGCGGGCACGCGACGACAGCTGCGGCACCTCGCGGCCTGTCGGAACGTCCCCACTTCCGGTGTTCCGGTGTTCCGGCGGACGGAGGAAGCTGTGCGCTGTACGGGGTCTCGTGATCGGGCGTGCCGACAGGACATCTGAGCCGCCCCGACGGCCGCCCGGCCGCACTCTGCCGAGCGGCCAGGGGCCAGGGGCCAGGGGCCACGATGCCCCAGATGAGGCGGGCCTGCGGGCAGTCGGATCTGTCCTCCTGTGCCGCACCGGCCGGTGCCGGACCCGGGGGAGACCGGGTACGCGAGCCGGGTTGCCACAGCCGGTGGCGGACGGGTGACATGTCGACCGCCGCGAAAAGACCTCTCGCTTCTGCCCGTTCGGCTTCCTGTTGACGCCCGTCCGGCGAAGGGCTTAGCTTTTGGTAAGCGCTTTCCAGTCGTACGGGAGACTACGGACACATGAGCAGTCCACTGGGCATCACGCACGTCCACGGTGACCGGATCACGGTCACGGAGGAGCGGGGCGGCATCGATCTGATCAGCTACGTGTACCGCCCGGAAGCGGCCTGGGAGGCCCCCAAGCCGTACATCCATCCCCTGCGTACGCTGGCTGATAACGTTGTCACCGACTATCGGCCCCATGACCACCGCTGGCACAAGGGCATTCAGATGACCGCCTCCCATCTCTCCGGGCAGAACCTGTGGGGAGGCAACACCTATGTACACGGCCAGGATTACCAACCGCTGCCCGAACGCGTCGGATCGATGGCACATGTCGGGTTCGACGAGGTGGCGGCGGAGGCCGGACACGCGGTCATCGCGGAGCGGTTGGCATGGCGTCACCATGACGGTACGCACTGGGCGGACGAGCGGCGGCGCATCGAACTCCACGATGTGGAGCACGCCGGTTCCGGCACCGACGCGGCGCGTGGCGGCGGCAGTTGGACGCTGACCTGGCAGAGCGCGATCACCAATCGGCGCACGGAGCCGCTGTGCTTCGGCAGCCCCACGACACACGGCCGGGAGGCGGCGGGCTACACCGGTCTCTTCTGGCGCGGGCCGCGCGCGTTCCGGGGCGGGCAGATCCTCGGGCCGGACGGTGCGGGCCCCGAACTGATGGGAACGCAGGCGCCCTGGCTCGCCTACAGCGGTGAGCACGACGGCGCCGACGGGCACGCCACACTGATCTTCCAGCACGCCCCGGAGAACGATCACGCGGGGGAGCGCGGCACCCACCCCTCTCACTGGTTCGTCCGCAACGAGCCCTTCGCGGCGGTCGCGCCTTCCTTCGCCTTCTACGACGAACTGGAACTCGCCCCGGGCGACACCCTGTCCCGCCGCTACCGGGTCACCGTCGCGGACGGAGCCTGGGACCGCGTGCGGATCGCCGAGTACCTCGCGGAGCACCCGTGGTGAAGGGGGACGAGGACGGCCTCGCCCTGTACGTGGAACTGCCGCTCGACGATTCCGGCCGTGCTCGCCTGGGCGGTCCCGGTTCCGGGCCCGTGTGGTTCGCCGAACCGGGGACCGCCTCCGCGGCCGACTCCCGTGCGCTCGCCCACGCCGACATCGCGCTCGGCAACCCCCGGGCGGCCTGGGTGGCCGAAGCCTCCCGACTCCGGTGGCTGCAACTCGCCTCGGTCGGGATCGACGGCTATCTCGCCCTCGACTGGCCGGTCCTCGGGTGTCGGCTGACCGTCACCAACCTGGGCGATGTCTTCGCCGACCCGGTGGCGGAGTCGTGCCTCGCGGGCGTCCTGGCCCTGTACCGCGGCATCGACGAGCTGACCGGGCTGCGCACGCACGGCACCTGGGCGAAGTCCGCCGTCCGGCCTCGGCTGCGCCTGCTGTCCGGCGCGCGGGTCCTCGTGCTGGGCAGGGGGTCCATCGCCAGGAGGTTCGCCGAACTGCTGGGGCCGTTCGGCTGCCCGGTGTCGCACTTCGCGCGTGGCTCGGGCGATATCCGTACCCTCGCAGAACTCGACGAGCGGCTGCCCGGCTTCGACGTGGTGGTGGCGCTGCTGCCCGGGACTCCCGGGACGAGCGGGCTGCTCGACGCACGACGCCTCGCGATGCTGCGGCCGGGGGCAGTGCTGGTGAATGCCGGCCGGGGATCGCTGGTCGACGAGGAGGCACTGGTGTCCGAGCTGTCCTCGGGGCGGCTCGGCGGCGCGGTGCTGGACGTGACGGCGCAGGAGCCGCTGCCTGCGGGGCACCCCCTGTGGACCTGCCCGAACGTCATTCTCACGCAGCACACCGCGGGCGGCTCGACGGACGAGGGGGCACGGGTCGTCGATGTGTTCGCCGACAACCTGAGCCGGTTCCGGAGCGGTGCCCCACTGCGCAACACCGTGCAGTGGTCCAGAGGATTCTGAGGACGTGACCGACATGCCCGAACCGACTTCCGCGCACCTCGCCGCGCTCGCCGACAGCGGGGTACGTATCGCGGCGGTCCGGCCGGTCCTGCTCAGCGCCCCGTATGCCGATCCGGAGAATCTGGAGGTGCGCGTCGCCCTGCCCACCGGGTGGCGTACGACGGGGCTGGTCGAGGTGACCCTGGACGACGGCACGACCGGTCTCGGCGAGGGATATCTCGCCGTGTTCGCACCGCAGGTCTTCGTGTCGACGGTCGACCTGCTGACGCCCTGTCTGCTCGGCCGGCCGGCCGCGGACCTCGCGGAACGGTACCGGGACATGGTGCTCGTCACGGGGTACTGGAGTCTCCAGGGCGCGGCCCGTCATGTCATCTCCGCCGTGGAAGCGGCCCTGGTCGACGCCCTCGGCAAACGGGCCTGCGTACCGGCGTACGAGCTGCTGGGCGGCCGTCGTACGGACCGGATCCGGCTCTACGCCAGCGGGGGAGACTCGACTTCCCCGGCGGCGATGAGGACTGAGATCGCCGCTGTCGCCGCCCTCGGGATCCGTACCTTCAAGATCAGGGCACGGGGTCACGAGGCGGACAAGACGGTGTGGACGCTGGACCACGCGGCCCCGCACGGCGTCGGCATCGCCGTCGACATGGCGCAGAACCTCGATGACCCCGGCCAGTCCGTGGCGGACGCGCTGGCGTTTCTCGACGCGGTGAAGACCGGCACTCGACAGCCGTTGCGATTCCTGGAGGAGCCGCTGGGCCCTGCCCGCGCGCATGAGTACCCCGCCCTGCGACGGGCGGCCGGTTGCCCGGTGGCGGGCGGGGAGACCGTCACCACGGCGCGGGAACTGCTGGGGCGCCTGGCCTCGGGGTACTACGACATGGTCCAGCCGGACGCCACGGTCGTCGGCGGGCTGCGGCAGACACTGGCGGTCTTCGCGGCGGCCGAGGCACACGGTGTGGACACGGTCGTCCACTGCTGGGGCAGTGCGGTGTGCCAGGCGGCCAACTATCACGCCGCGTTCGTCGGTGGCGGCCGGCTGGCCGAGTGGCCCCTGCCCGCCTACTCCCTGCGGTCCGAACTCCTGGTCGAGCCGTTCCGTATCGAAGCGGGCCATCTGCTCGCCCCGCGGGCGCCGGGGCTCGGAGTCCGGCTCACTCCGGAGACCGAGCAGCGCTACGCCTTCCGCAGTGATGCCGTCTACCGCTGTCCGACCGCGCTGCCGCCGCCCGTACCGGGCCGATGGCGGGCGGCCCGACCGAGACGCGGAAGCCGTCCGGGCGATGGGGCCGGCCTCTCGGGCGAGCTGCTGGAAAACGCTTTCCGTTAGGTGTGCGCCACCGCCGGGCTGCGCGTGCCCGCAGGTCGCGGGTGTGCGGGCGCCGCCGTCGGTCGAGGCGCGTGGGGAAGGCGGGCGGATACGTCAGGGGAACCGTGAGGTGTTTGCGCGAGGCGGTCGTTGCGGTCCGCGCGGCTACGGCTGGGAAACTGGTGCCCATGGATGCGATAGAGCGGTTCCGTGGGGCGGTCATCGAGTGGGCAGCGGGCGGTGCGGGGGCTCCAGTGGCGGCCGAGGCCGCACATGAAGTGGCTGCCCGTGGCGCTGTGCGTACGGCGGTACTCGTGGAAGGAGTCAGCGACGAGGTCGCGCTCGAAGCCCTGGCGGCGCGTCATGGCCGTTCCCTCGGGGCGGAGGGTATTTCCGTCATCCCGCTCGGAGGCGCGACCAGCATCGGCAGATTCCTGAATCTCCTCGGTCCTCAGGGGCTCGACGTCGGACTGGCGGGCCTGTGCGACGCCGGAGAGGAAAGCCACTTCGCGCGTGCCCTGGAACGGGCGGGCCTCGGCCGTGACCTCACTCGCGCCGACATGGAGCCGCTCGGTTTCCACGTGTGTGTCGCCGACCTGGAAGAGGAGTTGATCCGCACTCTCGGTTCCGCCTCTGTGCAACGGGTCGTCGAGGCACAGGGCGATCTGCGGGCGTTCCACATCTTCCAGAAACAGCCCGCCCAGCGGGAGCGGAGCGTTGAGCGGCAGCTGCGGCGTTTCATGGGCACCATCAGCGGCCGGAAGAGCCAGTACGCGCGATCACTTGTCGATGCCCTGGACCTCGGTCGCGTGCCACGGCCGCTGGACCGACTGCTCGCACATCTGTAGCCGTGAGTCCAACAGCGGAACCCGAAGCTGGACGAGCGCGAGGTGCTGACGGCGATGCCGGACGCGAGGCGGACGCCGCCATCGGCCGGCCCGGCCTTCTCCTGGTCGCGGACAGGTGCCTTGCTTCCCGGAAGGCCGAGGAGTTCGAGGAGTTCGAGGCCGATCTGGCCCTGCGTGGGGCGGAGTTGCTGCGTCCGTCGTTCAAGCGGGAGGAGCGCCGCAGGGGCGAGTCCCTGTGCCATACGACCCGCACGAGAACTCCGAGTCCCACCGCAACTCATCGTGAAGGATGCACTGGTTCACCTGTCGCACCGCCATGCTGCCGCACTCGCAGCGTGATGGGATCTTCGCGGTCTGACCAGTCACCCGGGCTCGCTGACGTTCCACTCCTGCGGCAGATCCTCGCCGCAGAAGACACAGACGAAGTCCTCCTCCCGCACGATGCTGAGCTCCTGGCAGGAGCGGCATCGGCGAAAGACCACCTCGTGCGTGAACCCGGACGGTCGATGCATCCCGATCCGATCCAGGGCCTCGGCCACGGCCGGCCATGAGCAGACGTCCGGGCAGTAGCCGGTCGACTGGTTGCTGACCTCCTCGACCACCCAATGCCCGGACTTCTCACGGAAGCTCATCTCACCGGCGCTCAGTACCTCTCCGCCGCCGGCGCACACCACGTGCTCGCTGCGGCGCGGAGCCAGTCGCAGCACCCCGCCGCCATCGACGACGAACGTGAACGGCTCGGCCAACTCATCAAAGGGCAGTGCCGAGACCCACTCGCCGAAGTCCGCAGACGAGCGGATGCTCCGACCATCACCACACGCCCGGACGAGAGCCTTCGGCTCAAGCGGACCCACATACCGATACCTCTGCCCCCGCGTCCCCACGCACACCAGCCTAAGGCTGTCCCGTAGTCCCCGGCAGGCGCGCGACGACGGCTACGGCACCTCGCGGCGTTGTCGGAACGTCCGCGTACATCCCGTATGCGGACGTCGCTCCACCCTGCGACGCCACCGCATCCGACGCCGGGGGCTGATCCATCAGAGACACCGGGACAGCCTTTAGGCTTCCGCTGTGAACGACACCACCCAACACGGCATTCGGATCAGACCGGGCAGCCCGGCCGACGCACCTGCCGTGCTGAGCATGCTCGACTCCGCGGTTGTCTGGATGAACGAGCGCGGCAACACCGAGCAGTGGGGTACGACGCCGTTCTCGCGCAAGCCGGGCGGGGCGGAGCGCGTCGAGCGGTACATGACCGAGAACACCCCCTATGTCGCAGAGTTGGGCGGGGTACCTGCCGGAGCGCTGGTGCTGGACCGCGGGCCCAGTGCCCAGATGCCGATCGCGCCTGCCGGAGAACCCGAGCGGTACGTCCGACTGCTTGTCTCCGACCGGCGGTACGCCGGGCTGGGAATCGGAGCGGCGTTGCTGGCCCACGCCGCGGAAGAGACGCGTCGGGCAGGCGTGGCGCTGTTGAGGGTCGACTGCTGGGCGGGCGGCGATGGCGAACTGGTCGCGTTCTACGAACGTCATGGGTTCGTCCCCACCGACCGGTTCCTGTCCGAGGCCTGGCCGGGACAGGTACTGGCCCGACGGCTCGGCTGACGGCGAGGGCCAGGAGCCGGGCGGTTCCGCCTGTCCGGAGCGGCAGGTGGAGCCGGCCCCCGGGTCTCTGCCCGTACCCCCGCCCGCCGGACCGAGCCCCCGTACCCGGCACCGGTCCGGCCGGGCCGCTATCGTCGCTGGATGCCTGTAGCTCCTGAGAAGTCCGACGCCACGATGAACACCTGGCAGGAGTGGCAGGACGCCCCCTGGGGCCGACTGCGCTACTCGATCGCCGAGGCGAACCTGCTCCGCCACCTCGACGCGGCGGGTGGCGAGCCGCTGCGGATTCTCGACCTCGCCGGTGGCGACGGCGGCGATGCCATGCGTCTCGCGGCCCGCGGGCACCATGTCACCATCGTCGACCACGCGCCGTCCATGCTCGCCGCGGCCACCGGGCGCGCCGTGGCAGGCGGGGTGACAGAGCTGATCGACTGTGTCGAAGCCGACGCGACCGATCTGCCCCGGGACCTCGCCGACGGGGAGTTCGATGTCGTGCTCTGCCACAACCTCCTGCCCTACATGGACGACGTCCCGGGAACGCTGGCGGCGGTGCTTGCCCCGCTGAAGCCCGGCGGCCTGGTCTCCGTCATGGCGATCAACCGGCATTCGGCACCCTTGACCATCGCCGTCCGTGAGATGGACCCCGTGGCGGCTCTCGCCGCACTCGACACCGATCAGGCCCGGACCCGGATGTTCGACTCCGCGCTGACACTCCACACGGCCGAGGAGATCATTCCCACCCTGCGGACGCTCGGATGCCGGGACATCGCCCACTACGGCATCCGCAGCTTCTGCGACTACATCAGCGACGACGCGCGCAAGTACGAACCGGACTTCTACGCGGACCTCGAACGCCTCGAACTCGCCACCACCGCACGCCCGCCGTATATGCACACGGCCCGGCTCTTCCAGCTCACTGCCTGGAAGCACACCGACTGATTCCGGGACCGGGCCCCGGGCCGAGTGTTCGCCGGTACGTCGAGTCGCCCCGCCTGAAGTGGTGGAAACACTCCAAGACCGGCTCGTGATCGTTGTCCCTGGTGGGACCGCTGTCCGAGTCCGCCCTGCCGCAGACTTGCAGGACGCGGCGGCCCTGCGGGCCGCCACGTTTCCGTCCCGGCCGACCCCAAGGACTGCCATCGTGAGCGAGCGCGTTCTCATTCCCCGCAACCGGGGATTCCTCTTCCTGGACTCCCACCCGGCGGGCTGCGAGCGGTTGGTGACCGACATGTGGCAGGCCTGCCCCGGTTCTGCCGATATGCCGGAGGGGGACGGGCCAGTAGCTCTGATCATCGGCTCCTCGGCCGGATACGGCCTCGCGGCCACCCTCGCCGGACTCAAGCGCGCCGGCATCCGCGGCATCATGGTCTCCTTCGAGAAGGCCCCCACCGAACGGCGTACCGGTACGGCCGGCTGGTACCGCACCGCTGCCACCGCCGACATCGCCCGCGCCGCCGGGCGGGATCTGGTCTTCCTCAACGGCGACGCGTTCTCCGACACGATGAAGAACCAGGTCGCCGACCTCATCGAGCAGCGGTTCGGCGGCAGGCTGGACTACCTGATCTACTCGGTGGCCGCGCCCCGGCGTACCGACCCCGCCACCGGCACCACATACGCCTCCGTCCTCAAGCCGATCGGCCGGGCGAACCGCACCAAGACCCTTGTCTTCGACGGTGAGGGCGTGCCCGAGGTCCGCGAGGTCGAGACCGGGCCGGCCGAGGGCGACGACGTCGAGCAGACTGTGGCGGTGATGGGCGGCACGGACTGGGAACGCTGGATCGATCAACTGGTCGGCCGGGGCCTGCTCGCCGACGGCTTCGCGACCGCCGCGCTGTCGTACATCGGCTCGCCGCTGACAGCGGCGATCTACCGGCAGGGCACCATCGGCACGGCCAAGGCGCACCTGGAGGCCACCGCCCGCAGCCTGAACGAGCGGCTCGGCAGGACGGTGGGCGGCCGGGCCGTGACTTCCGTGAACGGCGCCGCCGTCACCCAGTCCTCCACCGCCATTCCCGGTATCGCCCTGTACACCGGCCTGCTGCGCGGCGTACTCGGGGAGGACCTGGTCCCGCCGGTGCACCAGCTCGCCGCTCTGTGGGATCAGCTGACCGGCGCCGCCCCGTCGGATCTGGACGACGAAGGACGTATCCGTCTGGACACCTGGGAGCTCACCGACGACGTCCAGGCGGCCGTCGCCGAACGCTGGGAGGCCGCCACCACCGACAGCATCGCCGACCTCGCCGATCTCGCCTGGTTCCGCTCCGAAGTCCAGCGCCTCTACGGATTCTCCGTGCCGGGCATCGACTACGCCGCCGCTGTCGCCACCGACATCCCCTGGCCCGACCACACGGCCTGACCCCGGCTGCGACACGGGTCTCCCCCAAGCCCCCGCGATGGGCACACAGCGGACGAGGGCCCCGGCGATGGAGATCATCTGCCGGGGCCCTCGGAGCCCTCGGAGCCGGGCCGATTGGCCGGTGTCAGGGAGTGCAGTTCAGCGTGCCGGCGCGCAGCGCGTGGCCGCCGTCATTGGCGTCGTCGGACCAGACGACCGGCTTGTGGCCGCCGCTGCAGGCTGTGTTCGGGGCGATGGCGAAGCCCTCGTTGTTGTAGTCGCCCATGCCGGCGGGGCGGTCGTAGGTGTGGGTGATGGCGAACTTGCCCTGGGCGTTGATCCCCAGGGTTGAGCTGCGCCCCTCGCACGTGTCGTCGCAGACCGCCCACAGGTGTCCGGTGGCGGGCTCGAACTCCAGGTCCATCACGCCGGAGAAGCCGCTGGTGAGGGTGGCGACCCGGGTGTATCCGCCGCCGGTCTGGTCGAGGGCGTAGGCGTAGACCGTGCCGTTGTCCTCGACCCCGACGAAGAACAGGCCACTGCCGTGGCCGGGATAGCCGGCCGGGTTGTACGCGGCACCGGTGCGCTCGTCACGGAAGCCGTTCGCGGTCAGGAAGGTGTCCGGGATCCACGAGATGGCCTCGGGCCCGGCGTTGGCCGGCAGGGAGGGCAGATCGGAGGTGAGGTTCCACTCCGCCGCCGCGTTCAGCGAGGACGCCGCGGAGGAGGTGTCGAAGCGCAGGATCTTCGGAGCGCTGGTGGAACCCTTGCTGTTGTCGCGTTCGGTGGCGACGAACAATCCGTCGGGAGTGACGACCACACCCTCGGCATCGGGCTCACCACTGCCGCCCGCGTAGCGCAGAGTCTTGCCGGACGCCCAGCCCCCGGCCGGGTCGGGCCGCCATTTCGCACCGTCGGGCACGAGCCGGAAGAGCTTGCTGGGGCCGTTCTGCACCGCCCAGAGAACACCCGGGCTCTCGAACGAGAGGCCGCTGAGGTTCTCCCCGAACACGTTCGAGCCATCGGCGACGGTCACCGCCGCGCCGCCCGGCCACGTGGTGCCGGAACCGCCGCCGGTGTCGCCGCAGGCGTTCGCCGCACCCTTGGTCGGGGCGGTGGTGGTGCGGAACGCACCGGTGCCGTCCTCGCACCGCCCGAAGGTGGTGGTGGCGTGGTCGGTCCAGGTGTACGTGTCCACCGCGGTGGAACCGCCCGCCGTGAACAGCCGCGCGGAGTCCGCACTGCCCAGACCGAACGAGGAGTCGACGTCCAGTGCCAGGAAGGCGCCCGGAGCCAATGACGTGTTCTTGCCGATTGTGTACGAGTGGGAGTTGTCGTTGTCCTTGACGACCCACTTGGACACGTCGACCGCGGTGGTCCCCGTGTTGACGAGTTCGATCCAGTCGCCGGGGCTGCCGCCGCTCGACTCGACCTCGTTGATCCGCACCGTGGACTGCTCCTGCGCCGAGACCGGCGCACCGGACAGGCCGAGGGTCAGAAGGGTCAGGGCGACGGCGGTGATGTGGGCTTGTCCACGCCAGTGGGTACGCAAGGTGGCCGGTCCTCTTTTCAGGGGTCGGGCAGGTGGAGGAGCGCGCTCACGCTCCTGGCGAAGCTTCGGCCATACCGACGGCCATGGGATGAACATGTCACAACACTGCGGGGAACTCGTGGAAAGAGCTTGGCCGGTTGGCGGGCCCGCCGGTTGACCGGTTCGCCGCCGAAGGCCGGGCAATGCCGCCTTCCGGTCAACGCCGTCCCTCCGGTGATGTCGCAGCAACGCCCGCCGTCGCAGCGGCCGTTGCCGGGCCGCGGCGAGGAACCACTGGAGTGTACGCAGCCGTGCGGCGTCGGCCTGGGAACCCTCCATGTCCCCGGTGTGGCTCGGCGGGAAGCCGGGGCGCGGCGCGGTCCCCGTCACCAGCTCCGGTTCGGCGATCCGGCCCGTGAGTGAAGTCCGCCCGCCATGGGCGAGATTCACCGGATCGGGGGTGGAGATCCTGCCGAGCGCCCCCGCGCGAGTGCCCGGCAGACCGTTCCGGCGCAGGTGAATTCGCGGGTCCGGGTGCCCGTCTCCGTGCAGCGGATGCCACGCTGAGGTTCTCCGGCGCCATAGGTGTCGCTGACGAGCCGACCATGTGCTTCGAGGGCGGATTCGGGGCTGCTCCGGGTGTTCGGCCATGTGAGGGGGAGGCCCGCCCCGCCCGCCCTGCCCGGCGTGGACGACGGACGCGATTTGCCGACCTGCGTCAGGATCCGGGCCGCCTGCGGGCGGCCTCACCATCCACCTTCGAAGAGGGCGAGGAGCGGCGGCGCCGGGTCTGCCGCAGTGGTCGTGTTGGCCACGGCGACAACAGCCAGGACCAGGGCCAGTGCCGCCGAGAGGACCCCGTACGACCTCAGTACGCGTCTCGTCCGTCTGTCGGACAGCCTGGTTCCCGCGGCCTTCCTCAACGACATCACACTCAGGCCGATGAGGAGGACCGCAACGATGCCGGACAGCACGACCATCACCACGTGGTATCGAGCGAAATCGCTGATCATTACATCGAGGACGGGCGAGGATGGTCCATCCGTGCTCAGCGAGTCGGCCAGTCGCTGCCTGACCTGATCGAACGTATCGGTGGGACTCTGCCCGCCAGCGCCAGCGCCAGCGCCAGTGCCGGTGCCCAGCATCGGCAACAGCGAGGCGAAGGGCGCTGTCGCACCCTGGATATTGGCCATGACCGCCGCCAGCGAGAGCAGTGCGAGCACCGTGACGAGAACGCCGGCCGACGCGAGGACGGCCCGCCCGTTCGTCTCGTCACCGGTAGCTCCGAGGAATGCCTTCCAGAGAAGAATGCCGAGGGCGACGAGTACGACCAGCAGGATCGTGGCGATCACGCCCTTTGCCACGTGATAGTGGAACCAGTGATCGACCACCCTTTCCAGGCCCGGGGAGAACTCCCGGTCGCCGGAACTCCAGTATCCGGCGAACGCCCTGCGGAAGGATCCCGCGAGGTCCTGTTCGTCGTCGAAGCCGCTGCCCGACGTGCGTGCCGCCAGCGTGCGCGGGGCGATGACGAAGGCGGCGATGAGGGCCACCGTGAGAGCGACGAGCGCAGCGAGTGTGCGACCGGGTATCCCTGCGGTCCGTGGCGGTGCTTCTGCGCTGTGCAAGGGGAATCCTTCGGCTCGATCGAGTGCGTGGTCGGCATGCCGGACCGAGGGCCGGCCGGTTGATGAGCGCGGTTCGGCAACGCGCAACCAGATCGTTCGAGGTGTGGTCGCGCCGCCGGGGCACACGCCCGGGACGAAGAACGAAGAACGAAGAACGAAGAACGAAGAACGCGGGACGCGGGACGCGGGACGCGGAACCGGCTGGGGGCGGCCCCCAGGTGCTGTTGCCGTCCCGGCCACCCTTCCGTACCGGTGGTCGTCCGGTCACGGGGGTCCGCCGCACACTTGTGGGTGGGGCCAGCCCTACCCGCCGGGGCCCGGAAGGTGCTGCCGCGGTTGTGCGTCGAACGCTGATCCCGGCATCGCCGCCGGACCGGCCGCAGGGCACCGCACGTTCGTCAGCATGCCTCGCCAGGAGGCACGTTCGGGTGTATGAGACGCCAAGGAATGCCCTGGATCACCGCTGTTGGATGACAATGTCTGCCTTGTCGGACATAGCCCCGAGGGAGACCATGCGCATCCGTACGACCGTCGCCGCGGCACTCGCAGCGACACTCCTGGTCATGTCTCTCACCGCCTGCACGCAGTCGGAAGCGGAGGTGCGTGCCACGTGCGAACGGGCTCTGGACAACCACTCGACGCTCAGCTTCCGGCCGAAGGCGTGCCTGGACGTGCCCGACGAGGCCTATCGAACGCTCCTCCTGGTGTACGAACTGAAGGCGGAGGGGCTCGACTGAGAGCCGTCCCCCAGAGGCCGCCCGCTCACGGCATCCGTTCGGGCGGCCGACGATCAGTCCTTGCGCCCCGTCGCGGCCACGGTGACACCGAGGCCGATCATCGTGAGTCCGCCGACCCCTCCGACCAGGGAGAGCCGCCGAGGTGAGCGGGCGAACCAGTCCCGTCCGGTTGCCGCGACCAGTCCCCACAGACTGTCGCAGGCCATGGCGATGATGTTGAAGACCAGCCCGAGCAGGAGCATCTGGAGCACGACGTTTCCTTGGGCGCGATCGACGAACTGCGGCAGCACGGCGGCGAAGAACACAAGGGTCTTGGGGTTGGCCACACCGACGGCGAACCCCTCCCATATGGTGCGGCGGCCGCCCTGCTGGGCCTGACCGGCAGTGAACGTGCTCTGCAGCGAGCCGCGTTGCCGCCACGCCTTCACACCCAGGTACACCAAGTAGGCCGCACCGGCCAGCTTGAGCACCGTGAAGACCAGGACGGAGCGCTCCACGATCGACCCGATCCCGAGTGCCACGGCCAGGATGAGTACATAGGCGCCCATCGTGTTCCCCACAACGGTGGCCAGCGCCGCGCGCCGCCCCTGCGCCAACGCCCGCCCGATCACGAACAGCACACTGGGGCCGGGGATCACGATCAACAGGAATGACATAGCCGCGAAGGCGAGCAGACGCTCAATAGACACCATGGCGCTCATGCAAGCACAGGCCCGGCGCGCACGCTCGCGGCATTACCGGGATTGTCCCCGTACGCCCAGAAGGACTCCTTCGGGATCACGGCGTCCGACCTTGCCAGGAGACAACCGGCTGAGCGCTCCGGTCGGTCCGGCGGGCGGACCGGAGCGCTCACACGAAGGGTGCTGGACAGGGTGGCCTGCGCAGGCGCGCCGCCGGTGCGCGGTCAGCCGGTGGCGAGGAGTTCGAGCGTATCGATCACGCGGTTCGAGAAGCCCCACTCGTTGTCGTACCAGGCGACCACCTTGATGTGGCGGCCGTCGACGCGGGTAAGGGCCGAGTCGAAGATCGCCGAGGCGGGATTGCCCGTGATGTCGGACGACACGAGCGCGTCTTCCGAGTACTCGAGTACGCCGGCGAGCGGCCCCTGCGCCGCGGCGCGGTATGCCGCCAGCACGTCCTCGCGCGTCACGTCGCGAGCGACGGTCGTGTTGAGTTCGACGATCGATCCGACCGGAACGGGCACACGGATCGAGTCGCCGGACAGCTTGCCGTCGAGCTTCGGCAGCACGAGGCCGATCGCCTTGGCGGCGCCTGTCGTGGTCGGCACGATGTTGACAGCGGCGGCGCGGGCGCGGCGGGCGTCGCGGTGCGGACCGTCCTGCAGGTTCTGCTCCTGCGTATAGGCGTGCACCGTCGTCATGAATCCGTGCTCGATGTCGGCGAGATCGTCGAGCACCTTGGCCAGCGGGGCAAGCGCGTTGGTCGTGCACGAGGCGTTCGAGACGATCGTGTGCACGGCGGGGTCGTACGCATCGGTGTTGACCCCGAACGCGAGCGTGACATCGGCACCGTCGGCCGGCGCGCTGACGAGCACCCTCTTCGCGCCCGCGTCGAGGTGGCCGCGGGCGGCCGTGGCCGACGTGAAGCGGCCGGTCGCCTCAAGCACGATGTCCACGCCGAGCTCGGCCCACGGCAGCCCCGCCGGTTCGCGCTCCGCGAGTACGGTGATGCGGTGGCCGTCGACGACGAGGGCGTCCCCGTCGACCGTCACCGGGCGGCCGAGCCGGCCCGCCGTCGTGTCGTAGGAGAGCAGTCGCGCGAGGGTGGCGGGCTCCGTGAGGTCGTTGACGGCGACGACCTCCAGATCGCTGTCGCGTTCGAGCAGTGCGCGCAGCACATTGCGTCCGATGCGGCCGAATCCGTTGATGGCGATGCGAGTCATGAGTGGTGTCCCTTCGGGTTCGCCATCAGGTTCTCGCGCGGCATCCGCTGGTAACAGCGGCGTGATCGCCATGGTCCGCAAGGATCGCGCCACGTGGTGGGGACGGGCTACTGCCCCTGGGTGAAGGTGCGCCGGTACTCGCTCGGCGTGGTGTCGAGGATGCGCTGGAAGTGCAGCCGCAGATTCGCACCGGTACCGAGGCCGACGTCGGCGGCGATCTGCTCGATGCTCCGCTGTGAACGCTCAAGCAGCTCACGGGCCAGGTCGATGCGGGCTCGCATGACCCACTGCATCGGCGTGTACCCCGTGTCCTCGACGAAGCGCCGCGAGAACGTGCGCGGCGACACCGCCGCATGCCGGGCGAGCACGTCAAGGGTGAGGGGCTCGCCGAGCCGGTGCAGCGCCCACTCCCGCGTGGCGGCGAACCGCTCGCCGAGCGACTCGGGCACACTCCGAGGCACGTACTGTGCCTGACCGCCGCTGCGGTAGGGGGCGGCCACCAGGCGCCGCGCCGCGTGGTTCGCGGCGGCAACCCCCAGATCGCGGCGCAGAATGTGCAGGCACAGGTCGATGCCCGAGGCGGCGCCGGCTGACGTCAGCACGCTGCCCTCGTCGACGAACAGAACGTTCTCGTCGACCTGAACCAGTGGACGCTTCGCGGCGAGTGCCCGTGTGTAGTGCCAGTGAGTCGTGGCGCGCTTGCCGTCGAGCAGGCCCGTGGCAGCGAGCGCGAAGGCGCCCGTGGAGATGGCCGCGAGCCGGGCGCCCCGATCGTGGGCGGCGATCAGCGCGTCAACGATGGCCTGCGGCGGGTCGTCACGGTCCGGGTACCGGTAGCCGGGAACGAAGACGATGTCAGCCCACGCGAGTGCGTCGATGCCGTGGGCGACGTAGTACGACAGGCCGTCGCCGCCGGCCACGAGACCGGGTGCCGCGCCGCACACGCGCACCTCGTACGGCATGCTCGCGCGCGTCGTGAACACCTGCGCGGGAATACCGACATCAAGAGGCTTCGCACCTTCGAGTACGAGGACGGCGACGCGATACAGGAGTGAGGCTGGCACGAGGAAGAGGGTACGGGGGACGCGGAGCGCGTCGGCCCGGTTGCCCGAGCGGCGCAGGCGCCTCTCTACTCACACGGATCCGATGGACCGCACTCACGTGGATCCGATGGACCGCCTCTAGCCCACCCATCCCCGCAACAGCTGCTCCCGCTCGGCCTCGCGAGGTGAGCCCCCCTCCCACGCGCGGCCCCACTCCGACATCGCCGCCAGCGCCGTGGACATCGTCGCGGCGCCCTCGGTGAAGCGGGACAGGAGCGCCCGGGAAAGTTCGACCTCTGTGGGGGAGTAGCCCACAGCGGCGGCCACATAGGCATTGAGTTCGTGGCTACCGGTGGGTGATTCCACACGCACCGACATCATCGCCGGGGCCTCGTCCGCACGGCCCAGGCCCACGGGCGCGGCCAGGTTCAGCACCATGCCCACGGCCATGTCCTTGAGCGCGCCGACCTGTCGCCCGAGGGATTTCACGGGGACGTCGGCCACTGTCAGGGCTCGCACGTCCTCCCACAGGTAGAGGCCGGACTGCCCGTCGCCGAGAGCCACCACGCCCTCGGAGGTCAGGCGTACCCCGGGACCCAGACCGGACGGCTTCGCGCCCACATACACATCGCCGCCGGCGATCCAGAACAGGCCCACCATGGCCATGTGTTGCTCACTTCCCACGACGAGAGCACTCTGTCGTGTCACACATCAAACGAATCGGGACGCCCTCCGCAACGTGCGAAGGAGCCGGAAAGTTCCAGTTCCCGGCTCCGTACACTCTGCCCCAACCGGCGGGAGGACGTGCCACCGGCCTTGGCCGACTGTGGCACTCGGGCCGGGAAGGCTCGCCGGACTCGGCGGAACCGGCATGGCGGCGTCAGCACGGCGGACGTCGCTGAGGCCGTCCCGAAAACCCCGGCGGCGGACGACGACAGGGCCCCTCCGGGTTCCGGCGTCGGAATCCGGAGGAAGTGGTGCGCACCGCCGCCGGAGAAATGGGCGATGAGGCGCGCGTCCTGCGGAACTGCCGGGAGGGGCATGCGGCATGCGGTACGCGGCACGCCCGTTCGCGTCCTCTCCGGTGACGGGCCGGGGGACCGGAACCAGTGGGCGTTCGCGGCACTCGCACGGGATCAGAACAGCCGGACCGGCTCCGGCATCGCCGGGACCACGAACAGCACCGGGTCGCCCTGCGGTGCCTGGACCGGCTTCAGGCTTCCAGGGCACGACTTCAGCTCCGCGGTCCTGCCCGACGCGGGATCGTGGCGGTAGACGAGACCCTTGGGGGTGACCGCGACATCGCGGCCGCACCCGGGCTCGGGGCACTCCGTACGGGGAAGAGACATTCCCCCAGTCTGGCGCCTCCGCTGCCGGGCCCCGCCCCCGCCCCGTCGAACTCGCCCCCGGCACACGGGCCCTGCCCCGTACCGGACCATCCGAAAGGGGGGCCTCGTCCGCGCCGCGGTGCTCCCCGGCGAACGTGAAGCATTCGCCGGGCTCTACGAACAACACGCCCGCAGGGTCCACCGGCACGCTCTGCGGCCGCCCGGACCCCGGTCCTCGGGGCGCCCGCCGGATGCGGTACGAAGTCCGGTGTGAACGAACAGACTCAGCCCGCGACCGTTCGTGTGTTCATCGCCCTCGCCCCGCCCGACCACGCGAAGGAAGAGCTGGCCCGGGAGCTGCGCCCCGCCTATGACACGCATCCGGACATGCGGTGGAACCGTATCGAGGACTGGCACATCACCCTGGCGTTCCTCGGGGAGCTGCCGGTCGGGACGGTCCCGTTCCTGCGCCCGCCGCTCGCCCGCCTCGCGGCGGACCACCGGCCACCCCGGCTGGCACTGCGCGGCGGCGGGAGCTTCGACGACCGGGTGCTGTGGAGCGGAGTCGACGGAGACCTCGACGAGCTGCACATGCTCGCCGCCGAGGTGCGTACGGCGGTCAAGAGCTGCGGTGTCGCCTTCGAGGACCGACCCCTGCGCCCCCATCTCACGTTGGCCCGTGCCCGCCGTGGGGACCGGACCTCGGCCGGGGAAGTCGCCGAGACGCTCGCCGGATTCACCGGCCGCGCATGGCCGGCCGAACGTCTGCACCTGGTGGGCAGCAACGTCGGCCGCAGCCGTGGGCCGATCCATTACCGCGACATCGAGGCCTGGGCGCTCGGCGGCGGCGATGGCAACCGCACCGGAACCTGAACCGGTCGGCTGGTGACATGCGGCACCGGCACCGGCAGCGGCACCGGTGCCGTCCCGCCGGGCGGTCACGGCAAACGATTCACCGGTTCCGCCGGCCGGAGGGATCAGGAATGCTCGTGGGCGGGAATGCCCTCGGTGGCGGCCCAGCTGGCGGGGAGCCGCAGCGCGTCATGGCCGGGGGTGGATCACGGCTTGCGCGCTCTTGCAGCGCGACGGCCGCGGCGAAGGCCGGCGCGAGGCCCAACCGGGGGAAGGCCACGCCCGGACCGGCCGGGAAGCCCCACATGATCGCGGCCGTGGCGTAGGTCGTGCCGGGGCCGCCGGACGGCCCTCGCTCGATCTCGTCGTACATCCGCTCCTGCCGCGCGGAGCACGGTGCGGGGCCGCGGCCGGTGTACCAGTCCCGGTCGTGGCCCCGCGGGCACGGGGCTCGGTCACGAGCAGCAGCCGCCTGATGATTCCTCGTCCGGGGTGGTCACGATGGGCAGGGCGGTGGCGACGGTGACGGGCTGTACGAGTGCGGGCTCCGGGGCGCAGCAGCCTCCGCCGTCGGTCTGGTCGGCGGTGGGGTCGTCGAAGAGGCCTGCGCCGCCGCAGACTCCGGTTTCGGGGAGGGTGAGTTCGACGCGGTCGGCGGAGTCGGTATCGCCGGCGAGGGCGGCGGTGACGGAGCGGACCTGTTCGTAGCCGGTCATGGCGAGGAAGGTCGGGGCGCGGCCGTAGGACTTCATCCCGACGAGGTAGATGCCGGGTTCGGGGTGGGACAGCTCGCGGTGGCCGTGGGGGTAGACGGTGCCGCAGGAGTGCTGGTTGGGGTCGATCAGCGGCGCCAGCTCGGTGGGTGCCTGGAGGCGTTCGTCGAGGCCGAGGCGGATCTCGGAGAGGAACGAGAGGTCGGGGCGGAATCCGGTCAGGACGATCACCTCGTCGACCGGGTCGAGGCGGCGTCCGTCCTCGCCGGTCAGGGTGAGGCGCTCGTCGGTGTCGCGTTCGATGACTTCGGTGCGGAAGCCGGTGACCGCGTCGGCGTGGCCGTCGTCGACGGCGGCCTTCGCGGCGAGTCCCAGGGCGCCGCGTGCGGGCAACTGGTCGGCCGCCCCGCCGCCGAAGGTGGAGCCGTTGATTCCGCGGCGCAGGATCCATACGGCGTGGGTGCCGGCTTCGTCCTTCGCGAGGCCGGCGAGGGCGGCCAGGGCGGTGAACGCGGAGGCGCCGGAGCCGATCACGGCCGTGCGCCTGCCGGCGTAACGGGCGCGGACGGCAGGGTCCTTGAGGTCCGGGACGCGGTAGGTGACGTGGTCGGCGGCGGCCTTCTCCCCGAGGGCGGGCAGGCCGCTCGCCCCGGCCGGGCTCGGGGTCGTCCAGGTGCCGGAGGCGTCGATGACGGCGCGGGCGAAGACGCGTTCCTCACCGTCCGGGGTGGTGAGGTGCAGGACGAAGGGCTGGCTGTCGCGGTCGGCGTCGACGATGCGGTCGCGGCCGGTGCGGGAGACCCCGGTGACGGTCGCGCCGTAGCGGACGCGGTCGCCCAGCGCGTCGGCCAGTGGCTGGAGGTAGCGGTCGGCCCAGTCCCCTCCCGTCGGGTACGTGTCCGCGTCGGGCCTGGTCCAGCCGGTCGGTGCCAGGAGCTTCTCGGCGGCCGGGTCGGTGATCTCGCCCCAGGTGGAGAACAGCCGTACGTGTGACCAGTCGCGCACCGAGGTGGCGGCGGCGGGGCCGGCCTCCAGGACCAGGGGTTCGATGCCGCGCTCGGTGAGGTGGGCGGCGGCTGCCAGCCCGATGGGGCCGGCTCCGATGACGGCGACCGGAAGGTCTGCGGTGGTGGTCATGGCGGTGATGTCCTCCGGGATGAGCGACCTGTCCCGGTCGCTGTTTCGATTGCTGTCGATATTCGAAGCTTGCCACCCGGTATTGATGAGTGTCAACATAGATATATGTCGAAGTCTGAGGTTGTGGAACTGCCGGTCCCGGACCCCGCCGCGGTGGTTCCGTGCTGCCCGCCGATCACCGCCGGGGAGCTGTCGCGGGACGACGCGGAGAAGATGGCCGCCATGTTCAAGGCGCTGTCCGACCCGGTGCGACTGCGCCTGTTCTCCAAGGTCGCCTCCCATCCGGGCGGCGAGGCATGCGTGTGCGACATCTCCGACGTCGGCGTCTCCCAGCCGACCGTCTCCCACCACCTGAAGAAGCTGCGCGAAGCCGGGCTCCTGACCTCCGAGCGGCGCGGGACCTGGGTCTACTACCAGGTCGCCCCGTCCGTGGTGGCGGCCATGTCCGCCATGCTCGACCTGCGTACCGCCCCCGCTCGCGGCCGCTGACCGCCGGGCCGCCCGGCCTGCCCGTCGGCCGGTGCGGCCGGCCGGTGTCCGTACGTCGGTGCCCGGACGCCGGGGCGGTGTGTCAGCCGGCCCTGCCCGGTGTGGTGATTTCCGAGGGTGCGAACTTCTTGCGCCAGGCGAGCGCGACGTACACGAGGCCGATCAGTACCGGCACCTCGATCAGCGGGCCGACGACGCCGGACAGCGCCTGGCCCGAGGTGACGCCGAAGGTGGCGATGGCCACGGCGATGGCGAGTTCGAAGTTGTTGCCCGCCGCGGTGAACGCGAGGGTGCTCGTGCGGTCGTAGGCCAGTCCGAGGCTCTTGCCGAGGAGGAAGGACCCGAAGAACATGATCGCGAAGTACACGAGAAGCGGCAGCGCGATCCGGGCGACGTCGAGCGGCTGCGAGGTGATCGTCTTCCCCTGCAGGGCGAACAGGATCACGATCGTGAAGAGCAGGCCGTACAGGGCCCAGGGGCCGATCTTCGGCAGGAACCTCTGCTCGTAGGATTCGCGGCCCATCCTCTTCTCGCCGACGCGGCGGGTGAGGAACCCGGCCAGCAGCGGTACGCCGAGGAAGACGACGACGTTCAGCGCGATGTGCCAGACGGGAACGTCCAGTCCTTGTCCGTCGCCGAGGCCGAGCCACCGCGGCAGCAGGTCGAGGTAGAACCAGCCCAGCACACCGAACGCGATGACCTGGAAGACGGAGTTGAGTGCGACGAGAACGGCCGCGGCCTCCCGGTCGCCGCAGGCGAGGTCGTTCCAGATGATGACCATGGCGATGCAGCGGGCGAGGCCGACGATGATCAGGCCGGTCCGGTACTCGGGCAGGTCGGGAAGGAAGGCCCACGCGAGGGCGAACATGACGGCCGGGCCGACGACCCAGTTGATGACCAGCGAGGACGCCATCAGTCTGCGGTCGCCGGTGACGGTGTCGAGCCTGTCGTAGCGGACCTTGGCCAGTACCGGATACATCATGACGAGCAGGCCCAGCGCGATCGGCAGTGAGATCCCGCCGACCTCGATCTTCGCCAGCGCGTCGTTCATCCCCGGGACGAGGCGGCCCAGGGCGAGGCCGACGGCCATGGCGAGCAGGATCCACACCGCGAGGTACCGGTCGAGGGTGGAGAGCTTCCGGACGATCGAGTCGCCCTCGCCTTCGCTTCCTGCCCGATCCGGGACGGCCTGATCGGCGGCGGCCTGATCGGCGGCGGAGGCCGTCGTGGTGCGCTCGGCGGTCATGGGCAGGCCCTCTTGTTCCGGCCCGCGGTACGGGCGGACTCGGCCAGTCCCGCGAACTGCTCCGAGAGGCCGGCGAGGACCTCGGGGCGCAGCCTGTAGTAGGTGAAGCGTCCGCACGGCTCGGTCTCCACCACGCCGGCCTCGCGCAGGACCTTCAGATGGTTGGACAGATTGGTCTGCTTCGCGCCGGTCTCCTCGACCAGGTGCGTCGTGCAGAGCGTCTCGCGTGCCAGCAGGGTCACGATCCGGAGGCGGAGCGGATCGCCCAGCACCCGGATCAGATCAGGATCGACTGAAGTCAGCATGCGCTGATACTCTCACATCATCACCCGCTGATAACAGTGAGGGCTGATTCATTTGGCGGCTTCCGCCGCCGCGAGACGAAAGAGTCACCCATGCCCGCGCCTTCCGGCAGGCCGACCGTCCTGTTCGTCTGTGTCCACAACGCCGGCCGCTCCCAGATGGCCGCCGCCTGGCTGACCCACCTGGCCGGTGACCGCGTCGAGGTCCGCTCCGCCGGCTCCGCCCCCGGTGATGCCGTCAATCCCGCCGCCGTCCAGGCCATGGCGGAGGTGGGGATCGACATCTCGGCCGAGGTCCCGAAGGTCCTCACCGCCGACGCGGTCCGCGAGTCGGACGTGTGTATCACCATGGGCTGTGGCGACACCTGCCCCGTCTTCCCGGGCAAGCGTTACCTCGACTGGAGACTGGAGGACCCGGCCGGCCGGGGTGTGGCGGCGGTCCGCCCCATCCGGGACGAGATCAGAACCCTGGTCGAGGGCCTGATCGCCGACATCGCGCCGGAGGCCGCGGTGTGACCGCGATGCGCGGCTCCGCCGATCGCGCATGCCTGCGGGCACCGGTGGCCACCGGCCGCCATGTTCGGAGCCTTCGTCTCCGAATGGATGGGATGAGTATTTCTGTGCGATTCAGGCTACTTATCCCATATGGATGAACCTGATTACTCCGACAGGACCGATTTCGACGACGCCGAGCGGGGCTTCGTCGCCGCGCTCGAACCGGCCGTCATCCGGGCTGACGACGGCCGGGTGATCTGGGACGGCGGCGCGTACGCGTTCCTGGCCGGGGAATGCCCGGACACCGCACACCCCAGCCTGTGGCGGCAGAGCCAACTGTGCGACAAACAGGGCCTGTTCGAGGTGACCGAGGGGATCTACCAGGTCCGGAACCTGGACCTGTCGAACATGACGCTGGTCGAGGGCGATACCGGTGTCATCGTCATCGACCCGCTGATCTCCGCCGAGACCGCGGCGGCGGCGCTCGCGCTGTACCGGGAGCACCGCGGCGACCGCCGGGTCACCGGGCTGATCTACACGCATTCGCACGGTGACCACTTCGGCGGTTCGCGCGGCGTCCTGCCGCACGGCCACGACCCGGTGCCCGTGATCGCCCCGGCGGGGTTCCTGGAACACGCCGTCGCGGAGAACGTGTACGCGGGAGGCGCGATGACCCGCCGCGCGGTGTACATGTACGGCGCCGAACTGGACAAGGGGCCCGCCGGCCAGATCAGCGCGGGCCTGGGCATGACGACCTCCACGGGCACCATCACCCTCATCCCGCCGACGCTCGACATCACCCGCACCGGCCAGGAGGAGACCGTCGACGGCGTACGGATCGTCTTCCAGATGACACCGGGCACCGAAGCACCGTCGGAAATGAACTTCTACTTCCCCGACCGGCGCGCACTGTGCATGGCGGAGAACGCCACGCACAACATGCACAACATCCTGACCCTGCGCGGAGCACTGGTCCGGGACACCCGCATCTGGGCCCACTACCTCAACGAGACCATCGAGCTGTACGGCGACGTCGCCGACGTCGCGTTCGCCTCGCACCACTGGCCGACCTGGGGCAAGGACCGCATCGTCGCCCACCTGGCGGGCCAGCGCGACATGTGGGCCTATATGCACGACCAGACCCTGCGCATGACCAACCAGGGGCTGACCGGAGCCGAGATCGCCGAGCGGATCGAACTGCCGCCCGCCATCGCGCGCCGGTGGGCGAACCGCGGGTACTACGGCTCGCTCAGCCACAACGTCAAGGCCATCTACCAGCGGTACATGGGCTGGTTCGACGGCAACCCGGCCCACCTCTGGGAGCACCCGCCGGCCGAGCAGGCCCGGCGTTTCGCCGCGGACTACGGAGGTGTCGCCGCACTCGTCGCCAAGGGCGAGGAGTACGCGCACGCGGGAGACCTGCGCTTCGCGGCCACGCTTCTCGGGCACGCGGTGTTCGCCGAACCCGGGGACGCGGCGGCCAAGGAGGCGCTGGCCTCGGTGTACGAGAAGCTCGGCCACGGCTCGGAGAACGGCACCTGGCGCAACTTCTACCTGATGGGAGCCCAGGAACTGCGCGGTGCGGTCGCGCACACCGCCCTGGAGACGACCAACCCCGAGATGGCGATGGCGCTGACCGTCGACATGCTCATCGACTCGCTGGCCATCCGCATCGACGGGCCGCGCGCGTGGGACAAGAAACTCCGGATGACCTGGAACGTCACCGACGAAGGCCGCACCTGGCACCTGCTGCTGTCCAACGGGGCACTGACCTACCGCAGCACCGATGAGGCATCCGGCACGCGGGGATCGGCGCCGGCCGCCGACCTGACGCTGACCCTGACGAAGCGGCAACTGCTCGGCGTCCTCGCCGGCGGAGACTTCGACGACGTCGACGTCCAGGGCGACCCACAGGTCTTCGCCACCCTCGCCGACCTGCTCGACACCCCCGATCCCGACTTCGCCATCGTCACGCCCTGACCCGCGACCACACGAACGAAGCGGCTGCCCCGGGCCACGGCCCGGGGCAGCCGCACACGCACAGGGGAGCGGGCGGCCATAGGCGGCTTTCCGCCCCCTTCCGTGGCCTGCGCGGCGTTCTGGTCGAAATGGCACGCTCATGCTTAGCTATGGCGCGCGGGCCTGCCGCGGATCACGCCCCCTCACCTTGGTGTCCCATGCATAGCCCCGTGCTCACCGTGCGATTCCATCCACCCGAGGAAGAGGCCTTCATGCGCTTAGCCCGACGTCTCACCGTCATGACCGCGGCCATCGCCGCGCTCACGCTGTCCCTCCTCACTCCGGCTTCCGCCGCTCCCGCTTCCGCCCCCGGCTCCGCCCCCGGCTCCGCCCCCGGCTCCGCCCCCGCGGAGCGGGCAGCCGCGTCCGTCGGACCGGTGCAGCTCTACATCGGCGGCCTGGGAAGCGGCCCGTACAACGTCGCGGTGCAGTCGGCCGTCGGCACCGCGATGGACAGTGCGGTGGCCAAGGGGTTCGACCCCGCCCGGTGCAACCTGGTCAAGGGCCCGACCGTCGTCAACCAGCTCCCGAACGGCTATGTGCAGGTCGCGGTCGAGTACCTCTGCGCGGGGGATCCCCACACCCCCGGACCGACGTTCGTCCTGAACCGCTATCACAAGAGCTCCGACACCCAGAGCAACAGCTGGTACCACCCCAGCGGTTACCAGTTGCAGGGGCCGCTCGGTTCGTTGTACACCTACGCCGCCCCGGACACCGTGCCGCTGTATCTCTGCCAGGTCAGGGGCGACCACTTCACCAGTACGGACGTCGGCTGTGAGGGCCAGCAGTACGTGACCCGCCTCGGCTGGCTCTACACGGCCCAGCCGGCCGGCGTGGCCACCGTTCCGCTGCTCCGCTGCCTGCGGAACGAGAACCGCCAGATCTTCGACTCGATCCAGTTGAACTGCGAGGGTCAGATCCACGGCGGCATGCTGGGATACACGCTGGCCTGAGGCCGGCCCGCACGTACGGACCCGCACTTCCCAGGCATGCTCCGCCCGCCGGGGCGGGGCATGTCCGGGCGCGCTCCCGCCACCTCGCCCGGCGGCCCCCTCCCTGTGCCCCGCTCGTCCGGCGTGTCCGGGCCCGCCCCGCGGGCAGGCCTGAGCGGTCCCTGTCCGGCCGGTACCCTTCCGGGGTGGAACAGCAGCCCAGGGCGGACGAGCGGCGGCCCGCGAACGACGGGCCGAAGGCAGCCGCCCGTAATCGCGCCGCTCTGGTCGCCGCCGCGCGGGAGGTCTACGCGGAGTCCGGTCTGGACGCCCCGCTCTCCGCCGTCGCGCGTCGTGCCGGGGTCGGTCAGGGCGTTCTGTACCGGCACTTTCCCGACCGCGCCGCCGTGGCGACCGCGGTTCTGGAGGAGAACGTACGGCAGATCGAACAGGCCGCGGCAGCCGAGGGAGCGACCCTGGCCGGCGTCCTCGGCGTGATGACGTGGCACCTCACGGAATCGGCGGCTTTCATCGGCCTCATGCACGCCGACGGGGCCGGCAGCCGCTCCGGTGTCCGCGCGCATGCCCTGGCTCTCTCCGAGCGGGTCGAGCGCGGTCTGCGGGGACACCTGCCGGACGGCCACCGGCTGGGTGGGGCGAACGACCTGATGCTCGCGGTCGCCATGGTCTCCGGAGCGGTCACCGGCCCCACCCGCGAGGAGCGCGAGCACCGGGCGCTGGCCGCCTGGCGGCTGCTCGGCGTCGAGGTGGGACCGGTACGGCCCTTCGAGGGATGAGCGCGGCCGGCGTCAGCCGCCGTTGGACTGCCGGATCCCTTCCGCCGGGGCGTCGAAGGAGTACAGGAACCCTCCGGCGGGCCCGCTGACGGTCATGTAGGCCTTGGTCCCGCCGGGTGTGATCGCCACGTTCGTCACCGATTCGAGGCCCTTGGCGCGGGAGGGGATCTCCACCGTCGCGATGCGCCCACCGTGCTGGTCGTACACGGCCATCGCGGCCCTGCCGTGCAGTCCCTGGTAGAGGTTGGCGTCCGCGTCCACGGCGATCGAGTCGGTCTGGGCGATTCCCCCGTCGACGCGGATGGCGGTGTGCCGGGAAGCCACGCCCCCGTTTCCGTCGAGGCGGAGGTAGGAGATCCGGTTCTCGGTCAGCTCGCTGATCCACAGCCCTCGGTAGTCCACGTCGAAGGAGATTCCGTTCGTCGAGGCCAGATTCCCGGCCAGGACGGTGGCCTTCTCGCCGTCGCGGTCGATCCGCACCACACGCCCGTGCTTCTCGCCCTCGGCCAGGCCGCGGGAGTCGCTGACGTACAGGTTGCCCTCCTCGTCGAAGGCGATGTCGTCGGGGTTCATCCGTGCCCCGTCGACCTCGCCGGAGAAGAAGGTCCGCGGATCACCGCCTTCCGGGGCCAGGCTCACGACCTCGCCGTGGGCGTAGTCGGTCAGGTAGAGCCGTCCGTCGTACGGGCTGAACTGCGCCGAGGTGTAGGCCCCCCGGTCGTCGGTGTGGACCGCCCGCGACGTCCTCTTCCCGACATCGACGCGTATCACCTTGGGACGGCCCGCGGGCGCGGTGACGTCCACGACGAACAGGTCGCCGTCCTCGCCGAAGACCGGGCCCTCCAGCAGCGTCATCCCGGTCTCCTCATGCACCTCTGTCAGCCGCATGACCTTGTGCGCGCGGATGATCCTGTCCGCGCCGACGGCCGCCCCGGCGCCCGGGTCACCTGTCTGGGTGCCGCATCCGGTGAGGATCAGGGTGCCGGTCATGGCGAGGACGGCCAGGGGCCGGATGGAGAGTCGTGGCATGGGGGGATCACTCTTCCTGTCCGCGGTGTGCGGGTGCCTTCGGCCGGGCCCGGCGGCTGCCGCCCGGGGCGCGGACGGGCTCCGGACGAGCGCCGTGTGCACCCGTGCGTCAACCGGACACCGTTGTCCGGTAGTTGCTACCGTAGCGGACGGCCGCTCGATCCGGGGCGGCCCCGATCGACAGGATTGAGGTCCCCCCACATGACAACCTCTCAAGCGTCGGCCCCCGACGGACCCGCCGCGCTGAGGGAGCGGTACCGCCTCGAACGTGAACGGCGCGTACGGCCCGACGGCGCCCGCCAATACCGCGACACCGACGCCGAGTTCGGCTACTACGCCGCAGATCCGTACGCGGGGGAGCCGGCCGGGCGGGAGCCGCTGCACGACATCGTCGACGTCGCGGTGGTCGGTGGTGGATTCGGCGGCATCCTCGCCGGGGCACGGCTGCGGCAGCAGGGCGTCGAGCGCGTCCGGATCGTGGAGAAGGGCGGTGACTTCGGGGGCACTTGGTACTGGAACCGGTACCCGGGCATCCACTGCGACATCGAGTCGCACGTGTACCTGCCGATGCTCGACGAGACCGGGTACGTTCCGGAGTGGAAGTACTCTCCCGGTGAGGAGATACGCCGCCACGCGATGCGGGTCGCACGGAAGTTCACCCTCTACACCGACGCACTGTTCTCCACCGCGGTCACCTCACTCGCCTGGGACGAGGCGTCCGGGACATGGACCGTCTCCACCGACCGCGGCGACGCGTTCCGGGCCACGTACGTCGTCACGGCCACCGGGACCCTCTCCGAGCCGAAGCTCCCCGGGATACCCGGCATCGAGGATTTCAGGGGTCACACCTTCCACACGTCCCGGTGGGACTACGCCTACACCGGCGGCACCCCGGACGGAGGCATGACCGGTCTCGCGCGGAAACGGGTCGGCGTCGTCGGCACCGGGGCCACCGGCGTCCAGGTCATACCCATGCTGGCCGAGGACGCCCGGCACGTCCACGTCTTCCAGCGCACCCCCTCCACCGTGGACGTGCGTGCCAACCGCCCCACCACCGCCCGGGACGTCGGCGCCGACCACGACGGCTGGGCGCGAGAACGCCGTGAGAACTATCTGCGGATCGTCTCCGGCGAGACGGCCGAACGGGATCTCGTGGCGGACCGCTGGACCATGTCGGCCCACCTCCTGGAGAAGCTCCTGCCGAGCTTCCGCCGGCAGGGCGACCGGAAGGTCTTCGAAGCCGCCTACGAGGCGGCCGACGCCGCCAAGATGAACGAACTCCGCACCCGCGTCGAACAGACCGTCACCGACCCGGACACGGCGGAGAAGCTCAAACCCTGGTACCGCTACGCCTGCAAGCGCCCCACCTTCTCCGACAGGTACTACCCGGCGTTCAACCGCGCCAACGTCACCCTGGTCGACACCGCGGACACCCATGGCATCGAGCGCGTCACCGAACACGGCGTCGTGGTCGGCGACACCACCTACGAGCTCGACTGCCTGATCTTCGCCACCGGGTTCTCCGTCGGGACCTCCGGCATCCACTCCGGCAAGCTCCCCGTCCACGGCCGCGGCGGCGCCCAGTTGCTGCACACCTGGGCGCGACAGGGCCCGCGCACTCTGCACGGCTTCACCAGCAACGGCTTCCCGAACCTGATCCAGATGGGGACGCTCCAGAACGCCAGCAGCGTCAACTTCACGCACATTCTGGACGAGCAGGCCGTCCATGCCGCCGCGCTCGTCGCGGCGGCCGAAGCCGAGGGCGCGCTCATCGAACCGTCCCGCGCGGCCGAGGACGCCTGGCTCGCCGTCCTGGCCGAGGACGCCCCCGACCACGAGTGGTTCCACGCGGAGTGCACCCCCGGCTACTACAACCGCGAAGGGCGCGGCCGGCCGAACGGCCCGATCGCCTACCCTCATGGCGCGTACGCCTTCCACGAGCTCCTGAGGCGATGGCGCGAAGAGTCCATGGCCGGAATCCTCCGGGCCGGGAACGGGAACTCGCCACGGCGGCCGGGAAGATGAGTACGACGACTCACGCCCCGGCGCCTCCCGCCGCCGACGATGAGGAACACCATCGTCGAAACGGAGACCACGCATGCTCAGCCGTATCGCCGGCGTCCTGGCGCCGGGCGTCGGCCGTCTGTCGGTGACCACCGACTCCGGCACCGGCCTCACGCCGGGCAGCATCATCGTCGCGAACCACACCTCGCTCGCCGACCCCGCCATCGTGCTCGCCGCCCTGTACCGCCTCGGCGTCGAGCCCGTCGTCATGGCGGCGGCCGGGCTGTGGCGCGTTCCCCTGCTCGGCCGGATCCTCGCCCGGGAGGGGCACATCCCCGTGTTCCGCCGGGACCGGCGTGCCGCGGGGGCGATCGACGCGGCGGCGGAGGCTCTCGCGCACGGCAGGCTGATCCTCATCTACGCCGAAGGCGGCCTGCCCCGGCGCACGGACGCGGCGGAGGCGGCCCCGGGCACCTTCCACAGCGGCCTGGCCCGGCTCACCGAACGCACCGGCGCCCCCGTCGTGCCCGTGGGCCAGGCCGGCGCCCGCCGCGTCACCTCGGGAAGCGTGGCCAAGCAGCTCGCCGGGCTGGCCACGGCACCGCTGCGCCGGCCCGCTCTGCACGTCCATGTGGGGGCACCGCTGGAACTGAGCGGCGACCGGGCCATGCGCACCACGCGGGCCCGGAGCGCGGTGACCACGGCGTGGCGCACGGCTGCCGCCCGCCTCGGCGAACCCGCCGCCCTCGCCGTGTAGGCCGGGCTCGCCGCGGGTTCACGCCGCTGGCCGGCCGGCGACGGGAGGGAGTCCTACCGGCCGTCCCGGCGGGGAACCGGATCGCCGGTGGCGGGCGTGTGCCGTGCGGAGCCGTGGACCGTTCGGTGCTGGCTCGGTGTGGTTCCGTAGTGCTCCAGGAACACCTGCCTCATCGTCTCGGCCGAGCTGAACCCGCAGCGTCTCGCGATCGAGGCCAGGGAGAGCGGTGTGGAGACGAGGAGCTGGGCGGCGGCCTCGGCCCGTGCGGTCCGTACGAACCGTGCGGGACTCTGCCCGAGGTGGTCGAGGAACAGCCGGGCCAGATGGCGCCCGCTGACTCCGGTGCGCGTGGCGAGGGCCGTTGTGGTGAGATCGCCGTCGAGATGCCCGGTGATGTGCTCCACCGCCTGCCGCACGGTCCGGTGCCCCGGGGCCGGCGCGTCGACGAACATGCTGATCTGGGCCTGATTTCCCGGACGTTGGAGATAGGTCACCATCATCCGCGCCAGCGTCCGCGCGAGGGCCGGTCCCTGGTCCTCCTCGACGAACGCGAGGGCGAGATCGAGCGCCCCGGTGACCCCCGCCGAAGTGCAGACGTGCTCGTCGCGCAGATAGAGCGGCGCGGCGTCGACGTGGACGGCCGGGTGACGCTCCGCGAGGTCGTGCGCGTACGCCCAGTGGGTCGTGGCGCGCCGGCCGTCGAGCAGGCCCGTCGCCGCCAGGACACTCGCGCCCGTGCACACCGACGCGACCCGGCCGCCGAGACCCGCCAGACGGCGCACATGCTCGACCAGCCGGGCGTTCCGCGCCGCCGCCCCATGGCCCGGACCGCCGACCACCAGCAGGGTGTCGACCGGGCCGCGGGTACGTTCCAGGGCCGCCTGCGAGCCCAGGACCAGCCCGGAGGAACAGCGCACCGGGCGGCCCTCCGGAGTGACCAGGCGCACCTCGTAGGGCGGGTTCGCGCTGAGGCGGTTCGCCCCGTCGAAGGCGCTGGTCACACAGGCGACCTCCACGAGTTCCACGTCGTCGTAGGCCACGACCACCACGTGGTGGCGGACAGCTTTCGTCATGCCGACGACCCTAAACGCTGTCCCGTGGTCCCCGGCGGGCGCACGCATGTGTCCGGAGGACAGGTATCCCAGAAATTCGGACACGAAGCCCGGAGCCGTACCTCCTCGGCGCCGAGGACGGGCGAGGCTTGCCGGGCGGCAGCACGCCGCCCGGAGAATCCGCCGGGAATCCGCCAACCGCCCGCCTGTATCCAGGAGCCCTGTCATGACCGAGACCTCACCCACAGCCTCGCCCGCGCCGACCGAGGACCCGACGAAGACCATCGCGTTCGTGCTGTACCCCGGGATCACTCCGCTGGACATCGTCGGCCCGCTACAGGTCTTCGCGGCGCTGGGCGATCTCG
Source organism: Streptomyces sp. NPDC001787 (assembly GCF_040297465.1). Lineage (NCBI taxonomy): Bacteria > Bacillati > Actinomycetota > Actinomycetes > Kitasatosporales > Streptomycetaceae > Streptomyces > Streptomyces sp. NPDC001787. The sequence goes on from NZ_JBEOZE010000040.1 coordinate 45,877, forward strand.
TTCCCGGCTACCGCACCGTCGTGGTCGGTGAGCGGATCGAGCCGATGGCGAGCGACACCCCGCTGTCCCTCGTGCCCAGTCACACCTTCGACGGGATACCGGATCCGCACGCGATGATCGTGCCCGGCGGCCTCGTTCCCACCCTCGCCGCGATGGCCGACGAGGATCTGCTGCGGAACCTGCGGGAGACCGCGGCGCGGTCCCAGGTCGTCGGTTCCGTGTGCACCGGCTCGCTGCTGCTCGGGGCGGCAGGGCTCCTGGAGGGCCGCCGGGCCACCACGCACTGGATGTACCGCGACCTCCTGGCCAGGTTCGGGGCGACCCCGGTCACCCGGCGCTGGGTCGAGGACGGCCATGTCATCACCGCCGCGGGAGTCTCGGCGGGCATCGACATGGCGCTGCACCTCGTCGGCCGTCTCGCCGGTGAGGAGGTCGCGCGGATGGTCCAGTTGTTCATCGAGTACGACCCCGAGCCGCCCTTCGGCCCGATCGACTGGAAGGCCGCCGACAGCGGGCAGTACGCGCCCTTCGCCCGCGAACTGCTCCAGAGCGCCCTGGCCGGCCACCCGGCCCTGCTGGCACAGCTGAGCGATCAGTGAGTGACCGGCCGCGGTTGCCCTGAAGGAAGGGGCACCTGCTCGCGCGTGCCCGCCGGCCGCAGGGGAACATGGTCCGGGCGACGACGGGCTCCGGGGCAGGGGCGGCCTCCGGCCGGTGTCACCCGGAGCCCTGTCGTCGCCGGAGCCGATCGACGTACGACTGGGGAGATCTGAGGATGTTCAGCGTGGAGTTGCGACTGTCGGCGCGCGATCTGGTGCCCGCGGACCTGGCGTCGTGCGGGTGGTCGGGGTCCCGACACCACCTGGCCGACGTCGCGAAGCAGCTGGACCGCGTACGGCTCGGAGAGGTCGACTACCTCGCGGTCTGCCCCGTGACGGACATCCCCGTGGCGAAGGGGGGTGTCGACTACCTGGCCAAGCGGGGCGTCGGCACTCTGTGGCAGATCGCGGTGCATCCCGCACTGCAGTCGTGCGGGATCGGTACCTTCCTCGTCGGCGCCGCGGAGCAACGCATCAGGGCCCGGGGACTCCTCCACGCCGAGCTCGGCGTGGAGGAGAGCAACCCCCGGGCGCGGGTGCTGTACGAACGACTGGGCTATGCCGCGTATGACCGTCAGCCGGATTCGTGGGACGAGCAGGCCCCGGACGGGTCGGTGCGCCGCTACGAAACGGTGTGCACCCTGATGCGTAAGGACCTTCTCTGAAGACAGGTCCCGATGCGCCTTCGCGCGAGCACATGAGTGAGCGCCGGCTCCTCCCACGGGCAATCGACGGCGCATCGGTGACCAAGAACTCGTTCCATGGCCGAATTCTGTACCGCTCCGAAGCCGGAAGGTGAATTCGCCGGACGCGGCGGTTTGCGCTCTCTTGAGCAGTGGCAGAATCCACGAGGGGCGGCCGGAACGTCGACGGCCTATGCATCCTGTTTGATCGGAGCACGCACGGCAGGCATGGGACTACGGCTGCTGATCGGGCACGCCGGTCCGGGGAGCCAGGAGGGGCGTTGCAGTGCTGAGTCGAGTCGAAATCGTGGCGGTTGACAAAGGTGCCGCATTTTGGGATGACCGGTCGGCTCTCCTGGCCGGCCTCGGGGAGGAGCCTCCACGGATTCCAGCTCATTTCGGGTACGACGCTCTCGGGTCGGACCTGTTCGAGTTGATCACCGAGCTGCCCGATTACTATCTCACTCGCGTCGAGTTCGGGCTGCTGAAGCGGCACGCCGACGAAATGGCCGACCTGATCGGATGCGGGTCGATCGCCGAACTGGGCAGCGGGAGCGCCAAGAAGACCCGCTTGTTGCTGGCGGCCTGTGCCGCTCGCCGCCCGACCTCCTACCTGCCGATCGACGTCAGCCGCGAGATGCTTGAGGCCAGCGGGCGAGATCTGGCCGCCGCGCTCCCCTCCGTGAGAGTGCGGGGGCTGTGGGGCCGGTACGAGGCCGGGCTGGCCTGGCTGCGGGACAGTGAGCCCGAGCCGGTGGTGGTGTCATTCCTCGGGAGCAATCTCGGGAATATGACACCGGCAGAGCTGGACGGACTATTGTCCGAGATCGTCGGTACGCTCCGGCCCGGCGACGGATTCCTGGTATCCGTCGATCTCCTGAAGTCGGCCGGGACACTCGAAGCCGCCTACAACGATCCGCCCGGCCGGTCGGCGTTCACGCGATTCCGGTTCAATCACCTGGATCACCTCAATCGGCGCTTCGACGGTAATTTCGACTCCCGTAATTTCGAGGTGCGGGCCCACTTCGACCCCGACGCCTCTGCTGTCGAGGCCCGGGTCTACGCGAAGGAAGACCATTTCGTCGCGCTCCGTGCATTGAATCTTGAACTGAACCTGAGGCGCGGAGAATCGATCAACGTCGGACTTTCCCACAAGTTCCGGCGCGAGCAATTCGTATCCGATGTCACCTCGCGCGGTCTCGGCCTGCGCGCGGAGTGGATCGACGAGGAATGGCAGTACGGAATCTTCCTCTTCACACGCTCGCACGATCTCCGTGAGCGCACGCATGAGATCTGACATGGGAAAGGGCAGTACTTTCGATGTGCGGATTGTGCCGTGTGGTTACTGAGACCTCCTGGTGTCTACCGGCCCCAGGCCGATACCTGGTTGCTGGCCCAGACGCTCCGTGATGCGGGAATCCCCTTCGGCGCACGGGTCCTGGACATGTGCACCGGCACCGGCGCCCTGGCCATCGCCGCCGCCGGCGTGGGCGCGGGGCACATCACGGCCGTGGACATCTCGCGCCGTGCCGCGCTCACGACGCGGTTCAACACCCGGGTGCGTCGGATCCCCGTCCGGGTCGAGCGGAGGGACGCGCTGACACTCCCCGCCCGCCGGCAGTTCGACGTGATACTCGCCAACCCGCCGTACGTACCGTCCCCGCGGCAGGAGCTTCCCCGGAGCGGACCGGCCAGGGCCTGGGACGCCGCGCGGGACGGACGGGCACTGCTGGACCCCCTGTGCGCCAACGCTCCCGGGATGCTCGCCGACGGCGGCATGCTGCTGATCGTGCACTCCGATGTGTGCGGGGTGGAGACCACGGTGGAACTGCTGCGCGGCGGAGGCCTGAAGGCCGCGGTGGTGGCCCGGCGGACGGTTCCCTTCGGACCGGTCATGAGACGCCGCATCGCGCTGCTGGAGGACCGGGGGGTCATCAGGGCCGGACAACGCGAAGAGGAACTGGTGGTGATCCGTGGTGACAGGCGCGATCCCCCGCCGTAGCGCGGAATCGGAGCACGGGCACCGGGCGGCGAGAGCTGTCGTTCATCGCCCGCGGCCTTGCCCGAGCGCCTGCCCCGCAGGTCTGGGGAGCTGCTGGGTGGAGCAGTGGATGCTGCCTCCTCCCTCGCCGAGGGTGTCGACGGGCAGTTGCACGACCTTCCGCCCCGGGTACAGATCGCGCAGGATGGACGCCGCGTCGCTGTCGGCCTTCCTGTCGCCGAAGCCGGGTGCGATGACCGCGCCGTTGACCACGTAGTAGTTCACGTAGCTGGCGAGGAATCCGTCCCCGCGGCGCCCGATGTCGACCGGTTCGGGCAGCTCGACGACTTCGAGCCGCTCGCCCCGGGCGTCCACGGCCCTGTCAAGCACCTTCCTGGCCTGGTCGAAGGCGTCGGTCCAGACGTCTCGTGGCGCCTCCTCGTCCGGTGTGCTCATGACCACGACGCCGGGTTCGGAGAACCGCGCCAGCCCATCGATGTGGTAGTCCGTGATGTCCTTGCCCTTGACGCCGTCCACCCAGATCACCGCGGTGACGCCGAACAGGGCCCTGAGCGCCTGCTCGATGTCGTCACGGGACTTGCCGGGATTGCGGTTCCCGTTGACCAGGGAACTCTCGGTCGCCAGAAGGGTGCCCCTGCCGTCGACCTCGATCGAGCCGCCCTCACCGATGATCGGCGCCTTGATCCTGCTGATGTGCTCGTCGTCCAGGATCGCCTCCGCGACCTGACTGTCGCGGCCGTGGGCCTGCTTGTCGCCCCAGCCGTTGAAGTTGAGGTCGACTCCGGCGATGCCGTCGGGCCCGAGTACGAAGGTCGGCCCGATGTCGCGCATCCACAGGTCGTCCACCGCGATCGGGACGACCTCCACCCCGGAGCCGCAGGCCTTCCGGGCCGCCTTCACCTCCCGGTCATCGGCCAGGAGGACCACCGGCTCGAACTCGGCGATCGTCCGCGCGATCCGCGCGATGTCCTCCCGCACGCCGTGGATGTCCGACTTCCAGATCTGCCGGGTGGGCCATGACATGTAGGTCAGTTCGTGGGGGTGCGCCTCGTCGGGCATCCGCCACCCCCCGGCCGACGTCGTCCCTCCGTCCCGCGCCGGGCGGCCGCTGTCCTGGGTGCTACAGGCACTCAGCGCCACACCGAGGGCGGCGAGGGCCCCTGCCCGCAGGGTCTGACGCCTGGACATTCGCACGATCCAACTCCCTGACTGAAAATTTGGTCAGTACGATAGTAGGGCATGATCGACCCGAGCCACATGTTGACACTTCAGGCAGTGGGAGCACTTGATGCCGGACAGGCGTACCCAGATCCTCGAAGCCGCCGCCCGGCTGATCGCCCGGCACGGCGTGCGCGGACTGCGCGTCGAGGAGGTCTCCGCAGAGGCGGGCGTCTCGACCGCACTGATCTACTACCACTTCAAGGACCGCGCCGGGCTGCTGCGCCGCACGCTGGAGTTCATCAACCAGCGCGCCGTGCGCTACACCGACGCCGCCCTGGACCCCTCCGACGATCCGTGTACCCAGCTCACCGAAATGCTGCTCCTGGAACTGCAGGACACCCCCCGGGTCAGGGAGAACAGCGCGGCCTGGGGCGAGTTCCGGGCCACCGCGATCTTCGACCCCGACCTGCGGGAACAGCTCGCCACCTCGACCGGTGAATGGGTCGAGGACCTCGCAGACCTCGTACGCCGGGCCCAAGCCGCCGGTCTGGCCGGCCCCGAGATCGCCCCGAGCGCCGCGGCCGAACGCCTCACCGCCCTCGTCGAGGGCCTGAGTGAACGATGGCTGAGCGGGACCACACCACTGCGACGCGCCCACGAGCTGCTCCGTGACGCCATCGCCATGGAACTCCGCAGGCCGGCGTCCCGGGAGACCGAGCCGCACCGCGACTGACCGCCGGCCGCACCTCCGACCGTTCCCGGACGCTTCCCCCACCGCCGAGGGCCGGTTGTTCCCGCACGGGGTCCGTCAGCCGGTTGTCCGGGGGCCGGACGACAGGGCGGCTGTCGGCGCGTGAGGTGCCGGTGGTGTGCTGGGGGTGATCAGAGGCCTGTGGCAGGCGACCGTTCGGCGCGGGGCGATCTCGCGCAGCGCCGGTGTCTCGTCGGCGCAGCGGGCGTCGGCGAGCGGGCAGCGGGTGCGGAAGCGGCAGCCGGAGGGCGGGGCGAGCGGGGACGGCGGGTCGGTGGGAAGCAGGCCGGTGTCGCCGAGGGGGCGGCCGGGTTCGGGGACGGCGGCGAGCAGCGCGGCGGTGTAGGGATGGGCCGGGGCTGCGAGGACCTCTTCGGTGGGGCCCTGCTCGCAGAGCCGGCCGAGCTGGAGTACGGCGACGTCGTCGCTGACCGCCCGTACGACGCCGAGGTCGTGGGAGATGAACAGGCTTGCCAGGCCGCGTTCCTCGGTGAGCGCGCGGAGCAGGTTGAGCACCGTGGCCTGGGCGGAGACGTCGAGGGCGGAGACGGCCTCGTCGGCGATGAGCACGCGGGGTTCGGCGGCCAGCGCCCTGGCGATGGCGACGCGCTGGGCCTGGCCGCCGGAGAGCTGGCCCGGCCGGCGGTCGCCGAACAGGGCGGGCGGCAGGCCCACCGCGTTGAGCTGTCGCTCGATGACGGCCGCGCGGTCGCGAGAGGCGTCGGGGTGGGCGTCGAGCGGTTCGGCGACCAGGTCGCTGACCTGACGCCGTGGGTTGAGCGAGGAGAGCGGGTCCTGGAAGACCATCTGTATCCGGGGACGCAGGGCGCGCAGCGCACGGGGGGTCAGGGTGGCGAGGTCGGTGCCGGCGAGGCTGACGGTGCCGGCGGTGGGCGGGGGCAGCCGGAGCAGGGCCTTGGCGATGCTGCTCTTGCCGGAGCCGGACTCGCCGACCAGGGCGAGGGTGCGGCGCTCGTGCAGCGTCAGGTCGACGTCGCTGACGGCGTGCAGCGGTCCGGAGCGGGTGCGGTGGACCACCGAGAGTCCGGTGGCGTGCAGGACGGCGGTCATGCGGCGTTCTCCGACCTGGTCAGGGGGAAGTGGCAGGTGGCCGTGCGGCCGGGGCCCGCCTCGATGACGGGCGGGGCGGTCGTGGCGCAGACGGTCTCGGCGCGCTCGCAGCGCGGCGCGAACGGGCAGCCGGGCGCCGGACGCGAGAGGTCCGGCGGGGTACCGGGGATGGCCGGCAGGGTGCGCCGCAGCGGGCCGGTGACGCGGGGGACGGAGCGCAGCAGCGCGGCGGTGTAGGGATGGGCGGGGTGCTCGGTGACGGTCCCGGTGGGGCCGGTCTCGACGATCCGGCCGCCGTACATGACCGCGACCCTGCGTGCCCGGCCGTGGAGCAGGCCGATGTCGTGGGTGATGAGCAGGGTGGCCAGGCCGCGGTTCTCGCGGTGGCGGTCGAGCAGGTCCAGGACGGTGCGCTGGACGGTGACGTCGAGCGCGGTGGTGGGTTCGTCGGCGAGCAGGAGGGCCGGGGAGCCGGCCAGGGCCGCGGCGATGCCGACACGTTGACGCAGACCGCCGGAGAGTTCGTGCGGGTAGGCGCGGGCGCGCCGGGCCGGGTCGGGGACGTCGACGGAGGCGAGGAGTTCGGTGGCCCGCTCATGGCGGGCGCGGCGGGAGAGCCGGCGCCGGTTGGTGATCGATTCGGTGACCTGCTCGGCGATCCGCACGACGGGGTTGAGCGAGGTCATCGGGTCCTGGTGGACCATGGCGACGCCGGTGCCGAGGAGCTCGGAGCGCCGTGCGGGGGCGGCGGCGAGCAGGTCCTCGCCGTGGAGGAGCACCTGCCCGGTGGCGCTGACGGTGGTGGTACGGGGGTGGACACCGAGCACCGTGCGGGCGAGGACCGACTTTCCGGAGCCGGACTCACCGACCACCCCGAGGCATTCGCCCGCGTCGATGGTGAGGCTGACGCCGTGCAGGATGTGCAGCGCCCGGCCGTCGGGGGTGTGCAGGGTGGTGTCGAGCGAGCGGATGTCCAGCACCGGGGTGGCGCGGGGGCCGGGACCCGTTGCGGCGCTCGGCACGGGGGTCGGGACGCTCATGCGCGTGATCCCTTCCGGTCGGGCGAACGCAGCTGTTCGCCGAGGTAGTTGAGGGCCAGGACGGTCAGACAGAGCACCGCGGCCGGGGCGAGGGAGATCCAGGGAGCGCTGCCGAGCATGGTGCGGCCCTCGGCGATGACTCCGCCCCAGGACGGCTCCGGCGGGCGCAGCCCGAAGCCGAGGAAGCTGAGGGAGCCCTCGGCGACGATGGCGACCGTGGTCGCGGTGAAGGCGAAGGCCAGGGAGGCCGACGCGACATGCGGCACGATCTCGCGGCGCAGCACGCGCAGCGGCGCCGTGCCGATCATCCGGGCGGCCTGGACGAAGCCGCGCTCGCTGAGCGAGAGCACCACGGCGCGCACCACCCGGGTGAAGTGCGGAACGGTGAACACGCCGATCAGCGTGCCGATCACGGGCAGGCTGGGGCCGCGCAGCGAGACCACGATCATCACGAGGATCAGCGTGGGCACGGACATCAGGACGTCGGTGGCGAACCCGATGGCCCTGTCGACCGGGCCGCGGAACCAGCCCGCGGCCAGCCCCAGCGCGCCACCGCCGAGCAGACCGACCGTGATCGTCAGCCCGGCGACCGCGAAGGAGGCGCGGGCGCCGGCGACGGTGCGCTGGAGGACATCGCGGCCCGAGGCGTCGGTGCCCAGCCAGTGACCGGGGCCCGGCGGTGCGGAGGGGGCGGCGAAGTCGCCGTGCAGCGGGTCGAATCCGGGCAGCAGCGGCAGCACCAGTGCCGCGAGCGCGACGGCGCTCAGCCAGGCGCCGGCGACGAGCACCCCGGCCGAGGGCCGCCGCCGGGCGGTGCGGGCGGGAGCGGTGGCGGCGGGCTTCGCCGGGGCGGTGTCAGCGGTGGCCATGGGCGATCCTCGGGTCGAGCGTGCGGTACAGCAGTTCCACCGCGAGCGTGGCGGCGACGACGGCGGCGGCGCTGATCACGGTGACGGCCTGGATGACGGGGAAGTCGCGGGCGTTGATGGAGCCGGCGGCGAGGCTGCCGACGCCCGGGACCCCGAACAACGTCTCGACCAGCACGGATCCGCCGAGCGAGGTTCCGACGCCGATGCCGATCAGGGTGACCAGCGGCAGCGAGGACGGCCGCAGCGCGCGCCTCAGCATCAGCCGTGCCGTTCCCATCCCGCGGCTGCGGGCGGCGGAGATGTAGGTCTGGTCGAGGGTGTCGAGCAGTTGCCCGCGCAGTGTGCGGGTGAAGACGGCGGCCTCGGTGAGGCCCAGGGTGAGCGCGGGCAGCACCAGGTGCCGCAGGTTGCCGAGCGGGTCCTCGCCGAACGGCGTCCAGCCCGTCGCGGGCAGGATCCGCAGCTGGACGGCGGCGATCCAGATCAGCAGCAGGCCGAGGACGAAACCGGGTACGGCGAGCCAGACGAAGGCGCCGGCGGTGGCGATCCGGTCCACCGGCCCGTCCGGCCGCCAGGCCGAGAACAGCGCCACCGGCACGGCGACGCAGAGCGCCACCAGCTGGGCGGCGACGAAGAGTTCGAGCGTGACCGGGATCCGGTCCGCGAGCTCGCCGGTGACCGGGGCACCGGTGCTCAGGGACTGCCCGAGGTCGCCGTGGAGGGCGTCGCCGAGCCAGCGCCAGGTGGCCGACAGCACGTTCTCGTCCAGCCCCAGCCGCGCCTCGTACGCGGTGATCTGTTCAGGGGTGGCGGTGGGCCCGAGCGCGGCGAGCGCCGGGGAGCCGGGCATCAGGTGCGGCAGGGTGAGCGCGGCGAGCGTGACCAGCAGCAGTACGGCGACGGCCCGGCCCAGTGGCGCTGCCGCGCGGAGGATCCGAGGGGTCACTTCTTCACCCACAGGCCGGCCGGGGACAGGCTGATGACGGTGCGCCGGGACAGGTCGGGCAGGCCGCCGACCTCGGCCGTGGCGAGGAAGCCGGTCCGGTTCTCGGTGAGGAAGAGCATCGGGGCATCCCCGACGATCGTCCTGGCCGCCTTGTCGTAGGCGGTGCCTCGCTTGGCGGCGTCCGGCTCGGCCCGCCCGGCCACGATCGCCTTGTTCACCTCCGGGTTGCTGTAACCCATGAAGTTGTAGGGCGAGCCGGCGGTGTAGAGGCTGTTCAGCGCGGTGTCGGTGTCACCGAACATGCTCGTGACGAAGTCCAGCACCTGGAACTTGCGCTGGAACATCGCGGTGTTCAGGCTCGCGGCGTCCATCGGCTTGATGGTCATCCTCACCCCGGCCTCGGCGAACATCTGCTGCAGTACGGTGGCGCGCTGCTGGCCCTCGGGCCGGTTGTCGACCAGGTACTCGAAGGAGAGATCCGGGTGGCCGGCTTCCGCGAGCAGGGCACGGGCCTTCGCCGGATCATGGGCCGGATAGGCGTCAGCGGCGTTCGCGGCGCGGTAGGGGGAGTGGGAGCCGATCGGGCCGTCGGAGGGCTTTCCCTGGCCGAGGAAGACGACCTTCTCCACCGCCTCGCGGTCGACGGCGTACTGGAGCGCCCGGCGCACGCGCGGGTCGTCGAAGGGCGCGGCCTTCGTGTTGAACAGGACGGTGGAGGTGGAGCCGGGCCCGGTGGCGGCGCGCAGTCCCGCGCCGCCGGCCTGCTTGAGCTGGGCCGGGGTCTCGGTCCAGATCAGGTCCGCGTCGCCGGAGCGAAGGGACTGGTAGCGGCTGTCGGAGTCCGGCAGCACCTTGTAGACGATCTTGTCGGCGTGGCCCTTGTCGCCCCAGTAGGCGGGGTTGCGGGCCACGGTGACCGAGACACCGGGCTGGACGCTCTCCACGGTGTACGGACCGGATCCGACCGCCGGTGCCGTTCCGGCGGGGGCCTGGGACACATAGCCGAGGGAGCGGGTGAAGAGGCTGGGGAAGTTGGCGTTGGGGGCCTTGAGGGTGAAGTCGACGGTGGTGGGGCCGTTCGCCTCGATGGCGCCGATGGTGGCGGCGTCGGCGGCGCAGGTGCAGGTGCTCTCCGGCTTCGCGAGGCGCTTCACATGGTCGACGACGGCCTGGGCGTCCAGCGGCTTGCCATCGCTGAACTTCACCCCCTCGCGCAGCTTCAGGGTCCAGCCGGTGGCGTTCGCGTCCGGGGTGAACGCCTCGGCCAGATAGGGCTCCACGACGCCGTCGTCGCCGTTGATCATCAGTGGGTCGTACAGCGCGTTGGCCAGGACCATCATCGGCATCGAGGTCAGCGTGCCGTCGGCCGGGTCGAGCTTGGTGAAGGGGCGGTCCAGGCCCACCCTGAGCGTGCCGCCGTCGACCGCGGGCCCGTCGGCGGGGGCGGCCCCGGTGGAGCCGTCGCCGGACACCGCGCTGTCGGAAGCCGTGCAGGCACCGGCGGTCAGGGCGAGGGTGAGCGCGCAGGCGGAGGCCGCGAGCAGGTGCGTGTGCCGCTTCATGATTCCTCGGGTTTCTCGGAACAAGGGGTGGGAACGACAGCGCGGGGCTGCCGCCACCCACACCATTTCGGAACTGGCAGTACTGCCAAAAGGCAGTTGTGCAAACAGCCCGTGACCAGCTGCCGAAGAGTTGGCGCGTGCCTTGAGCGGGCGTTGCCAGGCATGGTTCGGTACTGCTCGTGGCGGCGTACGACGCACCGTCACGACCGACGCCCGGCGACGGGCACACGACAAGGAGCGGCAGACCGATGCAGGAGACGGGCCCCCTGACGGAACTGGGAATGCGCGACCGGAAGAAGGCGCGCACCCGTGAGGCCATCCGCACGGCGGCGCTCGACCTCTTCGAGGAGCAGGGCTTCGAACACACCACGGTCGACCAGATCTGCCGACGGGCGGACGTCGCCCACCGCACCTTCTTCCGCTACTACGCGACGAAGGAGGCCCTGCTCTTCGGCAGGGCCTTCGGCCAGGTCATCCTCGACGCCTTCGCAGAAGCACCGGCGGAGCTCGGTCTCTGGGAGGCGCTCAGCCACGCGGTGGCCGTCTCCGACGGCCGCCTGGAGGAGTCCGCCGAGCACACCGCCCGGCGCCGCCGGCTGCGCCGTGACCTTCTGGAGGTGCGCTCGGTGCGCGACTACGCCCTCATCCTCGTCGACACGTTCGGCCGGCGGGCCTCCGTCGTCGCCGCCGAACGGATCGGTGCCGACCCGCAGACGGATCTGCGCCCCTGGGCGCTCGGCGCGATGCTCAGCGGCATGCTCCAGCGCCATCTGCTGGTCGACTCGGAGACCGGTCTGCTGACCGCGTGGGCCGAGGCGTACCGGGAAGTCCTGCGCCCCGGCCGCTGACCGGCCCTCCCGCGCCCACCCTCGCCGACGCCCTCTCCGGCCACCCCCATCTTCCGTACCAGCTATTTGTCACGAAAGGTTCATCTATGTCCCTGGTCAATTTCCGCGACCCCGCACTCGCCACCGATCCCCACGGCTCATGGATCCGACCGGGCGTCCTGTACCGCTCGGCCCAGCCCTTCCCCCGCGCCGACCATGCCACGGTCGCCCAACTGCACGACCACGGCATCCGCACCGTCGTCGACCTGCGGGGCGCGGCGGAGAGCGAACCCGCCGACTGGGCCGCCGCCGAGGCCGCGGGGATCGACGTCATAGCCGCCCGGATGGATCCCACCACCGACGCCGTCATGGCGGCCATGGGGACCATGACCACCGCCGCGGACCTCGGAGCGTTCTACCTCCTGATGGCCGAGCAGGCACCCCACGCCGTCACCGCCGCGGTCGAGGCCGCCGCCCGCCCCGGCGGTGTCCTGCTGCACTGCGCCGCAGGCAAGGACCGCACCGGTCTGATCACCGCGCTGCTGCTCGAACTGCTCGGTGTCCCGGCCGAGGCGATCGTCGCCGACTACGCCCGAACGTCCCGAGCCCTGACACAGATCTTCGCCAACCTCGCCGAGCGCCACCACACCCACCCGGCCGCCCTCAACGCCCGCGACATGGCGCCCGCCCCGCTGCTGGAGGCCCCCGCCGAGGCGATGACCGCCTTCCTCGGCCTCGTCCGTACCCGGCAGGGCGCCGCCGCTTTCCTGACCGCCTGCGGAACCTCACCCGCCACTTTGGACGCCTTCCGCGCCAAGGCCGCCGCGGAGGCCGTCGCATGCTGAACCTGCTGCGCCACCACGACGGAACGCCGTTCCGCGATCTCAACCACAACGGCACCATGGAGCCCTACGAGGACCCCCGGCTGCCGGTCGGGGAGCGCGTCGAGGACCTGGTGAACCGGATGACCCTGGCCGAGAAGGCCGCGCTGATGTGCCACGGCCGGATGATGCCCGGGAACGCCCGCCAGGCCCTGCCCGGGAACGGCATCCCGACCGGCGCCGACCTGATCGCCGGACGCGGTCTGACCGCCTTCGCGATGATGGCCGTTCCCGACGCCCGCGCGATGGCCGAGTGGAACAACCACGTCCAGGATCTCGCCGCCGCCGAACGCCTCGGTATCCCGGTCACCCTCGCCTCCGACCCCCGGCACGGCTTCACCGCCAACCCCGCCACCGCGCACACCGGCGGCGGCTTCAGCGCCGGACCGGAACCGATCGGACTCGCGGCCACCGACGATCCGGCCCTGGTGGAGGGGTACGCGGCCCTGATCGGCCGTGAGCTGCGGGCCGTCGGGATCCGGCTCGCCATCCACCCGATGGCCGACCTGGCCACCGAACCGCGGTGGGCCCGGATCAGCGGCACCTTCGGCGAGGACGCCGACCGCGCGTGCCGCATGATCACCGCCTACATCCGCGGCCTCCAGGGCGAGGCGATCGGCCCCGACAGCGTCGCCTGCATGACCAAGCACTTCCCCGGTGGCGGCCCCCAGGCGCACGGCGAGGACTCGCACTTCGTCGCCGGCCGCCGGCTGGTCTACCCGGGCGGCGCGTTCGATCACCACCTGCTTCCCTTCGAGGCCGCCTTCCGGGCCGGCACCGCGCAGATCATGCCCGCGTACGCGATCCCCTCGGGCGCGGGCCTGTCCGAGGTCGGTGCCAACTTCAACCGGGACGTCATCACCGGTCTGCTGCGCGGCAGGTACGGCTTCGACGGCGTGGTCTGCACCGACTTCAACGCGATCACGGGCACCGAGGTCCCCGGAGTCACCACCTTCCCGCCGCGTCACTGGGGTGTGGAGGAGCTGTCGGTGGCCGAGCAGGTCGTGCTGACCCTGGACGCCGGTGCCGACCAGCTCGGCGGCGAGACCGACCCCGGGCTGATCCTGGCGGCCGTGCACTCCGGCGCGGTCAGCGAGGCGAGGATCGACGAATCCGCGCGGCGCATCCTGCGCGACAAGTTCCGCCTCGGCCTCTTCGAGGACCCCTATGTCGACCCGGACGCCGCGGCCGAACTGGTCGGCGACGCGGCCGGCCGCGACCGGGGCCGCCGAGTCCAGCGGCGCTCACTGGTCCACCTCTCCGGCCATCCCGTCGCCGGGCAGCGGCTGTACGTCGAGGGAATCGATCCGGCGGTCGCCGCCCGGTACGGCACTGTCGTGGAGCGGCCCGAGGACGCCGACGCCGCCGTTCTCCGGATCGCCGCGCCGTACGAGAAGCGCGAGGGCTTCCTGGAACAGTTCTTCCACAGCGGCTCGCTGGAGTTCCCGGCCGTGGAGGCGGAGCGCCTGAGTTCCCTCGCCGCAGCCGTGCCCACCTGCTTCGCCGTCCACCTCGACCGCCCCGCGGTCCTCACCCCGCTGACCGGCCAGGCCGCCTTCCTCATCGGCGAGTTCGGCGCCGCCGATGAGGTGGTCCTCGACGCGGCCCTCGGCCGGGCCCCGCTGACCGGAACTCTTCCGTTCGACCTGCCCTCCTCCATGGCCGCCGTGGAGGACGCCCGGGAGGACATCCCCTTCGACACCCGTGCGCCGCTGTTCCGCTGCGGTCACCCGACGGCCGGTGGCACAGCGTCGCGGAGGTAGTGCCGGACCCGTGGGGCACGGGCAGCCTCCGCGCACCGGCCCGCGCCCGAACCACCCGCAGCGGCACCGGCCCCGTGCGGCACCGCACGGGGCCGGTGCCGCTGTGCCGTGCGCGGGGGAGCCGAGGCCGTGATGGTGGGCGGCACCGGGGCGCGCGGCCCGCCGCGCCGGGTCACCCGCCGGATTCCCGCCCGTCCGCCGGGGCGGCGAGGCCGGCCACCATGAGCGTGAAGGCGCGTGCCGCCCGCGCGTCCAGTTCCTCCAGCGGGATCCCGGTGTCCCGGGCGTACGCCTCGCGGAAGATGACGTACCCCATCTGGGCGGCGGCGGTCATCATATGGGCGGCCACCGCATCCGCGTCCGGGGGCAGCGCGCCTTCTTCGGTGTCCCGCGCCAGGCTCTGGCGGGTCTGCGCGAAGCGGGGGAACGGGCTGAAGCCGTCGTCGCCGTCGAGTGCCAACAGGGCCTCCAGCTGGACGAGTTCGGGTTCCTCCAGCCGGTAGCGGAACATGGCCGCCCGCCGCTCGGCGAAGGGCAGGTCCCAGTGGCCGTCCTGGCTGGCGACCCGCCGTTCCACCAAGTCGGCCGCGGCGGCCCGGAGAAGGGCCTGACGGGTTCCGAAGTACTGGTAGATCTGCCCGTGATTGACGCCCGCCTCGGTGGCGATCTCGCGGAGATTGACGCCCGCGAGGACACCGTCGCGCCGCAGCAGCCGACGCGCGGCGTCCAGCAGATCCGCCTCGGTCTCCTCGCGGGTGCGCCGGCGCCGTCGCGCCCTGCCCGTATCGCCCATGCTCTGCTCCTCGTCCGTCGCTGGATGGATTCTCTCGTCGCAGACCCTTGCCGCGCTGCGGTGACCAGCTTATGGTCCCGATAACAACGTTTCGTTAATAACGAAACGTGAACTCGATGTGAGGGGCCATCCATGGCGACACTTCCGCTGGCGGGCATACGCGTCCTCGACCTGTCCACCGTCCTTGCCGCGCCCGTCACCGCCACATTCCTGGGGGACTTCGGCGCCGAGGTGGTCAAGGTCGAAGAACCCGGACGCGGCGACTTCACCCGTGGTACGGCGGCCGGAGCGCGGTCCCCGTACTGGGCCCAGGAGGCGCGCAACAAGAAGTCGGTGACGCTGGACCTGCGCACCGATCAGGGGCAGCGCCTCGTGAAGGAGCTGATCCCGCACTTCGACGTCGTGATCACCAACTACCGTCCGCCCACCCTTGAGGCGTGGGGGCTGGACCCGGATTCGCTGAGCGCGCTCGCCCCCGACGCCGTGCTGGTGTACGTGACGGGATACGGGCTCACCGGGCCCTACCGTGACCGCGGCTCGTTCGACCGGATCGCCAGCGCCTTCGCCGGCCTGACGTACGTCACCGGAGACCCCGACAGGCCCCCGGTGCGCAGCGGCTACTCCACGATCGACTACATGGCCGCCTATCTCGGTGCCTTCTCCGTGGTCACCGCGCTGTACCACCGCGACACGGCGGGCGGCGGAGGCCAGGTCATCGATCTCGCACTGTACGAAGCCGGCTTCCGCGCCTCGGAGGACGCGCTCACCTCGTACGCGACGACCGGCCGTACCCGTGAGCGCCTGGGCAACCGCAACCCGCAGATCGTCCCCGCCAGCGACTTCACCACCTCCGACGGGCGCCGGGTGTCGATCCACGCGGGCACCGACGCCCTGTTCGCACGGCTCGCCGCCCTCATGGGGACACCTGGGCCGGCAGCCGCCCCCGAGTACGCCACCCGGGCCGCCCGCGCCGAGCACGCCGACGCCCTCTACGCGACGATCGCCGGCTGGGCCGCCACCCGCACCGCGGACGATCTCACCGAGCTGCTCAGCGACGCCGGCATTCCCGCCTCCCCGCTGATGAGCATCGCCGACATCGCCGCCGATCCCCACTACCGGGAGCGGGGCACCCTCGTCACCGTCGAGGACCCGGAGTTCGGCGAACTGCCCATGGTCGCGCCCCTTCCCCGGATGTCGAAGACCCCGGGCTCCATCCGTTCCACCGGCCCGGCGCTCGGTGCGCACAACACCGAGGTGTACCAGGGCCTGCTGGGCCTGAGCCCGGACGAACTCGACTCCCTCGGCGCCGACGGCGTCATCTGACCTTCCCCGCATCCGCCGCTTCCTCTTTCTCCGGGAGGTCATGTCCCGTATGGCTGTCATCTCCGAAGCCGCCGCGCTCGGCAACCGGCTCGACCGGCTCCCGCTCAGCGCCTTCCACCGCAGGCTCGTCCTGGCCCTGGCCGGGATGATCCTCTTCGAATGGGTGGAGACCTACTCCTTCGCGTTCGTCGCGCCCGTCCTGCGCGACCAGTGGAGCCTGCCGCTCTCGACCGTCGCCGTCGTGGTCGGCGTCGGCCAGCTCGGCGCTTTCGCCGGCGGCATTCTCGGCGGCTACCTCGCCGACCGCGTCGGCCGTCGCCGGACCATGCTCATCTGCGTCACCGTCTACTGCGCCGCCACCGCGGTGTGCATTGTCGTGCAGAACCCCTGGCAGCTGATCGTGGCCCGCTGCGCCGCGCACTTCGGCGCCCAGGGCATGGCGGTCGTCGCCATCGTGGTACTCACCGAATTCGTTCCGGCCACTGCCCGGGGGCGGCTGCAGACGTACAAGGTCGCCGCCGGCTCGCTCGGTATCCCGATCGCCGCCTGGGCCGGGTACTTCCTCGTGCCCCAGTGGACGTGGGGGTGGCGCCTGGTCTTCGGCCTGGGACTGTTCGGAGTCGTCTTCGCGTGGCTGATCAGCCGCTGGGTCCCCGAAAGCCCCCGCTGGCTGGCCTCGCGCGGCGAATACGCGCGGGCCGAGGAGGTGGTGCGGTCCATCGAGCGCCAGTGCGGAATCCGGCCGTCCGGCGAACCCGCCGCGCCCCCGGCGTCGCCCGATCCGGAGTCCCCGGTACCCGCGCCGGACCGCCCCCGCCTCACCGAACTGCTGGCCCGACCCCAGCGCCGCCCGTTCCTCGTCGTGGCGACCATGTGGGTGGCCGGACTGCTGGCCTACTCCGCCTACAACACCTGGACGCCCACACTCCTGTCGGAGACCGGCCTCGACCTCGACGACACCCTGCTGCTGTCCGCCGTACTGGCCACCGCCGCACCCCTGGGCGCGCTCGCCGCCGTGCCGCTCATCGACCGGTGGGACCGGCGCCGCACCCAACTCGCCCTCGGTGTACTGACCGCCGCCGCGCTGCTGCTCTTCGGACTGGTCAGGGACCCCGCCGCCGTCCTCGTACTGGGCTGCGCGGTCAGCCTGCTGTTCCAGATGGCCGTGCCCTTCCTCCAGGTGTACTCCGCCGAGGTCTTCCCGACCCGTATCCGCGCGCTCGGCTCCGGCACCGCCAACGCCCTGTCGAGGATCTTCAACTTCGCCGCCCCGATGCTGGTGACCGCGGTCTTCACCGGTCTTGGATACGGCGCCGTGTTCACCCTCCTGGCCGTACTCAGCCTCGTCGGCGGCTGTGTCGCCGTCGCCTTCGGCCCACGCACCACCGGCATCAGCCTGGAAGCCACCACCCCCCGTCGCCCCCGCACCGCAGAGGAAGCCGCCCTGTCATGACCGACCTGTCCTTCGCCTCCGCGACCGAACTCACCGCCCTCATGCGCCGCCGCGCGCTGTCGCCCCGCGAGCTCATGTCCCACACCCTCGACCGGATCGCGACGGCCGACGCCACACTCAACTCCGTCGTCGCGCTCGATCCCGAGCGGGCCCTCGCCGACGCCACCGCCCTGACCGCCAGGATCGCCCGCGGCGAGGACCCCGGCCCGCTGGCCGGACTCCCCGTCCTCGTCAAGGACGGGGAGGACGCGCGGGGCTTCCCGACCAGCCGGGGCACCAGCGCCTACCGCGACAGTCTGCCCGCGGCCCGCGACAGCACCCATGTCTCCCGGCTGCGCGCGGCCGGTGCCCTGATCATCGGCAAGACGAACCTGCCGCCCCTCGGTGCCGCGGTGCACACGGCGAACGACGCCTTCGGCATCACCCGCAACCCGTGGAACGCCGACCGGACCCCGGGCGGCTCCAGCGGCGGTGCGGCCGCCGCGGTCGCCGCCGGACTCGTGGCCCTCGGCACCGCGGGCGACGGCGGCGGTTCCACCCGTATCCCGGCGGCACTGTGCGGAGTCGTCGGTCTGAAGCCGAGCCGAGGCCGCATCCCCCAGGGCCCGTCGGGCATGCCGTGCTGGCCGCAGAACATCTGCCTGAGCGGCATGGCCCGCACCGTCCGGGACACCGCACTGCACCTCGACGTCGCCGCAGGCCACCACGCGGGCGATCCGAACTCCCTGCCCGCGCCGGCCACCTCGTACCGAGAGAGTGCCGAGGGGCCACTGCCCGTGCTGCGGGTGGGCGTCATGCGCACGCTCGGCATCGCCGAGCCGCGGCCGGAGATGCTGCACGCCCTGGAGCGTACGGCCGGCCTCCTGCGGGACCTGGGCCACCGTGTCAGGGACGAGGAATCGGTCCTCCCGGGTGCCGCGGACTTCCCCGCCCCCTTCCGGCTGCGGCAGAGGATTCTGGCCTACAACCGACTCCTCGGCGTCCTCGATGACTTCACCGCCCGGCGGGCGGACTTCGAGCCGTGGTTCGCCGACACACTCGACGACGGCCGAACCCTCACCCCCACCGACTTCGCCGCCTACTGGGCACACCGCGCACGGCTCGACCACTGGACCGCCCGGCTCTTCGACCACTACGACCTGCTGCTCATGCCGACCGTGCCCACGACGGCATGGCCCGCGGAGGGCCCGGACATGGCGACGGCGGTGCGTGGGCGAACCGTTCCGATCTCCTACACAGCCGTGTTCAACGACACCGGCCACCCCGCGATCAGCGTTCCCGCCGGTCTCGGCCCGGACGGACTCCCCTGCGCGGTGCAAGCCGTCGCCCCCCACCACCGGGATGACCTCGCCCTGGGCGTCGCACAGGCGATCGAGACGGCGTTCGGCACGCTGCGTCCACCGGCCTTCGCCACCGGCTCCTGACCCGCGGGAACGATGCGGTGCCCGGCGCGCACCTCCGTACGGGGGTCAGTCGGCGCAGCCGGGAACGGGGGTGGTGGAGCCGGTGCAGTTGTTGGGCAGGTTGTGGGTGATGGGGGAGCGGTAGGTGGTGAGGCTGCCGGAGTTGAGAAGGCCACCGGCGGTCTGGCCGGCCTCGTTGGCGGAGACGGTGGTGCGGTTCAGACGGAGCCGGCTGAGGCCGCCGTTGTTGAGGATCCCGCCGCCGACGCCTTCGACGGCGTGGTTCCCGGTGACGGCGCTGTCGGTGAGGTGCAGCCGTCCGCCGTTGTTGAAGGCACCTCCGCCTCCGAACAACGAGGACCCGTCGCCGACCGTGCTGTGGTTCAGGGTGGTGACGGCCCGCTCGCCGTTGTTGAAGAGACCGCCCCCGAACTCCTTGGCCCTGTTGCCGGTGAGCGCACTGTGGTTGAGGGTCAGTGTGCCGAAGTTGTTGAAGATGCCGGCGCCGCTGCCGACCGATCCATTGCCGAGGGTGATGCGGTCCAGGACGAGACGCCCGCCGGTCTCCACCTCCATGACGCGGAAATCCGGCGTCCCGGCGTCGTGGCTGCGTGCGATCACGGCCCTGTCGGGGCCGTCGGAGGTGATACGCAGGTGTCCCGTGACCGGCTCCAGACCGTTCACACCGCCGAAGGGCCGGGTGAGTGTGTACGCGCAGCCGGCCTGGAGGGTGACCGTCCAGGACACGGCCGGCTGCGCGTTGGCGGTTCTGACCGCTTCGTTCAGACGGGCCGCCCGGTCCGGGACACAGGGGACGGACACGGCTGCGCGGTCCTGGGCGTACGCCGCCGGGCCCGGCCCGGCGAGGCCGGTCAGTACGGCGGCGACGACCGCACATCGAAGGGCGCTCCTCGTGCGTCGGTTCATGGTCCGAGTCTGCCCACCCGGCCTCGGACCGTCCGCCTCCGTGACCTGATCGGTCGTGGAATGCCTCCGGAAGGGTGAGGCGGATCAGGGGGAGGGCGGGCGGAGCCGCAGGGTCAGGCGGAAACCGTGACCGGGCATTCGGCCTGGGTGGAGAGGCGCCGCAGCGCCGCTTCGGCGAGCAGGGCGACCGAGACGAGGGCCAGCAGTGGCTGTACCGGGGCCCAGTAGCTCAGGGCCCCCGAGCTCCCGAGGAGCAGCAGGACGAGCTTGTTGCAGACCGGGCAGCCCACGGCGAAGAACGACAGCACCCCGCCCACCGCGCCCAATCGGCTCTCCGGGCCGGAGGGCCGGGCGGCGGGTGGGGCGTCCGGCCGGCGGACGTAGGTGCTCAGCACGATGCCGGCCAGGACCGAGGTGAGGGCCAGGGCGGGGTAGTTCCACCACTGCACAGGGACGGAACGGCCGAACAGCGGATTGGGCACCACATCGGTGGGCGCGCCGACGACGACGGCCGTGGCCAGGGCTCCGACGCCCGCCACACACCATTGCCTCGTCCGCCACGCGCGCAGTGCCTCGCCCGCCCGGCCGAAGGAACGCCGGGAAGAGGACATGGGTAACAACTCCGTTTCCGGTGGGGAACAGCAGGACGTGACCGCGCGGTCACGTCCTACATCCGCATGACGGAGGAGAGGAGCGTCGGGGGCGGTGGCGCCGGCCCGTTGGGGGACGAGAGGTCCCAACGGGGTGCCGGACGCAGGTGACGGGCCCCGGGCTCCAGCAGGCCGAGGGCCGGGGCCACCTGCGGAGCGGCGTCGGCACGGCGCGCGGTGGACTCGTTCACCGCCGGCTTCTTCCCGCACGGTGTTGTGCCCTCGGCCGCGGGCACAGCCGCGGCCTCGGTCGTCCGGGACAGGGACACCTCATCGGCAGGGGCCGCGTGGTGCTGAGCCGCGCGAGCGAACAGGCACAGCAGACCCACCGTGAGCAGCAGCAGCGCGAGCACACCGCGCAGCGCGGCCGTGTTCGCCGCCCGCTCCGGTACCCGCTTCATGCGCCCGCTCCTCCTGTGCTCCGCCCGGGGAGATCAACGACACCTTAGAACACCCGTTCCGGCATCGGCTCCCCGCTGTGCGTGCGCAGTCGTCGACGTCGTCCCGTGCGCATGTCCCGGAGGGTATTGCGGGGCGTGTGCGACGGCGGTAGGAATGGCGGGCCGGCCGCGTTTGATGCGCGTACCCCCAGGGGTATCCTTCGATGAAGATGCCCCTGGGGGTATCGGTCCTCGTGGTTCTCCGCGTAGCACCCTCTTCCGCGGTCTCTCTTCCACGTCACGTTTCCTCGCGGGCGGCCGAGTCGCAGACGCTCCCCCGGCCGCCGCCCCGCGCACGCGTACACCCACGCGGTGGGAGCGGAAGGGGGCATGGTCATGCCGCATCGCGCACCCAACGGGAAACTGGCCGTCCTGCTCGAAGCCACGTCCTGGAGCGCCGCGGATCTGGCCCGCGCGGTGAACGCGCTGGGGGAGGCCCAGGGGCTGCGGCTGCGCTACGACCGTACGGCCGTGGCGCACTGGCTCAAGGGCTCCCGGCCCCGTGGACCGGTGCCCGACCTGGTCGCCCAGGCCCTCAGTCACCGCGCCGGCCGCCTGATCTCGGCCGAGGACACCGGACTCACCCCTCCCGGCCGCCTGGCGGGTGCCGGCCTGCCGCCGCCCGGTACCGGGCAGGAAGGGGGAGGCGGTCTTCCCGGGCTCATCGCGTTGTGCGGCCAGGACGCCGATCCGGGCCGACGCGCGGCCCTGATCGGCACCACCTACTCGCTGGTTCCGCACACTCCGCCGGTATGGAGACCGGACCCGCCCCGTCCCGGGCCGGGCCGGGAGCCGTACGAGTCGGCGGACGAACAGTTCCTGAGCACGATGGTGGAGCTCTTCGCCGGCCTGCTCCGGGCCCACGGCGGTGCCTACATCCGCTCGGCCCTGGCGGCCCATCTGGCGGACAACGCGGCCCGGCTGGCATCGGTTCCGGCAGTGGACGGTGTTCCTCCCCAGGTGCTGGACCACTGCGCCCGGCTGGCGCACCTGCTGGCCTCCATGACGGCCGACACCGGGCACCACGGGCTGGCCCACCGGTACTACGCGCTGGCTCTGGACCTGGCCCGCGAGACCGGGAACCGGACCTCCTACGCGATCACTCTGCGCGTCATGAGCGTCCAGGCGCTCGGCCTCGGTCATGTCCATCAGGCGCACAGCCTCGCCGACTCCGCCGTCGAGTGCGCCGGGCGGAACGATCCGGCGGTGCTGGCCTTCGTCCTCGCCCAGCGAGGCCACACACACGCGGCACGTCGCGACGGGAAGGGGGCGATGGCCGACCTCGTGGGCAGCGCCGACGCCCATCGCCGGGCGGACAGCCGCGGCGGTGCGTTCGCCGTCTACCCGGAAGCGGGAATCGCGTACCGGCGGGCCCGGACGCTCCAGGTGCTGCGGCGTCCGGGGGAGGCCGTTCTCGCCTTCCAGGCCTCGGTCCTGCACCGGGACCCGGGCCAGCACCGCCCCTACGCCCTCACCCAGGCGCGCCTCGCGGAAGTGCTGGTGGCCGACGGTCAGCTCGAAGAGGCCTGCGCGCACTGGCACATCTTCCTCGACCACTACCCGTACGTCGTCGGCTCCAACGAGGCAGGCCGCGCGCTGGCCCGGATGCTCCAGCACGCGCGGAGCTTTCCGAGGCAGCGCCAGGCCGTCGAGCTGATCGAGCGGGGCCGTGCCTCCTCAGCCCGGCTGCCACGGTACTGACTCGGCGAGGTGGGCCGGAGCGGGCTTCGCCCCGGCGGCGGTTCCGGCCGGACCGGTCCGAGCGTCATCGGGGTTCGGCGCCTCGTCGGGCGAACGCGCGCCGGGCGGAGCTGTGTCCGACGGCGAGGCGTCCGGCGGTGCGGTGTCCGGCGGCAAGGCGTCCGACGGCAAGGGACATAAGGCAAAGGGATCGTCCATCTGCCACAACTACCGTGTGCGCGCGCCGCTGTGCGCGAAATGCCCCGGCGGCTCGCGTCCGTACGTCAGGGAATCGTTTCCCTCCACCCCTATCGGACGAATATGCCACGGGCATGCGCGGAAGCCCGTACGGCGTTCAACGCGTTCACGCTCCGGTCCTCACCCGGGTCTTCCCTCACGCGGACCGTTTCGCCTGACTGGAAGGGCACGTGAAAGCCCGAGAGAGGAAACACCCATGACGATCCAGCACATCGAGACCCCCGGCTGTCTCTGTACCGCGCACACCGCGCTCAGCTCCGAACGGCCGACCGCTCACGGCACCGGTTTCGATCCGCAGGCCGTCCGCCCCGACTTCCCGGTCCTGCGGCGCACCGTCAACGAGGGCCGGCCCCTGGTCTACCTCGACAGCGCGGCCACTTCGCAGAAGCCGCAGCTGGTCCTCGACGCGGAGAGGGACTTCTACGCGCTCCACAACGCCAATGTCCACCGCAGTCACCACCAGCTGGCCAGGGAAGCGACCTGGCTGCTGGAGGCGGGCCGGGCCCGCATCGCGGCCTTCGTCGGCGCGCGGGCCGACGACATCGTCCTGACCAAGAACGCGTCCGAAGCGCTCAACCTCGTCGCCTACGCCCTGGGCAACGCGTCCCGTTCCGAGCGGGACCTGCGCTCACTGGCCCTCGGGCCGGGCGACCGGGTCGTGATCACGGAGATGGAGCACCACTCCAACCTCATGCCCTGGCAGCAGCTCTGCCGCCGCACCGGAGCCGAGCTCGCCTGGCTCACCATCACCCCCGAGGGCCGCCTGGACCTCGACCGTCTCGACGAGATCGTGGACGAGCGCACCAAGGTGTTCGCCTTCACCCACCAGTCCAATGTGTACGGAACGGTGAACCCGGTCGATGTGCTCGTCAAGCGCGCCAGGGAAGTGGGGGCGCTCACGGTCCTCGACGCCTGCCAGTCGGTGCCGCACTTCCCCGTCGATGTCACCGAACTCGGTGTCGACTTCCTGGCGTTCTCCGGGCACAAGATGTGCGGACCCACCGGAATCGGTGTGCTGTGGGGTCGCAGGGAGTTACTGCGCGCTCTTCCCCCGTTCCTGACCGGGGGCGAGATGAACGACGCCGTGACCATGGAGAACTCCACCTACGCGGCACCACCTCAGCGCTTCGAGGCAGGCACCCCCGTCATCGCGCAGGCGGTCGGGCTAGGTGTGGCCTGCACCTATCTGGACCGTATCGGCATGGGGGAGATCGCGCGGCACGGCGACCGCCTCACCCGGCACGCCCTGGACGCCCTCGGATCCGTCAAGGGCCTGCGCATCGTCGGCCCCGGCGACAGTACCGACCGCGGGCCGGTGATCTCCTTCGCGCTGTCCGACCGGTTCCCCGACGACATAGGGGAGTTCCTGGACGCGCGCGGCATCGCCATCCGGGTGGGGCACCTGTGCGCCCGGCCCGCCTGTGTGCGTTTCGGGCTGCCCGCCACGACCCGGGCCTCGTTCTACGCGTACACGACGACCGGCGAGATCGACGCCTTCGTCCAGGCGCTGGCCGAACTCGCCGAACCCGCCCTGCACGCGGTCCCGGAGGCAGCCGTACTCCCGACCGCCCAGGAGGACAGCACACCGACGCGGGCCCCTTCCGAGCCTGTGGGGATGCCGTCCACCGGTGTCTCCGCACCGGCCGCCGCGGCCGAATTCCTCGACCGGGTGCTGGGGGACGCCGCGACGGCCGCCACCGGGCTCGCCGTCTCTCTCGGCGACCGCCTCGGCCTCTACCGGGCCCTGTCCGGCAGCGGCCCCGTGACAGCCGCCCAACTCGCCGACCGTACGGGCACCCACGAAATCTACGTACGGGAATGGCTGCACACCCAGGTCGGCGCAGGCTACGTCCAGCGGTCGCCGGACACGGCCGGGGGACAGCCCGCCTACCTCCTGCCCGCCGCACACGCCGACGTTCTCGCCGACTCGGACGCCCCCACCGCAGGAGTCGGTATCTTCGCCTCCCTGCGGACCCTCTACGACGTCGAGGACCGGCTCGCCGAATGCTTCCGCACCGGAGAAGGAGTGGACTGGGGCGAGTACCCGCCCCAGATGTTCCGTGCGATCGCCCGCTTCTTCCGCCCCGCCTACAAGGCCAACATCGTCCAGAAGTGGCTGCCCGGACTCGACGGGATGACCCGGCGCCTCGACGCCGGCGCACAGGTGGCCGACATCGGCTGCGGCGTCGGCTACTCGACCCTCCTGATGGCCCAGGCCTTCCCCCGGTCGGCCTTCCACGGCTTCGACAACCACCAGCCGTCCATCGACCGGGCGCGCATCATCGCCGAAGACCGCGAACTCGACGACCGTGTCCGCTTCCACACCGCCGCCGCCCGCGACCTCGACGCCGCCGACGCGGGCCGCTTCGATCTGATCACCTTCTTCAACTGCCTCCACGACATGGGCGACCCGTTGGGGGCGCTCGACGGCGCGCGGCGTGTCCTGAAGCCCGACGGTGCGATCATGCTGGTCGAACCCAACGCGGAAGCCGACCCCACGCACAACACCCACTCCACCGGGCGGCTCTTCATGAGCCTGTCCACGGCACTCTGCCTGCCCGCGGCCGTCGCCCAGCGAGGGCCGGTCGCCCTGGGCAACCACGCGGGGGAGAAGGCCTTGCGGTCACTGGCCGAAACCGCCGGGTTCACCCGGTGGCGCCGCGTGGCGGAGACCCCCCGCAGCGCCGTGTACGAAATCCGGTTCTGACATGCCGTCCACCCCCGCGTGCACCGCTCCGGCAAGAACGGCCGCCCCGGCGGGCATCGGCGGGCAGTCCCGGAACTCGCTGGAAAGACAGCTCTTCGAGGCGATCGGGGCAACCCCCGCGAACGACCCCCGCGGCTGCTCCCGCACACGTCGTCTCGCCCTCGCGCTGATTCACCTGCGCAGAACCCACACCGCTGTCTACGACCCCGGCGACCACGAGCGGTTCCGCCGTCGGGAAAGCCGGTGCTTCGTCGCGGAACTGGCCGAGCGGAGCCTTCAGAACGGCTACGCTCCCGGCTCCGCCGTCCATGTGATCGGCGAACCGTACGACGGCACCGTCATCCACGCGGCACCCGGCTGGGACGCGGGGGACCCCTACCCCGCGATGTGGTACGTCGTCGCTGTCGCCCCGCTGAAGCTGTGCCGCGGACACGGAGCCGACGAGATCGAGCCGGTTGTCTCCCCTCGGTGAACGCGGCTCGCCGGGCCTGACCCGGGAATCCGTCATCACGTCGGGCGCCTGGGCCCGAACCGCCGATCACCGGCCTCCCGCTCCTTCCACCCGCCGCACGGGCACGCCGTGCGACGTCGTCCCCGCCGACAGGGCCGATCGGCCCTAGCGGCGCCGGACCCACGATCGGTTCACTGCAGTGCGTCGCATGCGCCGACGGGGTCCGGTACCGGCACCCGGGCGGGGCCGAGGCGTGCGGAAGCGTGGGACCGTGCGGATACGCGCAGGAGGGAAACGTGGTGATCGCAGTCGTCGGGCACAGGGACCTCAGCAACAGAACCCTGGAACTGGTGGAGGCTGAACTGAGAGCGCGGCTGGACCGCTTGGCGGAGGGGGCGGCCGCCCTGGTGCGCGCCGGGGCAGGGCTGCCGGTGGTGTTCGGAAGGGCCGCGCGGGAGGCCGGGCGGAAACTGACCGTGCTGCTGCCCGCCCAGGGCGCCGTCCCCGCCGTGCTGCCGGAGCGGGACCGGCCGGCCGCGGGCGAACTGCTGGTCCTGGCCGAGCACGTACGGCTGCTGGCCTTCGACCCGGCCGACCGCGACGCGTGTGTCAGCGCCGATGAGCGTCTGGTGCAGACGTGCGGCACCGTGCTCGCCGTGTGGGACGGATCGCCGTCGGACGGCCGGGACGCGACCGCACATCTGGTCGCCTTCGCGCGTGCGCGAGGAATCCGGGTGGAGGTCGTCTGGCCGGACGGGTCCGTACGGGGGCAGGGATGAAACTGGCGGAGCGTCGGGCGGGGAGGGAGGTGGAAAGGACCGAGGCCGGGGACCGGTTCTGCGCCGAGACGTCCGAAACGGGATACGAGCGGGAGTGCGCCGGCGCACGGCGTGGCTTCGCGTGGCTGCTGGTGATCACCGCCGCGCTCGGGCTGCTCGGTTCGTTCGTCATCACGATCGACAAGTTCGAACTGCTCGCCGATCCCGGCTTCGTGCCCGCCTGTTCACTGAGCCCCGTGGTGTCCTGCACGAGTGTGATGCGCAGTGAACAGGCGGCGGTTCTCGGCTTTCCCAACCCGCTCATCGGGCTGGTCGCCTTCGGAGTGGTGATGGGGGCCGGCGTGGGACTGCTCGCGGGCGCTCGCTACCGGCGCTGGTACTGGCTGGGGCTGAACGTCGGCACGCTGTCCGGAGCCGTCTTCTGCATGTGGCTGATGACACAGGCGCTGTACGACATCGGCGCCCTCTGCCTGTGGTGCGTGCTCGTGTGGATGGCCACCGTCTTCATGTTCTGGCACACCACGGTGCACAATCTGCGCCATGGTGTGCTGCCCGCCCCCCGCCCCCTGGTCGCCGCGGTGCTGGAGTTCCCGCACGTGGTGCCGGTGACCTGGTGCCTGGGCATCGTCATGCTGATAGCAACCCGGTTCTGGCCGTACTGGCAGACGCTTCTGTGACCGCGGCGATGTCGTCGGTCTCGTAGTGGATGTGCGCGGCCGGGACTCCGGCGGCGGCCAGCCGCGCGCGGACGTCCCGCGCGTACCCGGCAGCGGCGGCCTCGGGAGCCTCGGGGGCCAGGGACAGAAAGGCCTGCTGCCGGGCGGCGGCGGCTCCGCGATACGGGGCCGTCGTGCCGTTCAGGGCCCGCAGCCCGGCACCGGCGAAGCGGGCATCGGCCGCCTCGGCCGCGACGACGGTCAGCCAGGGGCGTCCGCGCCGGAACGCCTCCAGGTACGCCCCGTCGTACAGCTCTCCGGCCGCCGCGCTCTCCTCGGGCGCGGTGGGACCGAGCAGCAGCCGTACCCGGTGCGTACGGGAGCGGTCCGTGTCGATCCGCTGGAGCAGCGCCTTCATCGGGGCCCAGCCCGTACCGGAGGCGACCAGCAGGATGTCGGCGGAGGGAAGGCGCTCCGGGAGGGCCAGCGCCCCGCGCGGAGCACTGAGACGGACGGTGCCGCCCACCCTCGTACCGTGCACCAGCGCGTCGCTCACGCCGCCCGCGCCCCGGGCCCGTACATGGAACTCCAGTTCACCGTCCGGATGCGGTGCGCGGGCCAGATAGTAGGAACGCCAGGCCTGTTCCAGCAGCGGTGACTCCAAGGAGGCGTACTGACCGGCCTCGAAGGCGTAGGGCTGGTGCGGTCGCACCCGCAGTACCGCGAGACCGGGCGCGCGGAGTTCGTGCGAGGTCACCGTCGCGTCCCAGCTGGGCGGCTCGGCGATCGCCTCGTCGGCGCCCCTGACCATCGCCGAGACGGCCAGCCGCAGCATCCGCAGCCAGGCGTGCTCCAGCGCACGGGTCCACCGGACGCCCGCGCGCACGCGCAGCGCCTCCAGCAGCGCCGCCTCGAAGGCCTCGAAATGCGCGGGGCGCACACCGAGCTTGCGATGGTCGCGCCCCAACTGCCCGAAGACTCCGATCATCTCTTCCGTGCGGTGCAGATTGCTGATCAGATAGCGGAAGATGCCTACGAGATGGACCTGTTGGAACGCCATCGACTCGGGGAACAACGACCGTAGATACGGATGCCGCTCGAAGAGAAGCCGGTACAGCTCGGCGACCAGCTCCTCCAGCGGGCTCACCAGTGCCAGCGAGTCGCTGATCAGCAGCTGGTCGGCCGAACCGTCGTACGCCTGCGGGGCCTCGGCGCTCCACGGTTCGGCACTGCTGCCGGCCGGGGTCAGGATGCGTCGTCGCAGCCGCATCGCGTCATGCCGTGCGAGCAGTGCGTGGTAGTCCTCGCTCGGGGTGTTCATGGGCCGGTGACTCCTCGGTACAGGGCAGTGGGGTGGCCGGGAAAGGGAGATGTCCGTTGCGCCCGGACGATCTTGGCGGCGTCAGTATGGCACCGCGTCCGGCCCGCTGACCGGCCCCTGGCCACGGGGACTTTCGGCCCTGTTCAGACGCTGTTCGCCATGCTGTGACACCCCGGCGGTAACGGGTCCGCGGGCGGGCACATACTGTTCCCGGCCCTCTCCCCGACCGATCGAGCATGATGTGAATCAGTCCGAGAATTCCCCACTGAGCACGGCCCCGTCGCAGCCCTCGGCCCCCATCCGCGTCTTCATCCTCGACGACCACGAGGTCGTACGGCGAGGAGTACGCGATCTGCTGGAGGCCGAGGACGACATCGAGGTCGTCGGCGAGGCGTCCGACGCCCGGGAGGCGCTGGCGCGTGTACCGGCCGGCCGGCCGCAGGTCGCCGTGCTGGACGTACGCCTCGGCGGAGACCAGGGCGGTGACCACGCGGGTATCGAGGTATGCCGGGAGCTGCGCGCCCTGATGCCCGATCTGGCCTGCCTGATGCTGACGTCGTTCGACGACGACGAGGCGCTGTTCGATGCCATCATGGCGGGCGCCGCGGGCTATGTGCTGAAGCAGATCAACGGAGCCGATCTGATCACCGCCGTACGCAGGGTCGCGTCGGGCACCTCGATGCTCGATCCACGGACGACCGCCCGAGTGATGGCACGGCTGCGCGATCCCCGGCGAACCCCTGCCGAGGCGTCGGAACTGGACGGACTCACACCCAGGGAGAGGCAGATCCTGGAACTCATCGGCGAGGGTCTCACCAACCGTGAGATCGCGGAACGCCTCTTCCTGGCCGAGAAGACCGTCAAGAACCGCATCTCCTCGATCCTCGCCAAACTGGGCGTGGGACGCCGCATCCAGGCGGCGATGCTCGTCGGCCGGATCAAGAGCCGCCAGGCGTGGCCACCCGCTCCGGGAATCTGAGCGGCACGGGGGCGTCAGTCGTGGAGCGGCGCGCGCCAGATGATCCTGGTGCCCCCGTCCGCCGGCCGTTCGATGGTCAGTGTGCCTCGGCACAGCGCCGCCCGCGTACGCATATTGGCCAGCCCCCCGCGGCGCCCGGCCGGCGGTTCGACCGCATCGGCCGCGGTGCCCGGCCCCGGCGGGGCGGCAGCGTCCCGGATTCCGACGCCGTTGTCGGTCACGGTCAGCGTCACCGCGTCGTCGGCCGACAGCTCGATGCCGATACGCGTGGCACGCGCGTGGCGAG
Source organism: Streptomyces sp. NPDC001787 (assembly GCF_040297465.1). Lineage (NCBI taxonomy): Bacteria > Bacillati > Actinomycetota > Actinomycetes > Kitasatosporales > Streptomycetaceae > Streptomyces > Streptomyces sp. NPDC001787. Next base: position 76,138 of record NZ_JBEOZE010000040.1, read on the forward strand.
AGGCGTTGGACACCGCCTCCGCGGCGACCGCCAGGACGTGTTCGGCGAGATCGTCCGGCACCGTGGTGTCGACCGGTCCGTCGATCCGCACGGAGGGCCGGAAGCCGAGGGCGTTCTCCGCGGTACGGGCGGTTTCCGCCATCCGGCGCCGCAGCCCGCCGCCGCCCGGACCGTCGGCCGTCCGCAGATCGAAGATGGTGGACCGGATGATCCGGATCGTGGTGTCCAGATCGTCCACCGCCCGGCTCACCCGCTCCGCCGCGTCCGGCCGGTCCGCGATGGCCCGTGTGGTGCTCTGGAGGGTCATGCCCGTCGCGAAGAGACGCTGGATCGCCAGATCGTGCAGATCGCGGGCGATCCGGTCCCGGTCGTGCATGACGGCGAGCTCCTCGGACTCGGCCCGTCCACGGGCCAGTTCCAGGGCGATGGCGGCCTGGTCGGCGAATCCCGAGATGAGCGCGACCTCGGATTCGTCGAACGGCGGCCGGTCCACCGGACGCCCCAGACGCAGTGCGCCCCGCGCCCCCGTGTCGACCCGCAGGGGAACCGTCACCACCGGACCGGGACCGTCCTCGGCACCGTCGCCGAACTGGTGGGCCCGGGGATCGGTACGGACATCCGCGCAGTGAACCGGTGTCCCGGTACGGGCGGCGAGTCCGGCCAGCGATCCCCGTGCGGGCACGGACAGCCCCGTGACGCGTTCGGAGTCCTTGCCGTGGGCGACGGCGACGGTCAGCCGCGCCTCGGCCCCGGACGCCTCAGGATCCCCGGAGGGACGGGCGGGGGAGGGCAGCAGGATCGCGGCCCGGTCGGCCCCGGCCACCTCCATCGCCCGCTCGGCGATCAGATGCAGCACCTCGGCGGCGTCCGTACCCGAGAGCAGGCTGCGGGTGATCTCGCCCAGCGCCTCCAGACGCCGCTCCCGGCGACGGCTCTCGTCGTACATGCGGGCGTTGTCGATGGCGACCCCGGCCGCGATCGACAAGGTGGTCAGCACCGCCTCGTCGTCGGCGTCGAAGCTCACCCCGCCCCGCTTCTCGGTGAGATAGAGATTGCCGAACACCTCGTCGCGGACCCGGACCGGTACCCCGAGGAAGGTACGCATCGGGGGATGCAGGGGCGGGAAGCCGAAGCTGCGCGGATGGCTGCTGAGATCGTCGAGCCGCAGCGGTTCCGGGTGATGGATCAGTTCGCCGAGGATCCCGCGCCCGCACGGCGTCTGGCCGATCACGGCGGCGAGTTCCTCCGATATGCCGACGGGCAGGAACTCCAGCAGTTTCTGCCCGTCCCCGACTATGCCGAGCGCCCCGTACTCCGCGTCGGTGAGGGTCACCGCGGCCTCCACGATCCCGCGGAGCACCTCGGGCAGCTCCAGGCCCCGCCCCAGACTCATCACGGCATCCAGCAGACTGCGCATCCTGTCCGGCCGGCTGGGTCCGGGCCAGCTCTCCGGACCGGCGCGGAGGACCCCGGGAGAGGCGCGGGCGGGGGAGGCGGCGTCGGGAGCGGGGACGCCGGACGGGCGGCCGGGCGCGGCGGGTGCAGTGTCTGTCATCGGGGGCGCCGCTCTCTGGGGCCGTTGTGCCATGTACGGGAACGCTCGGCCGGATCACCACGGGAAGGGGACCGGTCCACGGACGGTCAGCCTACGGCAGCCACGGGGGCGGACGGTGCGCCGCCGCCTCGCTGCCTCGCCGCCTCGCTGCCCGGCCCCGGCCCGGCCGGCCCCGGGCCAGGGGCCGGCCGGTCGCCCTGAGGGACCGGCGGAGAGCCGGCCGGCGCGTGGAGGAAGTGACTCTCAGCCCGGCCAGGACGTCCGCACTCGCGTGCTATTCCGTGCTGCCGTACTCGAAGACCTTCTCCGTGGACGCGCATTCGCCGCCCCAGCGCAGGGAGGTGACCCGTACTTCGAGGGTGCTGTTGGGGTCCCCGGCCATCATGACGCCGGCGGTTCCGGCGGGCCATCCCAGGCTGTCGGTGCTGTTGCTCGCCTGAAAGTGCAGGCACCCGTGGGCATCGCCGATGGCCGTGTGTCCGCGCCAGCGGATGTGATCGGCCCCAGGGTCGCTCCGGCCGTTGTTGAAAATGACGCCGGCCTGGCTGTTTCCGCTCCAGCCGTCGTACTGGGCGACAACGATCGCGCCCCGGTGGTCGTAGACGCAGACCTGCCCCGACTTGCATCCCTGAATGGTCGCAGTGGGACTCGCCTGTGTGGAACCGGCGGCCCCGGCGAGCAATGCGAGGGCTGCCGCGCCGGTGAACGCGGCGGTGTTGCGTATCCGCATCGAGGAACGCACTTCCCTTCCGATGTGTGATCAGGCTTTCCGATGTGTGGACAGGACGGACGGCGGGTTCTCCGGGACGGCCCCTCACCCCCCGTCGCGGTGAGGGGCCGTGCGAAGGCTCCGGTGCCGGAGCGGGGGAGCCTTCGCAGGGTGCGGACTGTCGGACAACCCCGTCCGTGAGCCGTGCCGATGTACGGGCGATCAGCCGACTTCGCGCAGGTAGACATTGGCCGAGCTGCCGGTGTCCGCGAGGTTGAAGTTCTGCACCTCGCCGGACGGGCAGGCCTTCGGGCTGTACAGCGTGTTCCCGGTCGAGGGGAAGAACGCGTACACCTCGGCGCACTGACCGTCGGACGAGGTGTCCTTCACCCAGCCGGTGACATAGATCGACGTGCTGGTGCACGAGAAGGTCCAGTGTGCTTCCGCCCCGCTGGTTTCGACATCCTGCGGCTTGTCACCGCATTTGCCCTTCACCTGGATGGTCTCCGCCGCGGCCGGCTTCGCGCTCGCGGTCGGCGCGACGAATCCGGCGGACGCGACGGCGGCCACGGCCACCGCCACGGCGAGATGCCTCACGGACATGAATTCCCCCTTTGACAACGGGCCGTCGGGTGTTCCCGATCGGTGCGCCCATCGTGGGCCGGACGGGGAGAGACACGCTCGTGCTTTTGGCTCCGGCCAAAACGTCGGCCGCGTCCCCCGCTGCCCGCGCCCCGGCGAGGACATCAGCGGCCGTCGAGGAGCCGACGGCCCAGCGGAGTGGCGGTATGCAGGACGCGCTTGCCGTCGCGCCTGGACGCGACGAGTCCGCCGTCCCTCAGCACGGCCAGCTGCTGGCTGACGCTCGGCAGGGACAGCCCCGTCGCGTCGGCGAGTTCGGAGGTGGTGGCACACGCGAGCACAGCGGTCTCGTACAGGAGCGCGGCGCGGCTTGGCCCCAGCAGGCGGGACAGCGCGGTGGGAGAAGCGGCGGGCTGCGAAGGGGTCTTGTCGACCGGGTAGATGAGTACGGGCCGCAACTGGTCGTCGGCCAGGGTGATCGGGCGCTGCCAGCAGAAGTACGACGGTACGAGCAGCAGACCCCGGCCGTGCAGATGGAGATCGCGCTCGACCGGATAGTCGACGGTCAGCACGGGCGGCTCCCACACCGCCATCGGCCGCAGGCTCTTCAGCAGCGCCTGTGTCCCGCCGTCCGCCAGGGTCCGGGTGCGGCGGTCCGTGTCCGCCGCCGTGGCCGTGCCGATGCTGTTCCACAGCGGTGCGATGAACGACTGGTGGTAGGTGCGCAGGTTCCCGCCCAGAGTGCTGAGCGCCGCGACATCGCCGCGCGCCAGCTCCGAACCCGCCCATGGCCGGCCGCCGCTCGCCGACAGCAGGGCCAGCTCGTGGCGCAGACGGTGCCGCGGTGTCGCGAGCACCCGGTCGATGCCCGCACGAAGCCCGTCGGTCCCGTCCTCGACGGGCGGGGTGAGGAAGTCCGGGAAGTACGCGGCGCGCGGGACCAGACTGCGCAGCGCGGACGCCGAACGCCGGGCCGCCCCGTCCCGGCGGACCAGCCCGCCGACCGCCCGCCGCCACGGATCGAAGGCGATCGCACCTTCACGGTTCTGCAGCCTGCACAGGCTGCAGACGATCTCCCACAGTGGATCGGGGCGCCGTGCCAGCCGCACGCTCGCCAGGTCTCTGCCGGTGAAGTGGATGCGCAGCATGGTTTCCCCCCGTTGACCAGTGACGCTCAACGGAGAATCCTGGTGACGCGTATTTCCCCGGACAAGGGTGAACTCGGCCATGCGCAGCCCTCGGAGGCTCATACGCCGCGGTGATGGTGGCGGTCGACGGCCGTGGCGCCTCGGCCGAGCCGGGCGACGACCTCCGCCTCTGGTATCCGCCGTACCCCGGGAGGGGGCTGTACCCCGCGACGATTCGGGAGCGGGCTCCCTGTACGACGGATTCGTCCCGCAGGCGGTCCCGGGAGGCTGAGCGTGCGCCCCCGGAAGGGTGAAGGTGCGGCTTCTCCCCTACGGAGGCCGCCCCGCCTGTGCCATGAAGGTGGGGCAGCCGGGAAGGTCCCGGGGACTGACCGACACAAAGGAAACACCATGCGCGTACCGCACGCCGGGCACCGGATCACCTCCGTCCTCGTGGGGATTCTGCTGGCCGGGACGGCTCTTGCCGCTCCCTCCGTGGCCGCAGGTCACCACACGGGCACGGCGGGCTCCCCCGCACAGACCGCGGAAGCCGCCGCGCCCGCCGCCGAGCCGGAGGGACAGGTCGTGTCCCGGACGGCACTCCACGTACGAGAGGAGCCGAACACCCGCTCCCGCGTCCTCGGCAGCCTCCCGCCGGGTGCCGTCATTCGCCTGCACTGCAAGGTCGTGGGGGAGAACGTCGACGGCAACAACAGGTGGTACCTGCTGGGCAGTGGCCGCCCCGGCTATGTGAGCGCCCGCTACGTTCGCAACCTCAGCACGGTGCCCTGGTGCGCGTAACGATGAGCTGAGCATGCTCAGAACCGGTGCTCCGGCACCGGTTCTGACGCCGTGCGACGCACCGTACGGCACGCCGGCGGGAGCATGCCCCTCCCTGTACGGGGCGGAGAAGCGGTCGCTGTACGAGGCGGTGGAGCGGTCGCTCGGCCACAGGGCTGCCCGGACTCGTTCCCTGGTCCGACGCGGACGCGCGGACCGGCCGGGCGTAGGCTTCGCTCGGCATGGACGCGGCGGGGGCGGGGCGGAGCACATGACGGCTGAGCCGGTACAGAGGTGGACATCGACCCTCGATTCGGTCGTGGTGTACGCGCAGGGCGCGCTCTGCCGACGCCTGGCCCGGGGCAATGTGTCGCCCGACGGCCGGGTGCGGGTGACCGGGCTGCCCCGCTCGCTGGACCCCGGCTCGCTGCGCGCCAGTGTCCTGGGTACGTCCGGGGCGCGCGTCACCGGGGCACGGGTGGAAGTGGAGGCCGCGCCGCCCGGCAGGGGAACGCCCGACGAGTTGCGGCGCGAGGTCGAGCGTTTGAGCGACGCGTACGCGGCGGCCCAGGGGCGTGTGGACCGGCAGTTGGGCCTGATCGAGGAGATCCGTGCCCTCCACCCCGTCGCGCCCGCCCGCAGGCGCGAGGATCCGCACCGCCGTACGCCGGTGGACGCGTGGCTGGAGCTCGCCGACTTCGTCGACGAGCGGCTGACGGGACTGCACGACCGCCTCGCCGCACTGGAGGAGGCGGTGCGCGACATCGGGCACGAGCTGACCATCGCCACCGACCGGCGTGCCCGCGCCACCACCGACGCGCCGACGGCGCACGTGGATACCTCGGTCAGCGCGGCCCTGACCCTCGACGGCACCGGTGACGCGGTGGTGGAGGTGGAGCTGGAGTACGGCGTGCCGGGCGCCGTCTGGGCGCCGGCCTACCGCCTCACTCGCCGTCAGGGAGACGACAGCGGCCGACTGGTGCTGCGCGCCTCGGTAGCCCAGCGGACCGGCGAGGACTGGACCGGTGTCCACATCGCCCTGGCCACCGCCGACCTTCGGCGCCGCACCGACCTCCCGGGACTCCGCTCGATCCGGATCGGACGCAGCCAGCCCGCCCCCACGCCCTCCGGCTGGCGCGAGCCCCCGGCCGGGCTCGTCGACCTGTTCTCCGGGTACGACGCGGCAGGCCCCGGTCGGGATATAGCCGGTGCAGAACACCCGTGCGAGATATACGCCGAACGGGTTGACCAGTACCGGGATCAGCACCGACCAGTAGGTGTTGACCAGG
>NZ_JBEOZE010000041.1:0-74323 GCF_040297465.1 Streptomyces sp. NPDC001787
GTACTGCAGGGGGGACCCTGTGGGAGAGTAGGACGCCGCCGAACAATTTTTCCGGGAAAGCCCCGTGCCTTGTGGCACGGGGCTTTTCTGCGTTCTGAACGTCTAGGGTCGAACCATGCGCTACGAACTGGTCATCTTCGACAACGATGGTGTGCTCGTCGACAGTGAGCCGATCTCCAACACCATCCTCGCCGGCTACCTCACCGAACTCGGTCACCCCACCTCGTACGAGGAGTCCCTCCGCGACTACATGGGGGCCGCCGTGCACCGGGTGCACGATCTGATCGCGGAGCGGACGGGCGAGAAGCTGCCTGCCGACTTCGACGAGACACTTCACGCGCGGGTCTTCGCCGCGTTCCGGCGGGAGCTGGTGGCGGTGGACGGGGTACAGGAACTGCTGGGGACGCTCGTCGCCGACGGGGTGGACTACTGCGTCGCCTCCTCCAGCAGCCACGAACGGATCAGGGTCGGGCACCGTGCGGCCGGGCTCGACCAGTGGTTCGAGGAGGAGTGGATCTTCAGCTCGGAGGACGTCGGGCGGGGGAAGCCGGCGCCCGACCTGTTCCTGTACGCCGCGGAGCGCATGGGGGTCGCCCCGGAACGGTGCGTCGTCATCGAGGACAGCCCGCTCGGCGTCGAGGCCGCCAGGGCCGCCGGGATGGATGTGTACGGGTTTACGTCGATGATGCCGGCGGATCGGCTGAACGGTGTGACCGGCTACTTCTCCGACATGGCGCAACTGCCGGAATTGCTTGCCTGATCCATCTACCCATGGGTAGTTCCTGGCTCTACGCTCCCGCCATGACAGATGCGCGGTTGCGGCACGGTCGGGCCTCCTTGACGTTGAGCTTCCTTGTGCAAGGGGTGACCTTTGCGCTGCTCGTGACGCGTATCCCCGCCATCCAGGACCAGTACGGGATATCCGACGGGCTGCTGCCCGTCTTCCTCGCCGCTGTGCCGATCCTGGCGGGGGTCGGCAGCGTGCTGACCGAGAAGGTGGTCGCGCGGGTGCGGCCGGGGACCGTACTCAGGTGGGCGCAGCCCGTCGTGCTGCTGTCCCTGCTCGGAGTGGGCGGCGGCGGGCAGCTGTGGCATGTGGCTCTCGCGCTGGGCGTGTTCGGGCTGGCCGTCGGGGCGCTGGACGCCTCGATGAACATGATGGGTGTCAGCCTTCAGCGGGCGTACGGGCGCAGCATCATGCTCGGGTTCCATGCCGTGTACAGCCTCGGCGGGATCGCGGGGGCGTCGATGGCCTGGGCGGGGGCGTACTGGGATCTGTCCTTGGTCGTGTCCTATCTGCCCGCCGTGGTGCTGCTGCTGCCCGCCGCGTTGATCGGCAGCCGGTGGTACACCGAGGGCAAGGGGCCACAGGGGCAGGGTGCCGGTGGAGCCGGCGCGGACCCGGCGTCCGTTTCGTTCAAGCTGCTGCTGCCGCTGTGCCTCGTGATGAGCTTCGCGTACATCGGGGACTCGACCGTCTCCAACTGGAGTGCCAAGTACCTCCAGGACGTGCTGGGCAGCTCGGAGCAGATGTCGACGGTTCCGTACAACGTCTACATGGTGACGACGCTGCTGGGGCGGGCCGTCGGGGACTTCGGGGTGCGGCGGCTCGGGGCCGTGGCTGTGGTGCGGGGCGGGACGGTCCTGGCGGCGGCCGGCTTCGGGGTGGTGGCCGTGGCGCCGGGGGCGTGGGCGGGGATGCTCGGGTTCACGATGCTCGGGCTCGGGCTCTGCGTGATCGTGCCGCAGACCTTCGCGGCGGCCGGGCGGATGTTCCCCGGGGCCAGTGATGTGGCCATCGCCCGGCTGAACATCTTCAACTACGTCGGATTCCTCGTCGGTTCGCCGCTGGTGGGGTCGCTCGGGGACGCGTGGAGCTACCGGGGCGCGATGCTCGTACCGATGGTGCTGGTGCTGGCGACCCTCGTGTACGCCCGGTCGTTCGGTCCGGAGCCTGCCCGATACGGTGGCGGGCATGAGCGGCCGCGCACAGCTGATGTGGGATGACGCAGTAACGGGATACGACTTCGGGGACAGCCATCCGATGGACCCTGTCCGGCTCGCCCTGACGATGGGGCTGGTACGGGCGTTCGGGCTCGACGGGGCCGTGGACGTACGGGCGGCGAAGGCCGCCGGGGACTCCACGCTGCGGCTGGTCCACCGCGCGGACTATGTGGCGGCGGTGCGGGCCGCGTCCGAGGACCCCCGGTCGGCCGACCAGGGGTACGGGCTCGGCACCGTGGACGATCCGGCCTTCTCCGGGATGCACGAGGCGTCCGCGCTCATCGCCGGGCTGTCCGTGGGGGCGGCGGAGGCCGTGTGGCGGGGGGAGAGCGCGCACGCGGTGAACTTCACCGGGGGACTGCACCACGCCATGCCCGGCGGTGCCGCGGGGTTCTGTATCTACAACGACCCGGCGCTCGCCATCGCCCGGCTGCTGGAGCTGGGTGTGGAGCGGGTCGCGTACGTCGATGTGGACGTTCACCACGGTGACGGTGTGCAGGCCGCGTTCTGGGAGGATCCGCGGGTGCTGACGGTGTCGGTGCACGAGCACCCGCGCACGCTGTTTCCGCAGACCGGGTGGCCGGAGGAGACCGGTTCGGGGGCGGGGGAGGGCGGTGCGGTGAATGTGGCGCTGCCCGCCGGGACGGGGGACGCGGGGTGGCTGCGGGCGTTCCACGCGGTGGTGCCCGAGCTGATCGCGGACTTCCGGCCGCAGGTGCTGGTGACCCAGCACGGGGCCGACACGCACTTCGAGGACCCGCTGGCCCATCTCGCGGTGTCGCTGGACGCGCAGCGGGCGGTCATGGCCTCCTGTCACGATCTCGCCCATGAGTATGTGGAGGGCGGTCGCTGGGTGGCGCTGGGCGGTGGCGGGTACGCGGTCGTGGATGTGGTGCCGCGGTCCTGGACCCATCTGGTGGGGATCGCCGCACATGCGCCGGTGGACCCGGAGTCGGTGATTCCGGCGTCGTGGCGGGACGAGGTCTACGCCCGGACCCGGCAGTTGGGGCCGGCCCGGATGACGGACGGGCGTACGCCTACCTGGCAGCCGTGGGACGCGGGGTACGACCCGGCGGACCGGCTGGACCAGGCGGTGCTGGCGACCCGGCGGGCGGCGTTCCCGCTGCGGGGTCTGCTGACCTGAGACCCCGCCGGTGCGTGGCCGGGGCCCTCGGTGCGTGGCCGCGGGGCCGGGCCGGGCGGGCGTGCGGAGCGGTTACGCCAACTGTGGGGCTTCACGTGGGTTCGGGCTCCGGGCCGGGCGCCGTGCGGGAGTATCGAGAGAGTGTTGAGCACCGGAGCGCTGCGCGCTCATTTGCTGGCGGCCCGGCTGGCCGGGCCCGTGGCCACCTCGCGGGAGAACAGTCTGCGGAGCTATCGGCTCTTCGCCGCGAGAGATCCGAGAGTGACGCTCGGTCTCGATCCGGAGTGGGCCTGGGGGGAACGGGATCTGTTACGGCTGATGGCCGACAAGTGCGGGGTCTCGGACGATCCCGCGCATGTTTCCGGTCAGGATGTGATCGATCCCGAACGTACGCTGGCCGGGCTGGCCGCGTTCGCCGAGCGGCTCGCGCGTGCGGCGGCCCGGGGGGTGCCGGTGCTGTTCGGGACCGGTCATCCGCACCGGCTGCTCGGGTTCTACGCCGAGCTGGCAGACGCCCTGTCGGCGGCCGGGTGCCCCGTACTCACTCCCGCGCAGGGGCGATGTGTCGACATAACGACCCGGTTCGGCGTACGCACGTACAGCCTCGACTACGTACGACGCGTCGCCCTGGTGCGCGAACCCGGCGTGCGGACGCCCCGTGGTGAGACCGGCGTGCACAGCCACTCGCCGCTGCCGGTTCGGGTCGCGCTGGCGGCTGCGGTGGAGCGGCTCGGAGTGCTCCCGGGGCTGGTGATCGGGGACCACGGATGGGTCTGCGGTGCAGGTCAGCTGGGCATCGAGGCGATCGGGCTGGCCGATACGGACGATCCCGCGCTGTTCGTCGGGGAGGCCGAGGGGCGGGTGTCCGTCGTGGTTCCGGTTGATGACGCGGTGCAGGCGGATTACTACCGGCCGCTTACTCGCTATGTACTCAATCGGGCGTGTCTGTCACAGTAGGCGGCCGATCGCCTCTCCTCTTCCCCACTCGCATCACCCGCCCCTAATCTGGGCAGTGAGCGCACAACGACGAAGAGTCACCGGAGGGGAAGCCGGTGCGCGTCGCGTGCGGAAGGTACAGGTGGGTCATGGCTGCTGGCAGCGAGAGGCCTCTCAACGAGGTCAAGTTTCTGACCGTGGCGGAAGTCGCCTCGGTCATGCGAGTGTCGAAGATGACCGTGTACCGCTTGGTGCACAGCGGTCATCTGCCGGCGATCCGGGTGGGAAGGTCGTTCCGGGTGCCGGAGCAAGCGGTTCACGAGTATCTCCGCGAGTCCTTTGTGGGGGTGGAGTCGGCCTGACATTGCCCTCGGATTACGCCCCTCACCCGGTGGCGGGTAGGCTAGGCCGACGTAGGTCGTGTGGGCCCAGACGCCCCGCACCAGTGAAGATGAAGTGAGCGAGGGTAGTCGTGGGCTCTGTTATCAAGAAGCGGCGCAAGCGGATGGCCAAGAAGAAGCACCGCAAGCTGCTCAAGCGCACGCGCGTTCAGCGTCGCAACAAGAAGTAAGCGAACGCAGTTCGTGAATCCGCAGCCCTCCCGCCGTCCTGGTGGGAGGGCTGCGGTGCTTTTTCGGCAAGCCCGCGGCAAAGCCCGTCATGGGGTCGTCACGGGGCGACATCCACCGGTTACGGTGACGGCCAGGGGATTCCCCGCTTCGTGGGGTCCCGCTTTCACGACCGACGGAAGGCGCTGATCTTGGGCAAGGTCGTGCTCGTCACAGGAGCGGCCCGGCAGCTGGGGGGCCGCTTCGTGCGGCGCGTCCAGCGGGAGCCCGGGGTGGACCGGGTGATCGCCGTCGACGCGGTCGCACCCGGGCACCGGCTGGGCGACGCGGACTTCGTGCGCGCGGACATCCGGCAGCCCGCGATCGGCCGGGTCCTCGCCCAGCACTCCGTCGACACGGTGGTCCATCTGGACGTCTCCGGCAAGGCGCTCGGCGCGGGCGGCCGGACGGCGATCAAGGAGAACAACGTCATCGGCACCATGCAGCTGCTCGGTGCCTGCCAGAAGTCGCCCACCGTCCAACGGCTCGTGATCAAGTCCAGTACGAGTGTCTACGGCTCGGCGCCCCGGGACCCGGCGGTGTTCACCGAGACCACCCCGCCCAAATCGCTGCCCAGCGGCGGTTTCGCCAAGGACGCGGTGGAGGTCGAGGGGTACGTGCGGGGCTTCGCCCGCCGTCGGCCGGACGTCGCCGTGTGCGTGCTGCGGTTCGCGAACATCCTGGGACCCGAGCCGGACTCGCCGCTCGCCGACTATCTCTCGCTGCCGGTCCTGCCCACGGTGTTCGGATACGACCCGAGGCTCCAGTTCGTGCACGAGGACGATGTCGTCGACGTGCTGGGGATCGCCTCGCGAGAGCCCCGGCGCTCCACGCTGAACAGCGGGACGTTCAACATCGCGGGCGACGGGGTGCTGCTGCTCTCGCAGTGCTCCCGGCGGCTGGGGCGGCCGACCGTACCGGTGCTGCTGCCCGCCGTCACCTGGGTCGGCTCGGCCCTCCGTACGATCGGCATGACCGACTTCTCACCGGAACAGATCCGGCTGCTCACCCATGGCAGGGTGGTCTCCACCGTGCAGATGCGCGAGACGCTGGGTTTCCGGCCGAGGTTCAGCACGGCGGAGACCTTCGCGGAGTTCGTGCGCGGCCGGGGGCCGGGGCTGCTGTCGCCCGAGGTCGTGGGCAGGGCGGTGGACCGGCTGGCGGCGCTGCCGCTCCCCGGCGGGGCCGGTGCCGGACCGTCGGGTGACGGGGCCGGTGCGGTACAGACGACTCATGGCGCCAGGTAGAGGAGCGCACCGACGATGGCGGATGCCAAGGTCATTCCGTTCGAGGACGACCGTTCGCGGTCCGGCGGCCCCTCGCGTCCGGCGCGTCGCCGGACCGGGACGGGCAGCGGCGGGCGGGGCGAGGGCCCCGCGGCGCCCGTGAGCGCGCTGCCGGGCGGCCAGGTGCCCCCGGAGGGGCACGAGCCGCCCCGGGAGCCCCAGGAGCCACAGGAAGCCCAGGGAGGCCTGGAGCGGGGCGGCTGGGACCGGCGGATCGCGGGCGGGCTCGCCTTCCTGCGGCGGCGGGTCACCGGGGACTACGAGGTCGACGAGTTCGGATACGACAAGGAGCTCACCGACCAGGTCCTGATGTCGGTGCTCCGGCCGGTCGCGGACAAGTACTTCCGGGTCGAGGTGAAGGGCATCGAGAACATCCCCTCCGAGGGCGGGGCGCTCATCGTGGCCAACCACTCCGGGACGCTGCCGCTGGACGGCCTGATGCTCCAGGTCGCGGTGCACGACCACCATCCGGCCGAGCGGCATCTGCGGCTGCTGGCCGCCGATCTGGTCTTCCATCTGCCGGTCGTCAACGAGCTCGCGCGCAAGGCCGGTCACACGCTGGCCTGCGCGGAGGACGCACAACGGCTGCTGGAGCGCGGCGAGGTCGTCGGAGTGATGCCGGAGGGCTTCAAGGGCATCGGCAAGCCGTTCGGCGAGCGGTACAAGCTGCAGCGCTTCGGGCGCGGCGGTTTCGTGTCGACAGCGTTGCAGGCGGGGGCTCCGATCGTGCCGTGCTCGATCGTGGGCGCGGAGGAGATCTACCCGATGATCGGCAACGCGAAGACGCTGGCGCGGCTGCTGGGGATTCCGTACTTCCCGATCACACCGACGTTCCCGTGGCTGGGGCCGTTGGGGGCGGTGCCGCTGCCGACGAAGTGGACGATCCAGTTCGGGGAGCCGATTCCCACGGACGGCTATCCGCCGGAGGCGGCGGAGGATCCGATGCTGATGTTCAACCTGACGGATCAGGTGCGGGAGCAGATCCAGCACACGCTGTACAAGCTGCTGGTGCAGCGGCGGTCGGTCTTCTTCTGAGCCCCGAGGGTCCTGCACGCCGGCCGCGTCCTCGGTGATACGGCCGGGTCCGTGGCGAAAGGGCTGGCCGCGGCGAAGGGGGGCCGACCGCTCGGATCGAGCGAACGGCCCCCCGTACCGCCTACGGCTTCAGGTGCTCGCCGTCGATTCCCAGGCCGGGGAGCAGGCCCGGGAGCAGGGGCGGGAGTGTGACGTCCGGTGCGGGAGGCGGGGCGGCCTCCCCGTCCGGTGAGGGGGTGGCACCGTCCGTCGGGAGGCCGTCCAGCAACCCGTCCGTACCGCCGCCGAGCAGGCCTTCGGCCGGGGCGCTGCCGGAGCCGGAGGGCTCCGGCGACGTGCTGTCACCCGTGCTTCCTTCGGTGGCCTCGGGCGACGAGGGCGCGGGCTGCCGGGACCGGGCTGTGTCGCCGGACTGTCCGGGGGAGCCGGAGCGCACGCTGTCGTCGCTCCTGCCGGCCGGGCGGGGGAGCAGGGACTGGAGGGGGGCGACTTCCTGGTCCATGGCTTCGAAGACCGAGTTGACCTTGTCGCCGACATCGGTCAGCTGCACGGGAAGCCGGTCGCGAAGGGTGCTCCAGCTCTCGCGGTGCGAGCGGGAGAAGGAGTCCAGGGTCTGGATCGGGCCGATGGCGCCGTCGCGCTGATACGCGGAGTGGAGCAGCCGGTGGCCCTCCCCGGCGTCGTGCGACATGCCGTTGAGCGCGCGTCTGACCTCCCCGAGCGATTCGTGATCCATCTCGCCGGCGCGGGCCCGCTCCATCAGGCGGCGTGCTTCGCTCAGCCTGGTCGACGCCTGGTCGAGGTAGACCTCGCCGCGGTCGGCATCGCCGCTGGCCATACCGCGGTTGATGTCCTCCATGCCGCGCTTGAGCCCGTAGAGCGAATCACCGGGCAGGGCGTCGGAGCTGGCAGCGGCCACTCCGCCGAAAGCGCCCGCGGCCACACCGACGGTGAGCCCACCCGCGGTGAGGCCCTTCGCCCAGCGTGAGCGGGGGCGCAATTTCCGCAGTGGGGAGGCCCGGTGGGCCCCCTTGCTCCGCTGTTCGGGTACCGGAGGGCCCGTGGACGCGCCACCCTCGGCGAACATGGTCTCCATGGCGGCGACGAGCTGGGCTCGCTGCACCTCTTTGACCTCGGGATCCAACTGCGGCTTCGGTAGTTCACCGAGGCCGTTCGCCAGGGCCAACAGCTTTCCGCGGTCGGCCTGTTCGGCCGGTTCCTCGGGCTGTACGGCCGCCGCACCCTGGGGGGTCTGCTCCTCCAGGGCCTGGGCGAAGGCGTTCGCCCGCCGGTGTGCCGAAACGTTTGCGATCACTGGCGGCACCTCCTCTCGTCATGCACGGTCGACTCCCCTGGGGGTCCGGAAGGTTGCACACCTTGAACGTTTCCACACGATGGAGTGAGTGGGAACGGACATGGGGTGACGACAGGGGGCCTGCAACCGGCACAACGAGCTTCGCGGCACTTGGGTTACGCACGAAGGATGATCGGACCAGTGTGTGACGGATTGGTCACCGAAGGCGTTTTTCGCAGCCGATTCCCTTCGGCCGACGGTGGGTTCGTCGGCCGGTGTTGATCGGCGGCTGCTCGTCAGCGGGTGTTCGACGGCGGGTGTTCGTCGGCGGGAGCCGCCGGAGCCGGAGCCCCGGCGGCGGGTCAGCGGGCGTCGTCCGGCAGGAGCCTGGCGAGCGTACGGACGGCGCGGTACTGAAGGGTCTTGATCGCGCCCTCGTTCTTGCCCATCACCCGGGCGGTCTCGGCGACCGAGAGGCCCTGCAGGAACCGCAGGGTGACGCACTCCTGCTGTTGTGGGTTGAGTCGGCGCACGGCCTGCAGCAGTGCGGCGTTGGAGAGGGACTCCAGGACGGAGTCCTCGGGGCTGCGCTCGACCTCGTTGGCGTCGAGCATTTCGCCGGTGGTCACTTCCAGTCGGAAACGACTGGATTTGAAGTGGTCGGCGACCAGGTTTCGAGCGATGGTGACCAGCCAGGCGCCGAAGTCTCGCCCCTGCCAGGTGAACGTGGAGATACGGCGCAGCGCGCGGAGGAAGGTCTCACTGGTGAGGTCCTCCGCCGTCGCCTTGCCGCCCACGCGGTAGTAGATGTACCGGTACACGGTGTCGCTGTACTGGTCGTATAGGCGGCCGAAGGCATCCGCCTCACCGGCCTGTGCGCGCTCGACGAGATCCATCATGCGCGCGCTGTCGCTGTCGGCGGTCGGCCGACGTACGGCTGACGTGGTCGTAGCGCCGCGGTTGCTGCGTCTTCCGACCGCCGCACTGCGTTCGGCCAGGGCGTAGCAAGGGCCGGCAGGTGCAGGGGTGGCAAAGGCGGGGACGGCGTACGCGGTGGGGACGAAGCCGCGCAAGCGGTCAATGACCGTTGCACGCAGCGTAGCCAGGCCCGAGGCGTCAACCCCGACGTGTGGGTACACGGGACTCCCAGAGGCAGAGCTTCCATCACGAGCAGTTCGAATACCGTCACCCGTCGTAGCGGGTGACAGCTCCGGTATGCGTCTGAGGAGAATAACGCTTCGTACAGGCGGCGCTACACCGAGTTGCTCAAATCATCGATTACGTCGTTTCTCTTACCGCTAAGTGACGTATCAAGTAGCACATCGTGACCGTTTATTGATCGGATTACTTCGTGATCTGCCTACGGGCGCGACGGGTTGTGCTCGGTCGCCGGTAATCCGACTGGCCGGAGGGGTGGTTGCGGTGCGTGGCCGACGGGCTCCCGATCGGACGTGCCGACCCGGGCGTGGCCCCCGGGCGTGGCCCCCGGCCGGGGTGCGGTCGGGGGGCGGCGGCGGGTCAGCGGCGGCGGCGGTGCAGCGCGACCGCGGCGGCGGTGCCGCCGGCCAGGGCGCCGACACCGGCCGCGGCCGGGATGCCGACCTTGGCGGCCTTGCGGCCCGTGCGGTAGTCGCGCAGGCGCCAGTCCAGGGCGCGGGCGTGCTTGCGGAGCTTGGTGTCCGGGTTGATCGCGTAGGGGTGGCCGACCAGGGAGAGCATCGGGATGTCGTTGTGGGAGTCGCTGTAGGCCGCGCAGCGCTCCAGGTCGAGGCCCTCGGCCGCGGCCAGCGCGCGTACGGCTTCGGCCTTGGCGGGGCCGTGCAGCGGTTCGCCGACCAGGCGGCCGGTGTAGACGCCGTCGACGGATTCGGCGACGGTGCCCAGCGCGCCGGTCAGTCCCAGGCGGCGGGCGATGATCGTGGCGGTCTCCACCGGGGCCGCCGTGACCAGCCAGACCTTCTGTCCGGCGTCGAGGTGGGCCTGGGCGAGCGCGCGGGTGCCGGGCCAGATGCGGTCGGCCATGTACTCGTCGTAGATCTCCTCGCCGATGGACATCAGCTCGGAGACGCGGTGGCCCTTGACGATGGACAGGGCGCTGTCGCGGGCGTCCTGCATGTGTTCCGGGTCCTCGACGCCGGCCAGCCGGAACCACGCCTGCTGCCAGGCGAACCGGGTGAGCTCGCGGCGCTGGAAGAACTTCCGTTTGTACAGGCCGCGGCCGAAGTGGAAGATCGCGGCGCCCTGCATCACGGTGTTGTCGAGGTCGAAGAAGGCGGCGGCGCGGTCGTCCCCGGCCACCGGAAAGGCGGGTTCCTCGGCTTCGGGGGCCCCGGTTCCGGGCGCTTCCGCGAGAAGAGGGGAGTCGTCGGGCGCGAGCGAGGCCCTGCGTGCGGCTTCGGCTGCTGCTTCGCCTGCCAGCACGCTCCGTGCAGTCGCGGAACGCCTACGGGGTGTGAGCCATCCAAGAGCGGCCATGCCGTGAGCATAACCAGTCCGCCCGTACCTGCCCGACCTGCCGGGATGCGGACGCGTGAACTCTTCGGGGCCGAATCGCCGGACGGGGGATTCCGGGTGTTCGGGAGGGCGCCGCCACGGGGCGGGCGGCGGTCCGCCGCGGGCGCAGAATGTGTGCATGAGTGCCTTGCTGCGTCGTACGAAGAAGAAGCCCGCCGACCGGGTGGTCACCCTGGTGGGCAAGCCCGGCTGTCACCTCTGCGAGGACGCGAGGGCGGTGGTGGAAGCGGTCTGCGGGGAGACCGGCGCGTCGTGGGTGGAGAAGGACATCACTCAGGACGAAGCGCTGTACAAGGAGTACTGGGAGCAGATTCCGGTCGTGCTGATCGACGGCGAGCAGCACACGTTCTGGCGGGTGGATCCGGAACGGCTGCGCGGCGCACTGGGCGCCTGAGAGCCCGACGCCGACCGGCGTGGCGAAACCCGGTTAACATCATGGGCGTTTTGAGTGGTCTCGGGGGCGTAGACGTGAGGAGTGTGTACCGCTTTGCCCCCTTCGAGCCCGCAACGGGTTGATGCGGTCCATGGTTCCGGGAACGCGCAGGCAATGTGCGTGACCCCGGTCACTTTGACCGGACAAAACGGACACCATCTTTGTGCACGCGTTCACAAAGACATAGCCTGCATTCGACGGGGCGGTCTTGGGACATACGGCCGCCTGCAGCCCCGCTCATCCCGCAGGAGCACCGTGGCAACTGGCCGAACTCACCGACCGGCGACCCGTAGCCGAGGAATTCCCGAGGCCACCGTCGCCCGACTTCCGCTGTATCTGCGCGCACTGACCGCGCTGTCCGAACGATCGGTTCCCACGGTCTCCTCCGAGGAACTCGCCACGGCGGCGGGGGTCAACTCCGCCAAGCTCCGCAAGGACTTCAGCTACCTGGGGTCCTACGGCACCCGCGGTGTCGGGTACGACGTCGAGTATCTCGTCTACCAGATCTCCCGTGAACTCGGGCTCACCCAGGACTGGCCCGTCGCCATCGTCGGCATCGGTAACCTCGGCGCGGCGCTCGCCAATTACGGCGGCTTCGCCTCCCGCGGTTTCCGGGTCGCGGCCCTGATCGACGCCGACCCCGCGATGGCCGGAACGCCTGTCGCGGGCATCGCCGTCCAGCACACCGACGACCTGGACCGGATCATCAGCGACAACGGTGTGTCCATCGGCGTGATCACCACCCCGCCGGGCGCCGCGCAGCAGGTCTGCGACCGGCTCGTGGCCGCGGGTGTGACCTCCATCCTGAACTTCGCGCCGACCGTGCTCTCGGTTCCCGAGGGCGTCGACGTGCGGAAGGTGGACCTGTCCATCGAGCTCCAGATCCTCGCCTTCCACGAGCAGCGCAAGGCCGGTGAGGACATCGCCGCCGCCGAGGGCGACGACGAGTCCGCGCCGCCGATGCGCGCCACCCCTGTGAGCCGGAAGGGACCCGACGGGGACATGCCCGCCGTGATGCCGGCATGAGCCTCCTCGTCGTCGGTCTGAGCCACCGCAGCGCCCCCGTCTCCGTACTGGAGCGGGCCTCGCTCGCTGCCGGGACCCAGGCCAAGCTGCTGCAGGACACCCTCGCCGCGGAGCCCGCGACCGAGGCCGCCGTGCTGGCCACCTGCAACCGCATCGAGCTGTACGCCGACGTGGACAAGTTCCACGCGGGCGTCGCCGAGCTGTCCACCCTGCTCGCCCAGCACAGCGGGGTCGGGCTCGACGAGCTCACTCCGTATCTCTATGTGCACTACGAGGACCGGGCCGTCCACCACCTCTTCTCGGTGGCCTGCGGGCTGGACTCGATGGTCGTCGGCGAGGGCCAGATCCTCGGCCAGATCAAGGACGCGCTCGCGCTCGGCCAGGAGACCCACACCGCCGGCCGGCTGCTGAACGACCTCTTCCAGCAGGCCCTGCGGGTCGGGAAGCGGGCCCACAGCGAGACCGGGATCGACCGGGCCGGACAGTCGCTCGTCACCTTCGGGCTCCAGCAGCTCGCGGGCGGCGCCGACCCCGCCGTCTGGGCCGGGGGCAAGCGTGCCCTGGTCATCGGCGCGGGCTCGATGTCCTCGCTGGCCGCCGCCACCCTCGCCCGCACCGGCGTCTCCGAGATCGTCGTCGCCAACCGGACCCGGGCCCGCGCCGACCGCCTCGTCGAGATCCTGCACCAGGCGGACGGCACCGGAGTGCGCGCCCAGGCCGTCGAGATGTCCGCGGTCGCGGACGAACTGACACGTGCAGACGTCGTGGTGTCCTGCACCGGGGCCACCGGGCTCGTCCTGACCGCCGAGGCCGTCGCCGGAGCGCTCGGCGTCACCTTCGACGCCGCCGTCGAGGCGCCCGCGGTCACCGTCACCGCCGCCCCGGCCGACCTCGACCAGCACGCCGCGTGGGTGGAGAACGGTTCCGCCGCGTCGGCCGCCTCCGCCGCCGTGACGACCGCGCGGGTCACCGTGCCGGCCCAGTCCACCGGTCCCGTGCGGCTGGCCCTGCTCGACCTCGCCATGCCGCGCGACATCGACGGAGCGGCCCACCGCATCGACGGTGTGCGCCTCGTCGACATCGAGTCGCTCGCCGAGGCGTCCGCGGACGCTCCGATGGCCGCGGACGTGGACCAGGTGCGCACCATCGTCGCCGACGAGGTCGCCGCGTTCGGCGCCGCCCAGCGTGCCGCCCATGTCGCCCCGACCGTGGTCGCCCTGCGCACCATGGCCGCCGATGTGGTCGCCGGTGAGATCGCCCGCCTCGACGGACGTCTCCCCGACCTGAACGAGAAGCAGCGCGCCGAGATCACGCAGACCGTGCGGCGCGTCGTCGACAAACTCCTGCACGCGCCCACCGTGCGGGTCAAGCAGCTCGCCAGTGAGCCCGGCGGCGCCGGGTACGCCGACGCGCTGCGGGAACTCTTCGACCTCGACCCGCAGACGGTGGCCGCCGTCTCCCGGGCAGACCTGAACGACCCGAATAGAGGGCGGTCATGACCGACAACTCAACCCCGGCCGCGCGGAAGCCCGCGCCCCTGCGGCTGGGCACCCGGCGCAGCAAGCTCGCCATGGCGCAGTCAGGCATGGTGGCCGACGCGGTCAGCGAGGTGACCGGGCGCGCCGTCGAGCTCGTCGAGATCACCACGTACGGGGACACCTCCCGCGAGCACCTCGCGCAGATCGGCGGGACCGGTGTGTTCGTCGCCGCGCTGCGCGACGCACTCCTGCGCGGCGAGGTGGACTTCGCGGTGCACTCGCTCAAGGACCTGCCGACCGCGCAGCCCGAGGGCCTCGTGCTGGCCGCCGTACCGCTGCGCGAGGACCCGCGCGACGTACTGGTGGCGCGCGACGGGCTGACCCTGGCGCAACTGCCGTCCGGTGCCCGCATCGGCACCGGTTCGCCGCGCCGCATGGCGCAGCTCAACGCGTACGCCCGGTCCCACGGCCTCGACATCGAGACCGTGCCGATCCGGGGCAACGTCGATACGCGGATCGGATTCGTCCGGAGCGGAGAGCTGGACGCGGTGGTTCTCGCCGCCGCCGGGCTCAGCCGCCTCGGCCGGACCGGTGAGGTGACCGACTTCCTTGCGGTCGACACCGTTCTGCCCGCTCCCGGCCAGGGAGCACTGGCGATCGAATGCGCTGAGACCAGCGCGGACCTCGCCGCCGCGCTCGCCGAGCTCGACGACCCGTACACCCGGGCCGCCGTGACCGCCGAGCGTGCCCTGCTCGCCGCCCTGGAGGCCGGCTGCTCCGCACCCGTGGGTGCGCTGGCCGACCTCCAGGTCGACGGGCAGACTGTCAACGAACTGCGCCTGCGCGGTGTCGTCGGTACCACCGACGGCTCCTCGATGGTGCAGCTGTCCACCACCGGTCCCGTCCCCACGTCGCACGACGACGCGGCGGCCCTCGGTCGCGAGCTCGCGGCCGAGATGCTTGCCAAGGGTGCGGCCGGTCTTATGGGGGAGCGAGCACTTTGAGCCCCACCGGCCCCGCCGCATCCGACTTTCCGGTCCTGTCCGCACAAGGGCACGTCACCTTCCTCGGCGCCGGTCCCGGCGACCCGGGTCTGCTGACGCTCCGCGCCGTCGAGGCGCTTGCGAGCGCGGACGTCCTTGTCGCAGAACCGGAGGTTCTCGACGTTGTTCGCTGCCATGCGCGGGCAGGCGTAAGCACCCCTGAGCTGACGGTTGTTGACGTGGCGTCAACAGCCGCCGGAGTACCCGTTCTCAGGGATGCGGCCAATCTTGTCATGGAGGCCGCGAAGGGTGGCAGGCGGGTCGTCCGTGCTGTCACCGGCGACCCGGGCCTCGACGGCAACGCGGGCGCGGAGATGCTCGCGTGCGCCGCCGCGGGGGTGCCCTTCGAGGTCGTTCCCGGTGTCGCGAACGTCGTGGGCGTGCCCGCGTACGCCGGGGTGCCGCTGCGTGACGCGCAGGGCGCCGACGTGCGCTTCGTGGACGCCCGTACCGCCTCGGACCGCTGCTGGAGCGAGGTCGGCGCGAGCGATGCGACGGCCGTCGTGGCGACCACGCTGGACTCGGTCGCGGCCGCCGCCGGTGAGCTGGTGTCCGCGGGCCGCAAGCCCGACACCCCGCTGACCGTCACGGTCGCGGGCACGACCACCCGCCAGCGGACCTGGACGGCGACCCTCGGGACGATCGCCCAGGTCCTGAAGCAGGCGAAGGTCCTCCCGTCGCCGGACGGGCACCAGCCCGTCATAGCCGTGGTCGGGGAGCGGAGCTCCGCCGCCCAGCGCGACCAGCTCGCGTGGTTCGAGTCCAAGCCGCTGTTCGGCTGGAAGGTGCTCGTGCCGCGTACGAAGGAGCAGGCGGCATCGCTCTCCGACCAGCTGCGTTCGTACGGCGCCGTGCCGCACGAGGTCCCGACGATCGCCGTCGAGCCGCCGCGTACGCCCCAGCAGATGGAGCGTGCGGTCAAGGGCCTGGTCACGGGCCGCTACGAGTGGATCGCCTTCACCAGCGTGAACGCGGTGAAGGCCGTCCGGGAGAAGTTCGAGGAGTACGGGCTCGACGCCCGTGCCTTCGCCGGGATCAAGGTCGCGGCAGTCGGCGAGCAGACCGCCGCCGCGCTGATCGACTTCGGTGTGAAGCCCGACCTGGTGCCGTCCGGCGAGCAGTCCGCCGCCGGTCTGCTGGAGGACTGGCCGCCCTACGACCCGGTCTTCGACCCGATCGACCGTGTCTTCCTGCCGCGCGCCGACATCGCCACCGAGACGCTGGTGGCCGGTCTCATCGAGCTGGGCTGGGAGGTCGACGACGTCACCGCGTACCGCACGGTCCGCGCCTCGCCGCCGCCCGCCGACACGCGTGAGGCCATCAAGGGCGGCGGCTTCGACGCGGTGCTCTTCACCTCGTCCTCGACGCTGCGCAACCTGGTCGGCATCGCGGGCAAGCCGCACAACCTGACCGTCATCGCGTGCATCGGCCCCGCCACGGCCAAGACCGCCGAGGAGCACGGCCTGCGGGTCGACGTCCTGTCGCCGGAGCCGTCGGTGCACAAGCTCGCCGAGGCGCTGGCCGCCTTCGGCGCGCAGCGCCGGGACGCGGCGAAGGAGGCCGGTGACCCGGTGACCCGGCCGAGCGAGCGGCGCCCGGGTGCGCGCCGCCGTCGCTCGACGACCTGACCGGTCCGGACACGGACGACGGGCCCTGCCGCTTCGGCGGCCGGGCCCGTCCGTCGTTCTTCCGGCACGGGCTTTTTCCGGCCCGGGTGTCGGTAAGACACTGATGTGTACGGGTCTATCGTCGAAGGATGACTGTGTACGGAAACTTCCCCGGCTCCCGCCCCCGGCGGCTGCGGACGACCCCGGCGATGCGGCGGATGGTCGCCGAGACACGGCTCGACCCGGCGAACCTGATCCTCCCCGCGTTCGTCCGCGAGGGCATCGACGCCCCGGTCGCCATCTCGGCCATGCCCGGTGTGTACCAGCACACCCTGGACACCCTGCGGAAGGCCGCCGTCGAGGCGGTGTCGGCGGGGGTCTCGGGGATCATGCTCTTCGGTGTCCCGGAGGACAGCCGTAAGGACGCCCGTGGCACGGCGGGCACGGACCCGGAGGGCATCCTCCAGCTCGGTCTGCGCGCCGTACGGGAGGAGGTCGGTGACGATCTCGTCGTCATGTCCGACCTCTGCCTGGACGAGTACACCGACCACGGCCACTGCGGTGTCCTGACCGCGGACGGCCGCGTCGACAACGACGCCACCCTGGAGCGGTACGCCGAGATGGCCCAGGTCCAGGCCGACGCGGGCGCCCATGTGGTGGGCCCCAGCGGCATGATGGACGGCCAGGTCGGTGTCATCCGGGACGCGCTGGACCAGACGGGCCACGAGGACGTCTCGATCCTCGCGTACACCGCGAAGTACTCCTCCGCCTTCTACGGCCCCTTCCGCGAGGCCGTCGGCTCCTCGCTCAAGGGCGACCGCAAGACGTACCAGCAGGACCCGGCGAACGCCCGTGAGTCACTGCGCGAGCTGGCGCTCGACCTCGAAGAGGGCGCCGACATGGTCATGGTCAAGCCGGCCGGACCGTACCTGGACATCCTCGCCGAGGTCGCCGGCTCGGTGGACGTGCCGGTCGCCGCGTACCAGATCAGCGGTGAGTACGCGATGATCGAGGCGGCGGCGGAGAAGGGCTGGATCGACCGGGACGCGGCCATCCTGGAGAGCCTGACGGGCATCCGGCGGGCCGGGGCGCGGATGATCCTGACGTACTGGGCGACCGAGGTCGCGCAGCGGCTGGGGCGCGGCGGCTCCTGAGGCGTGTACGCGAAAGTCCCGCCCCGCTCCCGTGACGTACTCCGGGAGCGGGGCGGGACTTTCGCGTGGGCCGTCGTACGGGGTGGGGGCGGCGTACGGGGCGTGCGGGGCTTGTGGGGGGCGGCCGGGTGCCGGTCGGTGGGGCCTACTTCCCGGTGACGTAGGCGGTCCAGATCCGGAGCGGGAAGGTGTTGCCGCGATTCGTCTCGTCCCCGCCCATGCCCTGCATTCCCAGCAGTTGAGGGGTGCCGGGCTTGTTGCGGAACGTCGTGACGGCCGTGGTCAGATCCTTCGTGTGGCCGATGAACCAGGCCGACTTCATCCGGTCGTCCTCGCTGGTCGCACCCGCCGAGAGGCTGTCGAGAGTCCGGGAGTTGATGAACGGGTCGAGCCGTCTGTCGCGCGCCAGTTTCGTCCAGGCCACCGTCCCCAGGACGTTGTTCACGTTGTTCGCCACCGCGGCGTCCATCGCGCGCGTCGGCCTGGGCTTCTCGAAGCCCTCGATCGTCTCGCCGTCCCGGGTCATCCTGGTCACCGAGTAGGGATCGGCCCGCATGCCCTCATTGCTGAAGGCGGTGTAGGCGTCCGCCATCCTGACCGCGCTCGGTGTGGAGGTGCCGAGGGCGAAGGAGCGGTCCAGGCGCGCCAGGCTCTGTTCGCGCAGCCCGGCGGCGATCGCCAGCTCCTTCACCTTCTTGAGCCCGATGCGTTTGCCGAGTTGGACGAAGGTGGCGTTGGCCGAGGTGATCAGCGCCTCGCTCAGGGTCGTCGGCGCCGTGACCTGCACCGAGCCGGGAGTGGTACCCGGCGGATAGGTGGGTACCGCGAGCGGGCCGCTCCTGATCAGTTTCCCCGTACTGTCGTAGCCGCTCTCCAGGGTGATGCCGTCGCCGTGCTGAAGGGCCGCGGCCAGCACGAAGGGCTTGAAGGCCGAGCCGACGGGGACGCCCGCGGTGTCGGCGTTGTTGGCGAAGCGGGTGACCGCGTCGGCTCCGCCGTACACCGCTGCCACGGCCCCGTCGGG
The DNA here is from genome assembly GCF_040297465.1 of Streptomyces sp. NPDC001787. NCBI lineage: Bacteria > Bacillati > Actinomycetota > Actinomycetes > Kitasatosporales > Streptomycetaceae > Streptomyces > Streptomyces sp. NPDC001787. Next base: position 18,587 of record NZ_JBEOZE010000041.1, read on the forward strand.
CCGCACGGATGCCGCGCCGACCTCGACGTACTTGTCCTCGGGGCGCTTGCGGGGGTCGAGATCGCGCTTGCGTACGCTGCGCACGGCCCGCTCCAGTTGCTGCACCCTGTCCTTCTCGAAGGTGGTGTGCACCTTGTAGCCGCCGCGGGCGAGGTCCTTGTCGGTGAGGCCGGAGCGCATCCTGATGTGCTTGTTGGCGATGTCGACGAGGTAGCCGGTCTGGCCGCCGAGGCTGGTCGGCTTGGCGGCCGTCCTCGGTTCGGGGAACGTCCGGTAGTGCACACGCTCGGCCTTCGTCATCATGCCGACCTCCACCTGGCGGTCGAGGATCCACTCCCAGCGGTCCACGGCGCGTTCGTGGTTGCCCTTGCCGCCGGCGGGGTCGTACTCCTCCGCCCCCTTGAGCAGAGCGGCGAGCAGCGCCGCCTGGCTGGGGTTGAGGTCCTTCGCGGGGATCCCGTAGTACGCCTGCGCCGCCGCCTGGATGCCGTTGGCGCCGCGGCCGAACCAGGAGGTGTTCAGATACCCCTGGAGGATCTCCTCCTTGCTCTTCTTGTTGTTGAGCTTCAGCGAGATGAAGAACTCCTGGAACTTCCGGGAGGCCGACTGCTCCTGGCTGAGGTAGGTGTTCTTCACGTACTGCTGGGTGATGGTGGAGCCGCCCTGGGTCTCGCCGCCCTTGACCATGCTGACGACCGCGCGGGCGATCCCCGTCGCCGATACGCCCGGGTCGTCGTAGAAGGTCTCGTTCTCGGCGGCGATGACCGCCCGCTCCACCGAGTCGGGTATGTCGGCCAGTGTGACGTTCTGCCGGTTGACCTCGCCCACGCTCACCAACTGGCTGCCGTCCGCCCAGTAGTAGACGGAGCCCTGTCTGTTCGCCTCGGCGTTCTCGTCCGGGATGTCGACGGACGCGTACACGCCGATGAACAGCCCGGCCAGCGCGCCGACTCCGAGCAGGAACCCGCCCACCACCTGCCGCCACGAGGGAACCCAGCGGCGCCAGTTGGTTCTCCCCCGGCGGGGATAGTCGACACGGAGCCTGCGAAGGCGGTTCGGGCGGATGCGGCGTCGGGCCATGCTCCAGCTCCTCGTTCACTGTCCCGCACCGGTGGCGCGGGCTTGTGAGAGGAGATGTTCCGGATAGCGATCAGGTTGTCTCGGCGCCCTTTCCCGCACAAGTCGTGAACGCGCACGGGAAGGCCCCTCGGCTCAGGCGCTGCCCGCCTCCTTCAGGGCGGACCTCGCGCAGGCCTGTACGAGGGGGTCCTCGTCCGACCGCGCGGCGGCGGCCAGCGCCTCGGTGACCCCGGGGTCGTGGGCGGCGTAGGGGCCCAGTGCCATGGCCGCGTACTGGCGCACCAGGTCCTCCTCGGGGTCGAGCAGCGCCGCCAGCAGGGCCCTGCCCGCACGGTGCCGCAGCCCGGGATCGGCCGGGGGCCACAGGCGCAGGACCGTGGCGCACTCGATGCGGGCGAGGTCGTACTCGCCCGCGTCGGCGACCACCGAGACGAGGAAGGGCTGCGCGGACGCGTCGCCGTCCAGCGCGGCGATGATCTCGCGCTTCCTGTCGCTGTCGGCCGGCAGGGCGCGGTACTCGGCGATGAGGCGCCGGGCCGGGTCAGTGGTGTCCGGTCGGGGCATGGCTCGGGGCGCTTTGCGTAAGGACGTCGGGCGGGGATGCGAGGGGCGGGGATGCGAGGGGCCGGGGTGCGCCGGGCGGGGGTGCGCCGGGCCGGGGGTGGTGACGGCACCACCCCCGGGCGCCGATGGGTCAGTCCCACCAGAAGGACCATGCCTCCTTGTTGAGCAGCGCCTTCTCCGCGTAGACGTCCAGGTCGTTCGACTGGCCCTGGTCGAGGTTGTCCGGGCAGAACGCGTAGTGCTCCTCGGCCAGTGCCCGTGCCTCCGCCGGGGTCGTGGGCGGCCGTGCGACGGAGACGACCAGGGTGTCGAACCCCAGCTCCACGAGCCGTATGTCGAACCGGTCCTCCCAGGAGCGGAGCACCGCGCAGAGCCTGGCCACGTCGTTCTCGTGGTTCATCGGGCCGGTCCAGCCGATGGCCGCCGGTATGTCGGCGCTGCGGCGGGCGGGGACCAGGGCGATGCGCGGCCCGGACGGCCCGTCGTCGCCCGCGTCGATGATCTGGGCCGCGATCTCCTTCGCCAGGGCGTCCGGTTCGTCCGGCCCGGCGACCTCCGGCCGGGGAACCAGGTCCAGGTGCTCGGGGCCGTCCTCGGCGTCTTCGGTGTCCTCGGTGCAGTACGACCGGTAGTCGTTGAGGACCTCCTCGGCGTCGTGGTCACCGGGGTACGACGTCCCGTCCGGGTCGAGGTCCCACTCCTCGGGCCACTGCTCCCGCCGCCCGCCGTCGATCAGCACCGGGAGCAGCCCCAGCGGCTTCCCGGCGGCCCGCATCGCGGCCCATGTGCCGTGGGCGGCCGGGCCGTTCGCGTACCAGAGGAGCGGTTCGTGCCAGGTGCCGTCCATGGTGTCGTCCACCAGGGAGCCGGGCGGGAGGTCCAGGCCGGAGGACGCCAGGGACGGCAGGGGGTTCGGAAGCGATGCCATGAACGTGACTCTAAGCGGCACCACTGACAGCGGCCGGGGGGCCTTCCGCGCGGGCCCCGGGCACGCGGGAAGACCCGCAGCCGGCGGGAGTCCGGGGCCTGTTCAGGCCTTCTCGGCGCGCGCGGCGAACGCGACGGCCTCGCGGACGTTCGCGTGCGGGTCGTCCGACAGGCGGTGGAGAAGGTCCGCGACGCCCGGGGTCGACCAGCCGGCGACCGCGTCGACCAGGGCCACCCGGACATCGGGGTGCGGGTGGTCGGCCAGGTGGGCCAGTTGGTCCAGCGGGCCGCGCCGGCGCATGTGGAACCAGTAGAGCGTCGGCACGAGTTGCGCCGGATCGCCGGGATCGCCCGCCGCGGCGATCCGGCGGAGGAGCACCGCGGGGGCGGGGGCCGGGCCGTCCAGGGGGTGCGGGTGGCGCTGTCGCAGGCGTTGGGAGCCGTACTCGCCGCGCACCCGGCAGCCGAAGCAGGTGCAGGGGGCCTTGCCGTTCGAGCCGGGGAAGTAGCGCCAGCCGGTGACCTGTTTGACCGGACGCAGCCGGTGCACCTCGCGTTCGGTGACCGTACGGGGGACGAAGACCTCCCAGCCGCGCGGGTCCTCCAGGGCGGCCGTGCGGCGGACCGCCTCGGCGGCGGTGGTGGTCGCGGGGGCGCGGCCGTAGTGGCCCAGGGTGACGGGTTCGTCGTCCGGCAGGCGGATGTGGACGGCGACGAGACCGCCGGGCCCGCTGCGCCGCGACAGTTCGCGCAGCCACTGGTGGGTGAGGGTGTACGAGGGGAGGACCGGGAAGCAGTAGAGGCCCCGTGATCCGGCGCGGCCGTGGCTGATGGCCCGTATCCCGGAGCGGCGGATGCGAGCCGCGTTCGCCGCAGGTGTCAGGTGCACGAACATTGCCATGCGGCCGATGCTACGCGAGCGCCCTCAAGCCCCGTCCGCGACCGCCCCGACGGGGGTTCCGTCGTCCCGGGTCCTGCGGTAGCTCACCCAACTGGCGCCCAGGGCGGCGGCTCCGGCGCAGAAGAGGGCGACTGTGAGCCAGACCTTCGTGTGGAGCGACGAGGTGGACTCGTACGCCCAGCCGTCGCCCGCGAAGATCGTGTCGCCCTCGGCCACCCTTCCGCCGGTGATCTTCCCGGACTCCGCGCGGCCGTCCGCGAACGCCCATCTCCCGTAGCAGTGGGGGGCGCCTGACTGTCCGCCGCCGCCCTCCACGCACCGGGTGACGCTCCGGACGGTGGCGGACTCGCCGGTGAGGAGTTTCCGGGCGCCGTCCCCCGCCCACAGGACCATGAGGAGCGGCAGGACGGAGGCCAGGAGGAGCGGGCCGACGATCGCGCCCCATGTCCGCAGACGGGACTGCCAGGGGAGCCGGGTGTCTTTTTCGGTCGTCCTGCGCATGCCCCACCGCGCCCTTTCCCTGTGCCGCTCCCGGTTCCGGTTCCGGTCCTCGGCCCCCTCCCCGATGGTACGAGCCGTTGCTCCTCGGGGAGGGCGAGTCGGTGTTCCGGCGGCCGGGGGTTGTCAGTTGAGGGCGTCGGCCATGTCGCGCTGCCAGTAGGTGACCCGCAGGGTGCTGTCCACGTACACGCTCTTGCTCAGCGGGACGACCGCCGGGGCGCCGGTGCCGTCGGAGATGCCGCCCTTCCCCGCGAAGCTGACGGACAGGTCCTTGGTGGAGTAGCCGCCCGTGCCGCTGCCGTCGGCGGAGGACGTCAGGACACCGGCGTACGCGGACTCGCCCGGGGCGATCGTGACCACGGCCTGCGGCTTGCTGTCCTCGAAGGCCGGCGGGACGGACTGGGCCTCGCCGAAGCGGAGGGCCGGGTAGTAGTACGCGTCGCAGTTCTTGCTGCCGGTGTTGGTGACCGTGAGCAGCATGTAGTTGATGGGGCGGCTCACCGGGGTGAGCGTGAGCTTGGTGTTCGAGGCGTTGCAGGAGGTGTCGGTCGACCTGGAGTTGCTGGTCGGGGTCTTGGCGCCGGGGGCCTTGGCATCGGGGGCGCTGCTGCCGGAACCGGAACCGGAGTTGGTGCCGGAGCCGGAGGCGGTCCCCGTGGCGGCCTCTTCGCCACCGTCCTTGCTGTCGTCCTTCGCGGGGGCCTGCTGGTCGGTGCCGGCACCGGCGGAGGCCGCGGAAGGAGTAGAGGCGGTGGGCCCGGCCGCGCTGTCCTCGCCGTTGCAGGCGGTGAGCGAGAGGGCCGCCAGGAGGGCGGTCGCGGCGAGGGCGGTGGTGCGGATGCGGTTGCTGCGCATGGTGTTTCTCCCCGTGGAGTAGTGCGGTGTGAAGTGGTGTGCGGGTTGACCCGGCGGGTCAGTGATGGCGGATCAGGAGGGTCACGACCGTCGTGGCCGCGATCACCACACAGATCGCCAGGACATCGATGGGTTCGATGCGGGAACGGAATGACACGGCTGCTTCCCGGTGAGTGCTGGGCTGCTCTGCGGTGTGTCCACAGATTGCGGGGCGAACCATTCCGGCCGCAATGCCGCTCAGCCCATTGGGAATGCTGGAACGCCTGCGCGTACGGTGACCTGGGCAGATTCCGCGTCCCTGGAACGGTGTTCCGGGACGGACCAGGAGGGGGAACGCCGAAGTGGCGACGCCGGAGGCTGTGGAGTTCGCGGCTCTGTTGAAGGAACTGAAGGACCGTTCGGGGCGCAGCTACGGGGTTCTCGCCGGAAGACTTCATGTCAGTACGTCCACGCTCCACCGGTACTGCAACGGGGACGCCGTGCCGAACGAGTACGCCCCGGTGGAGCGGCTCGCACGGCTCTGCGGGGCCACGGGCGACGAACTGGTGGAGCTGCACCGGCGCTGGATCGTGGCCGAGGCGGCGCGGCGCCGGGGAGCGGCGAAACCGGAGGCCGGGGCGAGGTCCGCGCCGGAGCCTTTGGCGCGTGCGGTGGAGGGGGATGGACCGGCGCGTGCGGGCGAGCCGGTGGGCGTGCCGGAGCCGCCGTCACCGTCGGACCCCGCGGCGCAGTCCGACGCACCCGCGGGCGTGCCGGGCGAGGTACCGGCTGCCGCACCCGCGGACGTGCGGGGCGAGGTACCGGCTGCCGTATCCGCCGATGAGGCCGCCGTCCCCGCCGACCTACTGGCCGGTGGACCCGCGGACCCGGCCGGGCCGCGCCGCGCCGGGCGGTTCGTCCCGCGGCGGCTGCGCGTCCTGCTCGTCGCGACCGCCGTCGTCGCGCTCACCGTCTCCGGTGCCCTGGTGGCGAGCAGCCTCTCGGGCAGAGGGACCGACGACGGCGCCACCGACGCCGCCGACAAGGTCCGTTCCTCCGCCGACGCCGTCACCCCGACACCCCGACCCGATACGAGCGCGTCCGCGAGGACCGGTACGCCGAAGCCCTCGGGCACGGCGGACAAGGGCAGTCCCTCGGCCGCGCCGTCGGCTTCGGTACGCCGCTCCACCCCGCCCGGCGCCCCGGGGGGCAGCGGTGTACCCGTGACCGCGACCATCAGTTCGTACAACTATGACGAGCCCTGCGGGCAGTACTACCTCCTCGACCAGCAGCCCGACGACGTGCCCCCGCCGCCCCCTCCGCAGGACACCCGGAGCTGGGCGAAGGCGCTCGGCGGGGTCGACGGCGGCGGCATGAGACTCGAACTCACCCTCCAGGGAACCTCGAAGGAAGCGGTCGTCCTCCAGGGGCTGCACGTACGGGTCCTGGGACGCAACGCACCGCTGCCCTGGTCCGCGTACTCGATGGGTGAGGGCTGCGGGAGCGGCATCACACCGCAGAGCTTCGACGTCGACCTCGACGACGGCAGGCCCCGCACGAAGCCGGTCCCCGGGCAGCAGGGCGACACCGTCGTGCCCGCGACGGACTTCCCGTACCGGGTCAGCTCCACCGACGTGGAGGTGTTCAACATCGACGCGCACGTGGAGGGGCACGATGTGACCTGGTACCTGGAGCTGGAGTGGAGCAGCGGGGGCCGGAGCGGGACGCTGCGCATCGACGACCGGGGCAAGCCGTTCCGTACGAGCGGGATCAGGACCCGGCCCGAATACCGCTACTGGCACGACAAGGCCCAGTGGGTGAAGCACGAGGACTGACGCCGGAACGCGAGTGGCGCGGCACGTCCCGCGTGCCGCGCCACCCGCGTAGCGGATCCGCCGGTGCTCAGAGGCGCTCGGGCGTCCGGATGCCGAGGAGCTTCATGCCCTGGTGCAGGGTGCGGGCGGTCAGCTCGACGAGGAAGAGCCGGTTCTCGACGACCTCCGGCGCGTTGTCCTCGCTGAGCACCTGGCACTGGTCGTAGAACGTCGTGAGGTGCGACGCCAGCTGGTACAGGTACGCGGCCAGCTTGTGCGGCTCGTAGCCGGCGGCGACCTCGGCCAGCACCTCGCCGAACTGGTCCAGATGCAGGCCCAGCGCACGCTCGGCCGGGGCCAGCTCCAGCTCCGGGTGCGCGACCGGCTTCGCGTCCCCGGCCTTGCGCAGGATCGACCGGATACGCGCGTACGCGTACTGGAGGTACACCGACGTGTCGCCGTGCAGCGACACCATCTGGTCCAGGTCGAACTTGTAGTCCCGCACGGCGGACGTGGACAGGTCCGCGTACTTCACGGCGCCGACGCCGACGTACCGGCCGTTCTCGACGATCTCCTCCTCGGAGAGGCCCACCTTCCCGGCCTTCTCCCGGACCACCGAGGTCGCCCGCGCGACGGCCTCGTCGAGCAGGTCCTCCAGCCGGACCGTGACGCCCTCACGGGTCTTGAACGGCTTGCCGTCCTTGCCGAGCACCGTGCCGAACGCCAGCTGGTGCGCCTTGACGTCCTCGTTCAGCCAGCCTGCCCGGCGGGCCGTCTCGAAGACCATCTTGAAGTGCAGGGACTGCCGGGCGTCCACGACGTACAGCAGGGTGCTCGCCTTGAGGTTCTGCACCCGGTCGCGGATCGCGGAGAGGTCGGTGGCCGCGTAGCCGTAGCCGCCGTTCGTCTTCTTGACGATGAGCGGGACCTTGTTGCCGTCCGGGCCCTTCACATCGTCGAAGAACACGCACAGGGCACCCTCGGAGCGGACGGCGACGCCCGTCTCCTCCAGGATCCGGCAGGTCTCCTCCAGCATGTCGTTGTAGCCGGACTCACCGACGATGTCGGGGTCGCGGATCTCCATGTCCAGCTTGTTGAAGACGGAGTAGAAGTAGATCTTCGACTCGTCGACGAACCGCTGCCACATCGCCAGCGTCTCCGGCTCGCCCGCCTGGAGCGCGACGACCCGGTCCCGGGAGCGTGCCTTGAACTCCTCGTCGGAGTCGAAGAGCGCCCGCGAGGCCTTGTAGAGCCGGTTGAGGGAGGACATCGCGGCTTCGCCCGCGCTGCCGGTGCCGTCCTCGTGGGCCTCGCCCGCCTCGTGGCTCAGCTCGTCCGGGTGCTCGATCAGATACTGGATGAGCATGCCGAACTGGGTGCCCCAGTCGCCGATGTGGTGGCGCCGGACCACGCTCTCGCCGGTGAACTCCAGGATCTGGACCATCGCGTCGCCGATGACCGCCGACCGCAGGTGACCGACGTGCATCTCCTTGGCCACGTTCGGCTGGGCGTAGTCGATGACCGTCGTACCGGCCGTCGGGCTGAACGGCACCCCGAGGCGGCCCTCGGCGTCCGCGGCCCGCGCGGCGAGCGTCTCGACGATCGCCCGGTCGGTGAGCGTCACGTTCAGGAAGCCGGGGCCGGAGACCTCGATGTCCTTGATCAGACCGCTCTCCGGGAGGGCGGCGGTGACCTGGGACGCCAGCTCGCGCGGGTTGCCCTTGAGCTTCTTGGCGAGGGCGAGGATGCCGTTGGCCTGGAAGTCGGCCCGGTCGCTTCGGCGCAGCAGCGGGTCCGCGGTGCCTGCCTCCGGCAGAGCTGCCGTCAGGGCGTCCGCCAGCTGCTGCTGGAGCGTGGAAGCGAGGGAAGTGACCGAGGCCATGAGCTGGCTGCCGTTTCCGTAGGGGTACAGGGGATCGCCCAAGTATCCCACGCGGCGCAAAGCCGTTTTCGCGCTGTGGGTGGTACCTGGGAGAATGGGCGGTGCCCATCGTTGGGACCTATCCGAGAGAAGGACGTGCAGACCGTGGCCGAGAGTCAGAGCAGCACCGAGACCGACTGGGTCTCCCGCTTCGCGGACGATGTCATCGCCGAATCGGAGCGTCGTGCGCCTGGCAAACCGGTCGTCGTCGCCTCCGGCCTCTCCCCGTCCGGCCCGATCCACCTCGGCAACCTCCGCGAGGTCATGACCCCGCACCTGGTCGCGGACGAGATCCGCCGCCGCGGGTACACCGTCCGGCACCTGATCTCCTGGGACGACTACGACCGCTACCGCAAGGTTCCGGGCGGGGTCCCCGGCGTCGACGAGTCCTGGGCCGAGCACATCGGCAAGCCGCTGACCTCGGTGCCCGCCCCGGCCGGATCGGCGTACGCCACCTGGGCCGAGCACTTCAAGGCCGCGATGACGGACGCGCTGGACGAGCTGGGCGTCGAGTACGACGGAATCAGCCAGACGGAGCAGTACACCGCCGGTACGTACCGTGAGCAGATCCTGCACGCGATGAAGCACCGCGCCGACATCGACGCCGTCCTGGACCGCTACCGGACGAAGAAGGACCCCGCCGCCGGTCCGGCCGGCAAGGGCGGCAAGAAGCCCCAGCAGCAGAAGAAGGTGGACGAGGCCGAGCTGGAGGCCGCCGAGGGCTCCGGCGCCGCCGACGAGGACGACGGCAGCGGCAACACGGCCGGCTACTTCCCGTACAAGCCCTACTGCGGCAACTGCGAGAAGGACCTCACGGTCGTCACCTCGTACGACGACGACAGCACCGAGCTGAACTACACCTGCTCGGCGTGCGGCTTCGCCGAGACGGTCCGCCTCAACGAGTTCAACCGCGGCAAGCTGGTCTGGAAGGTCGACTGGCCGATGCGCTGGGCGTACGAGGGCGTGATCTTCGAGCCCAGCGGCGTGGACCACTCCTCGCCCGGCTCGTCGTTCGTCGTCGGCGGCCAGATCGTGCGCGAGGTCTTCGACGGTGTCCAGCCCATCGGGCCGATGTACGCCTTCGTCGGCATCTCCGGCATGGCGAAGATGTCCTCCAGCAAGGGCGGGGTGCCCACCCCGGCCGACGCGCTGAAGATCATGGAGGCGCCGCTGCTGCGCTGGCTGTACGCCCGCCGCAGGCCCAACCAGTCCTTCAAGATCGCCTTCGACCAGGAGATCCAGCGGCTCTACGACGAGTGGGACTCGCTGGGCCGCAAGGTGGCCGACGGCTCGGTGCTGCCCGCCGACGCCGCCGCGTACGCCCGCGCGATCGGCACGGCCGCCGGTGAGCTGCCGAGCACCCCGCGCCCCCTGCCGTACCGGACCCTCGCCTCGGTCGCCGACATCACCGCCGGTGCCGAGGACCAGACGCTGCGCATCCTCGGCGAGCTGGACCCGGAGAACCCGCTGACCTCCCTGGACGAGGCCCGTCCGCGCCTGGACCGCGCCGAGAACTGGATCACCACCCAGGTCCCGGCCGAGGCCCGCACGATCGTGCGCGACGAGCCGGACAAGGAGCTGCTCGGTTCGCTGGACGAGCAGGGGCGCGAGTCGCTGCGGCTGCTCCTGGAGGGACTGGACTCGCACTGGTCGCTGGACGGGCTGACGACGCTCGTCTACGGGGTGCCGAAGATGATGGCCGGACTGGAGCCGGACGCCAAGCCGACGCCCGAGCTGAAGGTGGCCCAGCGGTCGTTCTTCGCCCTGCTGTACCAGCTGCTGGTCAGCCGGGACACCGGGCCGCGGCTGCCCACGCTGCTCCTGGCCGTCGGAGCCGACCGGGTGCGCAGGCTGCTGGGCGCGTAGGCCGTCCGGCGCGTGGGCGTTCGCGTCTTCCACGCCTGCCGCGCCGAGGACGGTCGCAGGACACGGCGAAGGGCCGTCACCCCGAGATTCTTCCGGGGTGACGGCCCTTCGCCGTGTGCTGCCGGTGGGGTCGGCCCGTGCGGGTCCGTCCGTGTGCGGTCCGTGCGGGTCCGTCCGTGCGTGAGCCGGGCCGGCTAGGCGATGTGGTCCGCTTCCATCTCGCTGTCGAACCGCTTCTTGAACTCCGGCATCAGACGGCGGAGCAGCGCCTCGCTGTCCGGATGGTGCACGTTGTGCCCGTCACTGAGGTGGATGTCCAGAATCTCCAGGCTCGGGTAGTTCTGGTTCTGGTGGGTGTACGCCGCGTAGACCTCGTACGCGATGCCGGTGAACTCGGCCTCGGCCGCGGCCAGCTCGGCGGACGGCGGAATCCCGGGCTCGGCCGTGCCGGTCCGGTCCGCGTCGGGCTCCTGCGGCCCTTCCTCCGGCCGCTCCTGCTCCTGGTCCTGTTCCCGCTCCTGCTCCTGTTCCCGCTCCTGTTCCCGCAGCGCCGGAAGTCCGGGCTGCTGGTACTGGGGGTACGGCTGGTGCTGCTGCGCCTCCGTGACGCGGGGGTGGGGGACCGCGCCGATCGTGCCCACGTTGCCGAGCGGCCGGGTCCGGCCGGGGCCCGAGGGGATCTTGACCGGCGTGGGCTCCAGGCCCTCGACGTACGTCGGGTTGTACGCGCTCTCGTGCGCGTTGTCCGGGACCTGCGGGGCGGCGAACCAGGGGCTGTCGTGGGAGCCGGGGCCCTGCTGCGGAAGGTGCTGCTGCTGCGGCTGTTGCGTCTGCTGCTGGTGCTGCGGGTGTTGCTGGGGGTGCTGCTGCTGTTGCGGATGCTGGGCGCCGTACGGCTCCTGCCGGTGGCCCTGCTGCTCCGGGCCCTGGTCGTAGCCCTCGTCGTACCCCTGGTCGTAGCCCTGTTCGTGCTCCTGCCGCGGTGCGTAGGGCAGTTCGGCCTTCGGCTGCGCGGCCCCGACCGGCGGCAGCAGGGCGGGTTCGATGCCCGCGGCGGCGAGCCCGGCGGGGGCGGTCTCGGCGAGCGGGACGCCGTACTTGGCCAGGCGCAGCGGCATCATGGACTCGATGGGGGCCTTGCGGCGCCAGTTGCGGCCGAAGCGGGCCTGGAGCCGGGCCTGGTAGATCAGCCGGTCCTGTTCCAGCTTGATGACCTGCTCGTAGCTGCGCAGCTCCCACAGTTTCATCCGCCGCCACAGCTTGAACGTGGGTACGGGGGAGAGCAGCCAGCGCGTGAGGCGCACGCCCTCCATGTGCTTGTCGGCCGTGATGTCCGCGATCCGGCCCACCGCGTGACGGGCGGCCTCGACGGAGACGACGAACAGGACCGGGATGACCGCGTGCATCCCGGTGCCGAGCGGGTCGGGCCAGGCGGCCGCACCGTTGAACGCGATCGTCGCGGCCGTCAGCAGCCAGGCCGTCTGGCGCAGCAGCGGGAACGGGATGCGCATCCACGTCAGCAGCAGGTCCAGTGCGAGCAGGACACAGATGCCCGCGTCGATGCCGATGGGGAAGACCAGGGAGAAGTCCCCGAAGCCCTTCTGTTCCGCGAGTTCGCGCACGGCGGCGTAGGAGCCCGCGAACCCGATCGCGGCGATGAGCACCGCGCCGGCGACGACGACCCCGATGAGTATCCGGTGCGTGCGTGTCAGCTGCATCGCGGCCACCCGCGATCCCCTCCCCGTTACCTGTCCCTGCGTCGTGCCCGCGCCGGCATTTCGACGTCCGGCGCGGGCACAGCCTGGCACATGTGTGCGGGTCGCGTTGCGCGGGGAGGGGCGAAGCCCGGTCCCCGACGGGGGGCCGGGCTTCGGGCCGGACTTCGGGAAACCGCCTCTGGGCAGGGCGGTTCGGGCTTCCGGCGTGTTGCCGGCCGGGCCCTCGGATCAGCTCACGCCAGGCCGGACCGGGCCCGGTTCAGGACTTGCGGGTGGTCTTCGAGGCAGGCTTGGCACTCGTCTTGGGGTTGGACGCGTCACTGGTCTTCCCGCCCGACTTGGGGCTGTCGGACTTGTCGTCGGACGTGTCCTCGGTGGGCTTCGCCGAGGACGTGCCGGTGGCGGGGGGCACGCCGATGCCGTTGGCCTTGGCGATGGCGGCGACGGCCTCCTTCGCCGCCTTCTCGGCACCCTTCCGGATGTCCGAGGCGGAGGGGGTCTTGGCGCCCGCGTAGCCCGCACCGTTGTAGGTGAGGGTGACGACGACATTGCCCGAACGCGCCACGACCGTCGCGTACTCGAAGTCTTCCTTCGTCTTGGTCAGGTCGTAGGTGACCGCCGTGGCCAGCTCGCCGATGCCGGTGACGGGGGCTGCCACGACCTTCTCGGCACCCTCGGTCGCCTTGGCCTTGGTGATCTGCTTGGTGTACTCGTCCCCGGCGCGCTTCGCGCCGCTGCCCAGGGACTGGTCCGAGTCGAAGCGGATGAAGGCGACGTCGAGCCAGCGGTACTGCGAGCCCTTGACACCCTTGTCGTCCAGGCCGTTCCAGGAACAGCTGCCGCGGGCCGTGAGGTCGTTGGACCCGCCCGCCGTGCCGCCCTTCTTCTTGGCCGAGGGCACCAGGTCGCGGATCGTCTTTTTGGCGATCGAGGTGCACGGGTCGGGCAGCTGGTCGAACTTCGCCGGCTCGACGGCCGCCTCCGTCTTCTTCGTGTTCGGGGAGGCGGACGAGGAGGAACCCGAGCCCTTCTTGTCGTCGGAGTCCGACGAGCAGCCTGCGGCGACGAGCATCACCGGAACGGCGGCGCAGGCGAGTATGCGGGACAGTCGCGGGGCTGATCGGTGCATGGTTCCTTCACTCGGATGGCACGAAGGTCTCGGTCGTGCGGTGTGCGGTCGGGCGGGGCGGTTCGGGGACGGGCTGGGCGGTCGGGTGGACCGGCGGGACGGGGTCGGCCGGGGTGGTGCCGGAGAGCCACGGTACGACGGACGGCGCTCCGGTGCCGCCCCGGTCACGGACCTCGCCGGACCGGTTTACGCCCTTCCGGCGGCGGTCGGGCCGGGGGCTATTCGCTGAACCTCTCGGCCAGCTTCCGGGCCAGTGCCTGGGCCTTCTCCTGGAGTTCCCCGCTGTCGGGCGCCTCGGTGACGAGGGCCGGCTGTTCGGTGTACTCGACGGTCACGATGACATTCGATGTGCGGAATACCACGCTGACGGTGCGGGAGTGTGCGGCAGTACCTTCCCGAGTGGGGCGATCGTCCAGAAATGCGGCGTCCCCGAGGCCGCCGAGGACACGCGGACGGAGGTCGCCGCCGCCGCTGCCGGTCTCCGGGGTGGCGCCGGGACCGGTCGGACCGGTGGCGGTCGCGCCGGTGGGGGAGGCCGCTTCCGTGCTCGCCCCCGCGGTCTTCCCGCCGTCCTCGCGGGAGGCGGCGGAGGACGACAGGCCGGCCGCGGTCTCCTTCCTCGCGTAGACGTCGCGGGCCCGGTCGTCGTCGCTCACCGAGGGGTCGTACGACACCACGCGCTCGAAGTCGATGGCCAGGTTCCGGGAGGCGTCCGGCGTCTCGGACTTCCAGGTGCAGCCGACCTTGCGATCGGTGTCGTACGTGACGGACGCCGTGCCCTCGAAGGCCTTCTCCTGCTGGTCCGCGGAGAGTTCGGCGGTGCCGGGCAGCAGGTCCTTCAGCGTGTTGACCGGCACGGCCCGGCAAGGCGTGGGCAGCGTCCGGTACTTGCCGGGTGGCGCGGCCGTGACCGTCGGGCTGCCGGGCTTGCTGTCGGCATCGGATGCGTCGGCGCCCGCATCGGCGCTGCAGCCGACGGCGAGCGCTGCGAGAAGCGCGACGCCGGGTACGTACGCCATGTGTCGCACGGTCCCAGGCTCCCTTCGGTACGGAAAACGGGTTGCCGCGCGAAGGCGGCCGATGGACACAATGTGTATCGCACGCGCCGCTGTGAATGCCGGTCGGCCGACTCATTTGCCGATCTTGGCACCGGTTTTGCGCTTTCAGTCTTTTCGGGGGAATCGAGGAGTTATGTCGTACGTAGAGGTGCCGGGAGCGAAGGTTCCCATCCGTATGTGGGCCGATCCGGCGTCGGTCGAGGACGTCGCGATGCGGCAACTGCAGAACGTGGCCACGCTGCCCTGGATCAAGGGCCTCGCCGTCATGCCGGACGTCCACTTCGGCAAGGGCGCGACCGTCGGTTCGGTCATCGCGATGCACGGCGCGGTCTGCCCCGCCGCGGTGGGCGTGGACATCGGCTGCGGCATGTCCGCGGTGAAGACGTCCCTGACCGCCAACGACCTGCCGGGCGATCTGTCCCGGCTGCGCTCGAAGATCGAGCAGGCCATCCCGGTGGGCCGGGGGATGCACGACGACATCGTGGACCCGGGGAAGCTGCACGGGTTCGCGACGTCGGGGTGGGACGACTTCTGGGGGCGGTTCAATGGGATCGCCGATGCGGTCAAATTCCGTCAGGAACGTGCCACGAAGCAGATGGGCACGCTCGGATCGGGCAACCACTTCATTGAATTCTGCCTCGACGAGTCGGGGTCGGTCTGGCTGATGCTGCACTCCGGGTCCCGGAACATCGGCAAGGAGCTGGCCGACTTCCACATCGGCCAGGCGCAGCGGCTCCCGCACAACCAGGATCTCGTCGACCGTGACCTGGCCGTCTTCATCGCGGACACCCCGCAGATGGCGGCGTACCGCAACGATCTCTTCTGGGCGCAGGAGTACGCGAAGTACAACCGCGCGATCATGATGAAGCTCTTCCAGGACGTCGTGCGCAGGGAGTTCAAGAAGGCGAAGGTCACCTTCGAGCCGGAGATCAGCTGCCACCACAACTACGTCGCCGAGGAGCGGTACGACGGCATGGATCTGCTCGTCACCCGCAAGGGAGCGATCCGTGCGGGCTCGGGCGAGTACGGGATCATCCCCGGTTCGATGGGTACCGGTTCGTACATCGTGAAGGGTCTGGGGAACGAGCGGTCGTTCAACTCGGCCTCGCACGGCGCGGGGCGGCGGATGAGCCGCAACGCGGCGAAGCGGCGCTTCTCCACGCAGGACCTGGAGGACCAGACCCGGGGTGTGGAGTGCCGGAAGGACTCCGGTGTCGTGGACGAGATCCCGGCCGCGTACAAGCCGATCGAGCAGGTCATCGACCAGCAGCGGGACCTCGTCGCGGTCGTCGCGAAGCTGAAGCAGGTCGTCTGCGTCAAGGGGTGAGCACGGGGCAAGGGGCGAGCACGCGTCGCGGGGTGAGCACGGGGCAAGGGGTGCGCACGCGTCGCGGGGTGAGCACGCGTCGCCCGCCGCCGCCCCGTCCGGGGGCGAGGCGGTGCGGGGCGTTCACCCGGACGGGGTCCGGTGCTCAGAGGGTCCGGTGGACCTTGGAGTTGGAGGCCTGGGCTCGGGGGCGGACCACCAGGAGGTCGATGTTGACGTGGCTGGGGCGGGTGACCGCCCAGGTGATCGTGTCGGCCACGTCGTCTGCGGTGAGCGGGGCGTCGACACCCGCGTACACCTTGGCCGCCTTCTCGGTGTCGCCGCGGAAGCGGGTGGTGGCGAACTCCTCGGTCCTGACCATGCCGGGGGCGACCTCGATGACCCGGACCGGGGTGCCGACGATCTCCAGTCGGAGGGTCTCGGCGAGGACGTGCTCGCCGTGCTTGGCCGCCACGTAGCCGCCGCCCCCCTCGTACGTGGACAGGCCCGCGGTCGAGGAGAGGATCACGATCGTGCCGTCGCCGCTCGCGGTGAGGGCGGGCAGCAGGGCCTGGGTGACATTGAGGGTGCCGATGACGTTCGTCTCGTACATCTGGCGCCAGTCCGCCGGGTCGCCGGACGCGACGGGGTCGGCGCCGAGCGCTCCGCCCGCGTTGTTGACGAGGACGGCCAGACCGCGGAACGCGGTGGCGAACTCGTCCACGGCCGCGCGGTCGGTGACATCCAGCGCGTAGGCGGTCGCCTGGTGCCCGGCCTCGGTGATCTCGGCGGCGAGCGCTTCGATGCGGTCCTGGCGGCGGGCGGTCAGGACGACGCGGTAGCCGGCGGCGGCCAGCTGCCGGGCGGTCGCGGCGCCGATGCCGCTGCTCGCGCCGGTGATGACGGCGATGGGGGTGGCGGCCATGGCGATCTCCTCGGACAGCTGATCGGTACGGGCCAAGGATAGGCAGGCCGCCCGCGCGGGGTTCCGGCGGCCGAGCGGGAGCCGCGGGGGCTCGGTGGCGGTGGGTTCAGCGGGCGCGCGGGGCGTACATGATCAGCGCCATGCCCGCCAGGCAGACCAGTGCGCCGATGACGTCCCAGCGGTCGGGGCGGTAGCCGTCGGCGACCATGCCCCAGGCGATCGAACCCGCGACGAAGACCCCGCCGTACGCGGCGAGGATGCGGCCGAACTCGCCGTCCGGCTGGAGGGTGGCGACGAATCCGTACGCGCCCAGCGCGATGACGCCGGCGCCGATCCAGATCCAGCCCCGGTGCTCCCGCACTCCCTGCCACACGAGCCAGGCGCCGCCGATCTCGAAGAGTGCGGCGACGACGAAGAGGGCGACCGAGCGGGCGACGAGCATGCGGGCAGCGTTTCATGAGCTGCGCTGTGCGGGTTGGCGAGGGCGCGTCGTGCCGGTCATTAAATAGGGTTAGTCGGTGCTATCGGTATGTTCCGGGCATGGTAGCGACGCGTAGAGCTCTGCTGATGCTGTCCGCCGCGGTCGCGGCGCTGGTGGCGCACACCGTGACGCCGGGGACGGGAACGGCCGGCACGGCCGCCGCCGCACCGGCTCCCCGGCCCCCGGGCGCGGGTGCCAGGGTCGGGCCGGTGGCGGACGTCTCCCACCACGGGCATGTCTCGCTGTGGGAGGAGCGGATCGGGGTCCGTGTCCGGAGCGAGAACCGGGGTCCGGCCGATCTGGCGGGGGTGACCGTACGGCTGCGCTTCTCCGAGCCGTTCGCCGTCCCGCAGGAGCTGCCGGACGGCTGCCTGTGGGGCGGCGCACGGGTGGTGCTGTGCGGTACGGGGGCGCTGACCGCGGACGGGGAGGCGCGGAGCACCGCCCTGGACCTGCGGCTCGCGGGCCGGCCGGCCGAGGTCGTCGTACGCGTCGACACGGTGTGGAACGGCGGCGCGGGGGACGGGAATCCGCGGAACAACGTGCACGAGGTGCTGGCCCCGTCCACCGGGGACGCCTACGTCTTCTGAGAAGCCCTGCCGGGGCGGACACCCGGGTCGGGTGCCCGGGTCACCCGTCCCCGGGGTGCCGGACGCGGCGCTCTTGGGGCCGCGCGAGAGCCCTCAGGCCGCCGCGTCGCCGAATTCGCGTACCGCGTCCGCGACGATCGTCTCCAGGTGCCCGTGGTGGGCCCCCCGCCAGTAGACGCGTGCGCACTCCGTGCACTGGGCGAACACGTCGTACGCCTGCTGGGTGCCGTGCTCCAGCCGCGCGCTGACGGACTCCTTGTCGGCCTCGGTCAGCGTCCCGTTGCACGCGGTGCACCGGGTCCACGGCGCGAGGACCGGGGCGAACCGGCCGAGCACGTCGCGGAGCTGGTCCTGGGGCCGGTCGCTGTAGATATAGGCCCCGGCCCAGATCTCCCGCCGCCGCAGCAGCCCGCGGTCCCGGGAGAGGAGGACCCGCCGCTCCCGCGCGGACAGGGTGGCCAGCGCCGGGTCGCCGATGTCCTCGCTCTCGTACGCCGTGTCGACGCCCAGGAGCCGCAACCGCCGCGCGAGCGTGCCCAGATGGACGTCGAGCAGGAAGCGGAGGGGGGCGCCCGGGATCTGCTGGGGGCGCTGCACGGCGCGCACCTCGACGTGCTCGCCCGCTCCCGGGATGTGCGAGGGGTCCACGGGGCTGCCGCCGACGAGCAGTTGTCCGGCCTCGGTGAGCGGGACGCCGAGGGACTCGACGACATGGCCGAGCGTCGAGACGCCGTCCGTGGTGACGGCGGTGCGCCCCTCACGGCGCTCGTGCGCGACGAAGAGTCGTAGCTCAGGGGCTACTTCGAGGGTGATCTCGGGTCCGTTCACGTCGCCAGGATGCCACTGGGCGACGCGGGCATCCAGGGGTTTGCGGCGGGACGGTGGGGCGCGTGGACGGTCGGGGGAGGCGGACGGTTGTGTGCGCCCCGGGGAGGCCTCTGGAGGCCTCCGTACCTCCTGGCTTCGGGCGAGGCCCGGAGGCGGAGAACTTTCTTCGGCCAATGAATGGCTGATTTTGGCCGAATGGGTGTGCATGGACAAGAGGGAGAGTGGATCCACCGCACAACCAGCGACCGGATCGGAACGAGGGGACTGCCGCATGCGTGGGGCACCGGGCGAGGGAACCGTATTGGCCACCCCGCCGGATCTGGCGGCCGAACCACTGGTCCTGGCGGTCACCCGGGTGGCGGTCGACGTGCTGCGGCCCGTCGCGGAACGGACCGCCGAGGAGGGGGTTCCCCGCTCGCACCTGGACGCTCTGGCCCGGTGCGGTGCCCACGGTCTCGTCAGCTACGAACCCGCACCCGGCAGCGGTGTGTCCAGGAACCGGGTGACCCGTGAGGTCCACGAGATCCTGTCCGCCGTCGACCCGTCCACCTGGTTTGTGTTCGTCCAGCACTACGCCCTGGTGAAAGCCCTGGTCAGGAGCGGCGAAACGACGCCGGCGGCCCGGTGGCTCCCCGCGCTCCTCACGGGCGGGAAGCTGGCCACGGCGGGCTTCGCCTATCTGCGGCACCCACGCCCGCCGGTGACCGCCGAACAGGTCGACGGCGGGTGGCTGCTGCGGGGACGCGTGCCGTGGATGACCGGCTGGGGCCTGGCGGACATGGCGATCATCGGGGCCGTCACCCCGGACGACCGGGCCCTGTTCGTACGGGCCGACTGCGTGCCAGGCAGCGGACTCGTCCGGGTTCCGTCGCGGGAGCTCTGGGCGATGCGGGGCACACATACGGCGGCGGTGGAGCTACGGGATGTCCTCGTGCCGCCGCAGGACGTCATCTCCATCGGGCCCAGGTCCGACTGGTCCCGGGACTACGACCTGGAGAACGCGAACTGCCACCCCGCCGTCCTCGGCCACATCCGTGCTGCCGTCGACCTGCTCCTCGGGGCCGCGCCCCGCGCGGGTGCGACGTTCGGGACGCTGGCCCACCGCCTGGCCGAGGAGGCCGCCCGGCTGCGCGCCGAGTCGTACGCCCTGCGCGACGAGTACGCCCCCGAGGAGGAGGTGGAGGCCCGGATCGAGAACCGCGCGGCCATCCTGGACCTGGGGGTGCGGGCGGCGACGGCCTGTGTGGCGGCGACGGGTGGCCGGGCCGTCCAGTTCGGCGACACGGCGGGCCGGCTCGCCCGGGAGGCCCAGTTCCATCTGATCCAGGCGCAGACGTCGCAGCTGCGGGAGGCCGTGGCCCGGCGCACGCTCAAGAGCCTCTGACCGCCGCTCCGGGTCGTCTCGGACCGCCGGACGGGCCGTCTCCGGCCGCTGTTCCGGACCGCCTCCGGCCGCCCGACGGGCCGCACGGGAGTCTGTGGAACCGCGGCTCAGGGCCACACCAGGCAGTACGGCTGGTGTCCCGCGTCGTGCAGCCGGTGGGAGAAGTCCTGCCACTCGTGGAGCAACTGGTAGACGTTGAACGCGTCGCGCGGGCCGCCGCGGTCGGGGACCGTGGACCAGATGAAGGCCGCCGCGCCGACCGACTCCTCGCCGACGCCGCGCAGCGGGTCGACGACCGTCATGGGGAGCTTGACCACCGCGTAGTCGGGGTGCAGGACGACCAGTTCGAGCGGCGGGACCTTGTGCAGGGGTATGCCCTGGATGCCGGTGAGGACCATGGCCGCCACCGTCTCCGGCTTGATCTTGGTGAACATGCCGCCCATGCCCAGCTCGTCGCCGCCCAGCTCCTCCGGGCGCATCGAAATGGGCACGCGTGCGGCGGTGGCCCCGTCGGGGGCACCGAAATACTTGTAGGTCACCCCCACCCGGCCACCGCTCCTGCTCCCGGATCCCGAGACGTTCCCCGCCTGCCTGCCTTGTACACGCTCAGCCTCACGCCGGTGCCGCCCTCGTCGGGCAGGCTCGGGCCCCAGGTCGTCGGTCCCCTCGCCCACTCCGCCACCGCGATGCATATCTCATCCACCCGACTACTTCTTAGGAGACACAGCCCCGCCGCGCAACCCGATCATCGTGTCAGTGACCTCCCCCGCGCGCGTGCGGTGAAACACCTGTCCGCAAGACCGTCCGTGCCTCTGACACCATGGCATGTGTGAGCTTTCCCCATGACGCCCCAGTTTCGCAGACGTGAGAGGGCAGACGCCCTTTCGTGATACGAGGAGAGCGCGCTCCCTGCTCACCGGTGGCCGAGATTTCCGGCCCGGCCCCTCCGACACCCGAATCGCAGATCAGGACCAAAGTGGCGTATTCATACGAAGCCCCAGTTTCGCAGTCGCTGTTCGACCGAGCGTCCGTCGTGACGCCCGGCGGCGTGAACTCTCCCGTACGTGCCTTCCGGGCCGTGGGCGGTACGCCCCGGTTCATGGTGTCCGGCAGCGGTCCGTATCTCACCGACGCGGACGGCCGCGAGTATGTCGACCTCGTGTGCTCGTGGGGGCCGATGATCCTCGGCCACTCGCACCCCGAGGTCATCGCCGCGGTCCAGGAGGCGGTCGGCCGGGGAACCTCGTTCGGGACGCCCGGTGAGGGCGAGGTCGCGCTGGCCGAGGAGATCGTCTCCCGTATCGACCCCGTCGAGCAGGTGCGTCTCGTCTCGTCCGGCACCGAGGCGACCATGTCGGCGATCCGGCTGGCCCGCGGTTTCACCGGCCGGGCCAAGGTCGTGAAGTTCGCCGGGTGCTACCACGGACATGTCGACGCGCTGCTCGCCGCCGCCGGGTCCGGGGTCGCGACCTTCGGGCTGCCCGACACCCCCGGTGTCACGGGTGCCCAGGCCGGCGACACGATCGTGCTCCCGTACAACGACCTGGACGCCGTGCGGGCCGCGTTCGCCGCGCGGCCCGGCGAGATCGCCTGTGTGATCACCGAGGCGTCGCCCGGCAACATGGGCGTCGTCCCGCCGCTGGACGGTTTCAACGCCGGGCTCAAGGAGATCTGCGCCGCCAACGGCGCCCTCTACATCTCCGACGAGGTCATGACCGGATTCCGCACCTCCAGGGCGGGCTGGTACGGCATCGACGGCGTCCGGCCCGACCTGATGACGTTCGGCAAGGTCATGGGCGGCGGCTTCCCCGCCGCGGCCTTCGGCGGGCGCGCCGACGTGATGGCGCACCTCGCGCCGGCCGGGCCCGTCTACCAGGCGGGCACCCTGTCGGGGAACCCGATCGCCACCGCCGCCGGTCTCGCCCAGCTGCGCCTGCTCGACGACGCGGCGTACGCGAAGCTCGACGCGGTCTCCGCCGAGCTGCGGGGGCTGGTGAGCGAGGCGCTCGCCAAGGAGGGCGTCGCCCACACGGTGTCCGCGGCGAGCAACATGTTCTCGGTGTTCTTCACCGACGAGCCCGTCCGCGACTACGAGGACGCGAAGAAGCAGGAAGCGTTCCGCTTCACCGCCTTCTTCCACTCGATGCTGGCCCAGGGTGTCTATCTGCCACCGTCCGCCTTCGAGTCCTGGTTCGTCTCCACCGCCCACGACACGCAGGCCGTCGAGCGGATCGCCGCCGCCCTGCCCGCAGCGGCCCGTGCCGCATCGGAGGCCATCGCATGAGCGAGAACGGAAGCAGCGAGAACGCCGGGCGCGAGGCGGCCGGCCGGGGGGACGCCGGGCGCGCGGGCGACATCACCGTCGTGCACCTCGTGCGCCACGGCGAGGTGCACAACCCGGAGGGCGTCCTGTACGGGCGGCGCCCCGGCTACCACCTCTCCGAGCTCGGCCGGCAGATGGCCGACCGGGTCGCCGAGCACCTGGAGAAGCGCGACATCACCCATGTCGTGGCCTCCCCGCTGGAGCGGGCCCAGGAGACGGCGGCCCCGGTCGCCAAGGCGCACGGCCTGGACCTGGCCACGGACGAACGTCTCATCGAGGCCGCCAACGTCTTCGAGGGCAAGACCTTCGGGGTCGGGGACGGGGCGCTGCGCAAGCCGGACAACTGGAAGCACCTGACCAACCCGTTCCGGCCGTCCTGGGGTGAGCCGTACATCGAGCAGGTCGTACGGATGATGGGCGCGCTCGACGCGGCGCGCGACGCGGCCCGGGGGCACGAGGCGGTCTGCGTCAGCCACCAGCTGCCCATCTGGATCGTGCGGTCCTTCGTGGAGCGGCGGCGGCTGTGGCACGACCCGCGCAAGCGCCAGTGCACGCTGGCCTCGCTGACCAGCTTCACCTACCGGGGCGACAAGATCGTGTCGGTCGGGTACTCCGAGCCGGCGCGGGATCTGGTCCCGGCGCATCTCCTCGCGGGCGCGAAGCCGGTGAAGGGGAAGTCGAAGGCCTTCGGGGCTTAAGGGCCGTCCCGCCCTCAGGGGCTGGCCTCCGCCCGTTCGGGGCGTAGGAGGCGTTCTCCCTCCAGGCCCGTCCGGTGGCGCGTTGTCCTCAGCCGCCGGACGGGCCTTCGGCATGTCCGGGTGCCCCCGTGCCCCCGTGCCCCCGTGCGCCCGTGTGCCCTGGTGCCCGTGTGCCTGTGCCCCGGTGTGCCCTGTGCTCCTGTGCCCCTGTGTCCGGGCGCGTCCCCGATCGCCGCGCGGGCCCGAGCCGCCCGGTGGTCTGCCCGGCGGTCTGCCCGGTGTGCAGATTCGGTAAGGGTCTGGTCCCGTCAGGAAAATTGTGTTAATCGGGGGAACCCTCGTGTTGCTTCACCCATCTAAGCCTTCGCCAGTTTGTATGGACTTGAGGTAAAACGACCGCAGATGGGGACCGCATGCGCGAGATCAACCGAAGGGGACTGCTCGGAGCCGGACTCGGGGCCGCGGCGGCGATCGGAGTCGCGGGCTGTGGTTCCTTCGGCTCCGAGAGCGAGAGCCGGTCGGGCCACGGCAAGGGCGACCAGGGCACCGACGGGAACGGCCGCGGCAGCGGCACCGCGAAGAAGGACGTCCGGCTGATCGGTGACGGTTCCACCGCCGATACCGGAAAGCAGCCGAATCAGCCCGCCGCCCCCGTCCGGCTCGAACCCGGCCAGAAGCCGCCGCAGTTCGTGATCTTTTCCTGGGACGGCGCGGGCGAGGTCGGCAACGGGCTCTTCCCGCGTTTTCTCGAACTGGCCAAGGAACACGACGCGGCGATGACCTTCTTCCTCTCCGGGCTGTACCTCCTGCCCGAGTCGAAGAAGTCCCTCTACCGCCCGCCGAACAACCCCCGGGGCGCTTCCGACATCGGTTATCTCACCGACGGCCACGTCAAGGAGACACTGAAGTACGTCCGGCAGGCGTGGACCGACGGGCATGAGATCGGCACCCACTTCAACGGGCATTTCTGCGGCGGCTCCGGCTCCGTCGGCAACTGGACCCCCGCGCAGTGGCACAGCGAGATCAACCAGGCGGTGTCCTTCGTCACCGAATGGCGCACCAATACCGGCTGGAGCGACCTCGACCCGCTGCCCTTCGACTACCGCAAGGAACTCGTCGGCGGACGCACTCCCTGCCTGCTCGGCCAGGACAATCTGCTGCCCACGGCGAAGAAGCTGGGCTGGCGCTACGACGCGAGTTCTCCCGGCGGCCGTCAGATGTGGCCCGAGAAGCGCCAGGGTGTCTGGGACCTCCCGCTCCAGGGGATGCCGTTCCCCGGGCACTCCTTCGAGGTCCTCTCGATGGACTACAACATCCTCGCCAATCAGTCGAAGAATTCGACCAAGGGAATGACCTCGCGTTATCCGGGCTGGCGCACCCAGGCCACCGGCGCGTATCTCGCCGGATTCCAGCGTGCGTACGAGACCAATCGCGCGCCCTTCTACATCGGCAACCACTTCGAGGAGTGGAACGGCGGTATCTATATGGACGCCGTCGAAGAAGTGATCAAGAAGGTCGCCGGTAAGCCGGACGTGCGCCTCGTGTCGTTCCGGCAGTTCGTCGACTGGCTCGACGCGCAGGATCCCGCGGTGCTCGCCAAGCTCCGTTCGCTGGAGGTCGGCCAGTCGCCCGCGGGTGGCTGGAACAACTTCTTTAAACAGGCTTGACAAGGGGCTTTACGGGCAGTGAGGGGGGTGCGGGAGATCGCGGAAACTGCCATGCGAAACTTTTCACATGAGCTCTGGCCGCGCATCCCGACGCCGCTTCACCCTGCTCGCCGCCACTGCTGTGGCCGGTGCCCTGACCCTCTCCGCGTGCGGGGACGGCGACAAGGTCGGCGGTGGTGGAAGCACCAACTTCGTCACCGGCAGCGGTGGGATCTCCACCGTTCCCCGGGGCGAGCGGACCGCCGCACCGAAGCTGGACGGAACGAGTCTGGACGGCAAGCCCCTCGACCTGGCCGACTACAAGGGCAAGATCATTGTCCTGAACGCCTGGGGCTCCTGGTGCGGCCCCTGCCGCGTTGAGGCCAAGCACTTCGTGAAGGTGGCGGAGGAGACCGCGGACCAGGGTGTCCAGTTCGTCGGGATCAACGTCCGGGACCCGCAGAAGGACCTGGCGGTGAACTTCGAGAAGGACTACGGAGTCACGTATCCGAGCTTCCACGACCCGACCGGAAGGCTCATCCTCCGCTTCCCCAAGGGCACCCTGAACCTCCAGGCCATCCCCTCGACGGTCGTCATCGACCGGGACGGGAAGGTCGCCGCCCGCACGCTCCAGGCCCTGAACGCGGAGAAGCTGCACACGATGATCGACCCGCTGATCGCGGAGAAGTGATCCGGTGATCACGCTCGCCGCGTCCAGCGGGACCGTCGAGGGCGGGGCCCTGCTGGTGGCACTGCCGCTCGCCCTCCTCGCCGGGCTGGTCTCGTTCTTCTCGCCCTGTGTCCTGCCCCTGGTCCCCGGCTATCTCAGTTATGTCACCGGGGTCAGCGGCACCGACCTGGCCGAGGCCCGGCGCGGCCGGGTCGTCGCGGGCGCCTCGCTCTTCGTGCTCGGTTTCACCGCCGTCTTCGCCTCCAGCGGGGCGCTCTTCGGCTACTTCGGCCAGGAGCTCCAGGAACACTCCGTCCTGTTCAACAGGATCCTCGGTGTGCTGATGATCCTCATGGGGATCTTCTTCATGGGGATGCTGCCCGGGGTGACGCAGCGCGAGTTCCGCTTCCACAAGCGGCCGGTGGCCGGACTGGCCGGAGCACCGCTGCTGGGCGCCCTGTTCGGGATCGGCTGGACACCCTGCATCGGTCCGACGCTCGCCTCCGTGCTGACCCTCTCGTTCGACCAGGGCACCGCCGGACGCGGGGCGATACTGACCGTCGCGTACTGTCTCGGACTCGGCGTCCCCTTCGTCCTGGCGGCCATCGCCTTCCGCAAGGCGCTCGGCGCCTTCGGCTGGGTCAAGCGCCACTACGCATGGGTCATGCGGGTCGGCGGCGTCATGATGATCGTGACCGGAATCCTTCTGCTGACGGGCCTCTGGGCGACGCTCATGCAGGAGATGCAGGTCTGGTCCAACGGCTTCACTGTGGGGATCTGAGTTCATGAGCAAGACGAACACCACGGACGAGCGCGAGCAGGAGCGTGAACTCGGCGCCGCCGGGGAACAGCTCTCCACCGCACCGCGCGAGGAGCGCCCCGAGCGCGAGTCCGGCAGCACCGTGCCCGCGATGGGCATCATCGGCTGGGCCCGCTGGTTCTGGCGCCAGCTCACCTCGATGCGGGTCGCGCTGATCCTGCTGTTCCTGCTGTCGCTGGGGGCCATCCCCGGCTCGCTGATCCCGCAGAACAGCGTGGACGAACTGAAGGTGCAGACCTTCAAGGAAGCCCACACCACGGTCACGCCGATCTACGAGAAGCTCCAGTTCTTCGACGTCTACAGCTCGGTGTGGTTCTCCGCGATCTACATCCTGCTGTTCATCTCGCTGATCGGCTGCATCGTCCCGCGCACCGGCCAGTTCATCGGCCAGCTGCGCAGCCGCCCGCCGGGCGCGCCGAAGCGCCTGACCCGGCTGCCCGCGTACACCACCTGGCGCACCGGGACCGAGCCCGAGCAGGTCCGCGAGGCGGCCCTGGCGGCCCTGCGCAAGCGGCGTTTCCGCGCGCACGCGGTGGGCGACGCGGTCGCCGCCGAGAAGGGGTACCTGCGCGAGGCGGGGAACCTGATGTTCCATGTCTCGCTCATCGTGATGCTGGTGGCCTTCGGCGCCGGGCAGCTGTTCAAGTCCGAGGGCGGCAAGCTGATCGTCGAGGGTGACGGTTTCTCCAACACGCTCACCCAGTACGACGACTTCAAGTCGGGCTCGCTGTACGACACCGACTCGCTCATCCCGTTCAGCTTCACCCTCGACAACTTCGTCGGTACGTACGCCAAGAGCGGCCCGCAACGCGGTACGCCCCGGACGTACGAGGCCCGTGTGACGTACTTCGAAGGTGCGTACGGCAAGCCGAAGAAGTCCGTCATCAGGGTCAACGAACCGCTGGTCGTCGACCACACCAAGGTCTACCTCAACGCGCACGGCTACGCCCCCGTCATCACCGTCAGGGACGGCAGGGGCAAGGTCGTCTCGCGGGGCGCCGTGCCGCTGCTGCCGATCGACAACAACGTCACCTCGACCGGTGCGATCAAGGTGATGGACGGCTACCGGGACAAGAACGGCAAGAAGACCCAGCTGGGCTTCCAGGCCTTCTTCGTCCCGACCTTCGCGGGCGACGGCATGGGCACGATGTTCTCCCAGTTCCCCGCCGCCGACTACCCGGTCCTGGCCCTGAACGGCTACCACGGGTCCCTCGGCGTCGACTCCGGGCTGCCGCAGAACGTGTACCAGCTGGACAAGTCCAACATGAAGGAGTTCAAGAACGCCGACGGCGAGCAGCTCAAGGAGCGGCTGCGCCCCGGCGAGACGATGGAGCTGCCCGACGGCGCCGGCTCGATCACCTTCGAGAGCGTCCAGGAGTGGGCCAGCTTCCAGATCTCGCAGCAGCCGGGCACCGGCTGGGCGCTCACCGGAGCCATCGCCGCCATCGCCGGACTCGCCGGTTCGCTGTTCATCCAGCGCCGCCGGGTGTGGGTGCGGGCGGTCCGCGGGGCGGACGGCGTCACCGTCGTCGAGATGGCGGGGCTGGGCCGCAGCGAGTCCGCGAAGCTTCCCGAGGAGCTGGCCGATCTCGCGGTCGCGCTCAACCGCGCGGCGCCCATCGCCGCCGCCACCAACGGCCCCGCCGTCGCAGACGACTCCGGGTCCGATTCCGTATCACCTGCCGAAGAACCTGCCGAAGGGGCTGAGAAGTGAATCTCGCCGCCGCAACCAACGAGAATCTGGCGCACACCAGCAATGTGCTGATCTATTCGTCGATGGCCGTCTACACCCTGGCCTTCTTCGCGCACATCGCGGAGTGGGTCTTCGGCAGCCGCAGCAAGGTCGGCCGTACCGCCGCCGCGCTGGCCGGGACCGGCACCACGGCCGCGGACTCCACGGTGAAGGTGCGGGTCGCCGGGAAGGACGGCGCGACCGCCGTCCTGGAGCGCCCCGCGATCGTCACCCGCGCTGCCGCCGGCACCCGGGACGTCCCCGACGGCCCCGGCGCGGCCGGCGGCACGTTCAAGGGCGACATGTGGGGGCGGATCGCGGTCTCGCTGACCGTCGTCGGCTTCCTCGTCGAGGCGGGCGGCGTCATCGCCCGCGCGATGTCGGTGGAGCGGGCCCCCTGGGCCAACATGTACGAGTTCTCCATCACCTTCTCCACGGTGGCGGTCGGTTCGTACCTGGTGCTGCTCCTGCTGAAGAAGAACGTCCGCTGGATCGGTCTGCCGCTGGTCACCACGGTCCTGCTGGACCTCGGCATCGCCACCACCACGCTCTACACCAACAGCGACCAGCTGGTGCCCGCGCTGCACTCGTACTGGCTGTGGATCCACGTCTCCACCGCCATCCTCTGCGGCGCCGTCTTCTACCTGGGCGCGGTCGGCACGGTGCTCTACCTCTTCCGTGACAGCTACGAGAGCCGGCTCGCGAGCGGCGGTACGCCGGGGAAGTTCGCCACCTCGGTGATGGAGCGGCTGCCCGCCGCGTCGACCCTGGACAAGTTCTCGTACCGGATCAACGCGGCCGTCTTCCCGCTGTGGACGTTCACGATCATCGCGGGCGCGATCTGGGCGGGCGACGCCTGGGGCCGCTACTGGGGCTGGGACCCCAAGGAGGTCTGGTCCTTCATCACCTGGGTCGCGTACGCCACGTATCTGCACGCCCGCGCCACCGCCGGGTGGAAGGGCCGCAAGGCCGCCTACCTGGCGCTCATCGCCTTCGGCTGCTGGCTGTTCAACTACTACGGCGTGAACATCTTCGTCACCGGCAAGCACTCCTACGCCGGGGTCTGAGACCGAGGTACGCGAAACGGCTGCCCACCCCTTCGCACGGGGGCGGGCAGCCGTTTCGCGTACCTCGGGTCCGTCGGGTCCGCGGAGGAGCCGGGAGGTCAGGAGGAGGCCGGCGGGGCGGGGTCCTCCGGGCCGGCGCTGCCCTCGCGGCGCTTGATCTCCTCCTCGCGGCGGCGCAGGTCCGCCTCCCAGTCCTTGAGGAGCGACTCGTCCTTCTTGTTCTCGTCCTTCAGCGCCTTCAGGAACTCCGGATTGTCGTCCGGCGCCACCCATTGGGTGCGGTGGCCGCGGTGCCACTCGGAGGGCGTACGGCCCCCGGTCGGCGCCTGGCGCATCTTGCCGGCGGCGAGCCACACGATCGGACCGACGATCCAGAACAACAGGATGATGAAGACCCAGGCCACCTTGGGCAGATGCTTGGCCTCGTCCTCCGGAGTGTTCAGGCAGTCGATGAACGCGTAGATCGTCAGCGCCAGCGGCAGGAGATAGATCAAGGCCCTGAGCATGGTGGGACGTCCCCCTGGAAACGGCGGCGGGGCCGGCGGGCCCCGGTGACGCGGCCAGGCTACCGGCTGCCGGTGGACTTCCCGGGCCCGGAGTCGGGGGAGCCCCGGCGGACGGCCGGGGACGGGATGACAAACTGGACGGCATGGCTTACGACGATCTTCGCTCCCTGCTCCGGGCTCTTGAGCGTGAGGGCGATCTCAAGCGCATCAAGGCCGAGGTCGACCCGCACCTGGAGGTCGGTGAGATCGTCGACCGGGTGAACAAGGCGGGCGGCCCCGCGCTGCTCTTCGAGAACGTCAAGGGCGCCTCGATGCCCCTGGCCATGAACGTCTTCGGCACCGACCGGCGGCTGCTCAAGGCGCTCGGGCTGAAGTCGTACGCCGACATCAGCGACAGGATCGGCGGGCTGCTCAAGCCGGAGCTCCCCCAGGGCTTCATCGGCGTGCGGGAGGCCTTCGGGAAGCTCGGCTCGATGGTGCACGTGCCGCCGAAGAAGGTGAAGGGCGACAGCGCTCCGGTCCAGGAGGTCGTCCTCACCGGGGACGACGTGGACCTCGACCGGCTGCCCGCGCTGTTCACCTGGCCCGAGGACGGCGGCTCCTTCTTCAACCTGGGGCTCACGCACACCAAGCACCCCGAGACCGGCGTACGGAACCTGGGGCTGTACCGGCTCCAGCGCCACGACAAGCGCACCATCGGGATGCACTGGCAGATCCACAAGGACAGCCGCAACCACTACCAGGTCGCCGCGAAGCGCGGGGAGCGGCTGCCGGTCGCCATCGCCTTCGGCGCCCCGCCCGCGGTGACGTACGCCTCGACCGCGCCGCTGCCCGGGGACATCGACGAGTACCTCTTCGCCGGGTTCATCCAGGGCAAGCGGATCGAGATGGTCGACTGCAAGACCGTGCCGCTCCAGGTCCCCGCACAGGCCGAGGTCGTCATCGAGGGGTGGCTGGAGCCGGGCGAGATGCTGCCGGAGGGGCCCTTCGGCGACCACACCGGCTTCTACACCCCCCAGGAACCGTTCCCCGCACTGACCATCGACTGCGTCACCATGCGCAGGCGCCCGCTGCTCCAGTCCATCGTGGTGGGCCGGCCGCCGACCGAGGACGGGCCGCTGGGCCGGGCCACCGAGCGGTTCTTCCTGCCGCTGCTCAAGATCATCGTGCCGGACATCGTGGACTACCACCTGCCGGAGTCGGGCGGCTTCCACAACTGTGCGATCGTCTCGATCGACAAGAAGTACCCCAAGCACGCCCAGAAGGTGATGAGTGCCGTCTGGGGCGCGCACATGATGTCGCTGACCAAGCTGATCGTGGTCGTGGACGCCGACTGCGATGTCCACGATCTGCACGAGGTCGCCTGGCGGGCGCTGGGCAACACCGACTACGCCCGTGACCTGACCGTCGTCGAGGGGCCGGTCGACCACCTCGACCACGCCTCGTACCAGCAGTTCTGGGGCGGCAAGGCGGGCATCGACGCGACGAGGAAGTGGCCCGAGGAGGGCTACACCCGGGACGGGGGCTGGCCGGAGATGGTCGAGTCCGATCCGGAGACGGCGGCGAAGGTCGACCGCCGCTGGAAGGAATACGGACTGTGAGTGCCGCCGACGCGACGCTGGGCTCCGGCTCCGGCTCCGCAGAGCCGAGAAGCAGGATCAAGGCGTTCCTGCGGCTCGTGATGATCGAGCACTCGGTCTTCGCGCTGCCCTTCGCGTACATCGCCGCGCTGACCGCGATGTTCCGGCTGGACGGGAACATCCACTGGGGCACGCTGCTGCTCGTCACCCTGGCGATGGTCGGGCTGCGTACGTTCGCGATGGCCGCCAACCGGATCATCGACCGGGAGATCGACGCCCGTAATCCGCGTACGGCCAACCGGGAGCTGGTCACCGGTGCGGTGTCGGTGAAGTCGGCGTGGACGGGGGCGCTGGTGGCCCTCGCGGTCTTCCTCGGCGCCGCCGCGCTGCTGAACCCGCTGTGCCTGGCGCTCGCGCCGCTCGCCGTCGTGCCGATGGTCGTCTACCCGTACGGCAAGCGGTTCACGAACTACCCGCACGCGATCCTGGGCCTCGCCCAGGCCATAGGGCCGATCGGTGCCTGGCTCGCGGTGACCGGCAGCTGGTCGTGGGACGCGGTGATCCTGGGGCTCGCCGTCGGTATCTGGATCGGCGGCTTCGACCTGATCTTCGCCTGTCAGGACGTGCAGGCGGACCGGGCCCACGGGGTGCTGTCGGTCCCGGCCCGCTTCGGGATCCCGGCCGCGCTGTGGGGCGCGCGGGTCTGCCATGTGATCACGACCGGGATGCTGGTCTGGTTCGGGCTGGCGACGGACGCGGAGCACTTCTACTGGATCGGCATGGCGATCGTCGCCGTGGCCTTCGTCTACGAGCACCGCGTGGTGCGCCCGCACGATCTGTCCCGGCTGAACCGGGCCTTCTTCTCCGTCAACGGCTTCATCGGCATCGCCCTCTTCGCGTGCGCGCTGCTGGATCTGGTGGTGCGCGGCCTCACACCGTGACGGCCCGGGGTGTGCGGCGGGTGCGGCGGAAGGCGAAGGCCGCGCCGACCCCGCCGATCAGCCCGAAGAGGTGACCCTGCCAGCTGATGCCGGAGTCGGTGGGCAGGACGCCCCAGAGCAGTGAGCCGTAGACCGCGGCGACGACGAGGCCGACCACGATGTCGAGCGGCCGGCGGTCCACGAAGCCGCGGACCAGCAGATAGCCGAAGAGGCCGAAGACGACCCCGGAGGCGCCGAGCGTCACCGTGTCCGGCGGTGCGGTCAGCCAGACGCCGAGGCCGCTGACCAGGATGACCGTGAGGACCACGGCGGCGAATCTGCGTATGCCGGCGAGGGCCGCGATGAAGCCGAGGACCAGCAGCGGAACGCTGTTGGAGGCGACGTGGTCCCAGCCGCCGTGCAGGAACGCGGACGGCACGATGTCGCGCAGCTCGGCCGGTTCGCGCGGGGTGACGCCGTAGGTGTCCAGGGCGTGTCCGGTCGCCGTGTCGATGCCTTCGAGGACCCACAGCAGGGCGACCCAGCCCGCCATGAGCGCGCCGGCCGTCCGGGCCCGCGCGCCGGTGGTCGTCGTGGTGGCGTTCGTTCGGATGTCTCTCATGGCTGGTCCCTGCCCCCGGCTCGCCCGTCACCCTGGGAACGTCCCCCACCTCCGCGCGGTTCCGTGCGGGGTACGCGGACGTGTTCCGGGTGCGGTGTACGCAGAGGTGCCGGATAGGCTCGCGGGTGTGAAATCCGGGACTTCAGTGACTCAGCGGCAGCGACGGCCTTGGATTGTCGGGGTGTCGGGCGCGTCGGGGACCCCGTTCGCGGCCGCGGTCCTGCGTGGCCTGCTGGCGGGCGGCGAGAGCGTGGACCTGGTGGTGAGCCGTGCCTCGCGGCTGACCCTGCTGGACGAGACGGGGATCGCCTTCCGCGACGCGCACTGGCAACAGGACCTGCGCGGCTGGCTGGCGCGGGGGGCGGACGGGAAGCCGGACACCTTCGAGGTGGGCGCGGCGGAGCTGGACCGGGTGCGGTACTGGGCGGCCGGTGACCTGGCGGCCGGACCGTCCTCGGGCTCGTACCCGGCGAAGGGGATGCTGATCGTTCCGGCGTCGACGGCCTGTGTGGCCGGGGTGGCGCTCGGTCTGTCGAAGGATCTGCTCCAGCGGGCCGCGAGCGTGACGCTCAAGGAGCGGCGCCCGCTCGTCGTCGCGGTGCGCGAGACACCGCTGAGCGGTCGGACGCTGAAGCAGATGGTGGCCCTGGACGAGGCGGGCGCCGTGGTGCTGCCCGCCTCTCCGGCGTTCTACGCGGGGGCGACGCACATCCAGGATCTGGTGGACTTCGTCGCCGGGCGGGTGCTGGACGCGGCAGGGGTGCCGCATCAGCTGTACCGCCGCTGGGAGGGAGAGCTCGGTGGCGGCTCTCGCGGCTCGGAGGGGTGAGCGCGGGGCCGGCCGGGGAACCGGCCGGGCGGTCGCGCCCGGGGCTGATCCGGTGGGGTCAGCGCTTCTTGGTGGCGCGCGGGTTGCGCGTCTTGTCGACGCGGTGCGCGGCGGTGGGCTGGTGGGCACGCGAGCGGTTGGCCAGGTCCTGCAGCTCGCGCATCCGGGCGTAGGCCATCTCGATCGTGTACACGGTGACTTCACTCCTGAAGATTCGAAAGCGTTTCTTGGATGTTCTGAAAGATTTACAGGGCGTCGACCCTGCATGCCTTAGATTCTACACGTAAACTCGCGGTACTGCTGAACAATGGAAGGTTTCAGTCATATGGACGCGGTGGACAGGCAGCTCATCCAGGCCCTCAGGGAGAACGGCAGGGCCTCGTACGCCGAGCTCGGGCGGCTCGTCGGGCTCTCCGGGCCCAGCGTCACCGACCGCATCAACCGGCTGGAGACCGCCGGGGTCATCACCGGATACCGCGCCACCGTCGACTCCGCCTCGCTGGGGCTGGGGGTCACCGCGCTGATCGGCATCTCGCTGTCGGACGCCGCCGACCACGAGGACGTCGCGCGCCGGCTGAAGGACCTCGCGGAGATCGAGGACTGCTGGTTCATCGCGGGCGACGACTCGTACATGCTCAAGGTGCGGGTCGGTGACGTGGACGGCCTGGAGAAGACGATCCGCAGGCTCAGCGGCACGAAGGGCGTCTCCCGGACCCGTACCACCATCGTGCTGTCCACCAAGTGGGAGAACCGGGTCGGGGAACTTCCGGAAGAGCCGTAGGCGTACGGTGGTCGGAGTCCGTCACACAGAGATATGGGAGGCGCCCTAGTGGACGCGGGACTCAAGCGCGAGCTGGAGGAGAAGGTCCGGGCCGGCGAGCGGCTGACCCGCGAGGACGGGATCGCCCTCTACGAGTCCGACGACCTGGCGTGGCTCGGCGGGCTGGCCCATGAGGTGCGCACGCGCAAGAACGGCGACGTCGTGCACTTCAACGTCAACCGCCACCTCAACATGACGAACGTGTGCACCGCGTCGTGCGCGTACTGCTCCTTCCAGCGCAAGCCGGGGGAGAAGGACGCGTACACGATGCGGATCGAGGAGGCCGTCCGCCTCGCCAAGGCGATGGAGAACGAGAACCTCACCGAGCTGCACATCGTCAACGGGCTCCACCCCACCCTTCCGTGGCGCTACTACCCGCGCTCGCTCAGCGCGCTGAAGGAGGCCCTGCCGAACGTAGGGCTCAAGGCGTTCACGGCGACGGAGATCCACCACTTCGAGACGATCTCCGGGCTCTCGGCCTCCGAGATCCTCGACGAGCTGATCGAGGCCGGTCTGGAGTCGCTGACCGGCGGTGGCGCGGAGATCTTCGACTGGGAGGTCCGCCAGCACATCGTCGACCATGACACCCACTGGGAGGACTGGTCGCGCATCCACCGTCTCGCGCACGAGAAGGGGCTCAAGACCCCGGCGACGATGCTGTACGGGCACATCGAGGAGCCCCGTCACCGCGTCGACCACGTGCTGCGGCTGCGGGAGATGCAGGACGAGACCGGCGGGTTCCAGGTCTTCATCCCGCTGCGCTACCAGCACGACTTCGTGGACATGAAGGACGGCAAGGTCCGCAACAAGCTCCAGGCGCGCACGACGATGGCGACCGGCGCCGAGGCGCTGAAGACCTTCGCGGTCTCCCGGCTGCTGTTCGACAACGTGCCGCACGTCAAGGTGTTCTGGGTGATGCACGGTGTGCAGACCGCCCAGCTCGCGCTCCAGCACGGCGCGGACGACATGGACGGCTCCGTCGTCGAGTACAAGATCACGCACGACGCGGACAACTACGGCACGCCCAACAAGCTCGGCCGTGACGACCTGCTGGACCTGATCCGCGACGCGGGCTTCCGGCCCGTCGAGCGGAACACCCGCTACGAGATCCTGCGCGAGTACCCGGGTCCGGACGCCGGCCGTCGCGAGGAGCCGCAGCCGATGCGGGTCTGAACCATGTCCGCGTGAGGTGATTCCGCCGTACGGGATTCCCCGCACGAAAGCCCCGGCCGCCGTCCCGGCCGGGGCTTTCTCGCGTTCCGGACGGGGTTGAGCGCCGACCACAGTAATGGTTACTCTCGTCTAATGACACTTACATTTGAGCTTGACCCCGCGTTCGGCCGGCCCCTGCGCGACGGCATCACCGCACTGTGGGCCGATGTCACCGACGCGGGCGGCGCTGTCGGCTTCGTGCCGCCCGCCAGCGCCGAGGAGATCCGGCCGGAGCTGCTCAAGCACCTCGTCTCGATCGTCGAGGGCCGCACCCGGCTGCTCGTCGGCTACGACGGGGACGGCGCCGTCGCCGCCACGGCCTTCCTCGCCCACAACTCGCACCGGCTGATGAACCACTGGATGTGGCTCTACACGGTCATGGTCCACCCCCGCCACCAGGGACGGGGCTTCGGCCGGGAGCTGATGGCCGCGGCGGCCGACGCGGCCCGCGGGATCGACGGCATCGAGGCCATCCGTCTCACCTGCCGGGGCGGCACCGGGGCCGACCGCTTCTACGCCTCCTGCGGATACAAGGAGGTGGGCCGGGTGCCGGGCGCGATCCGGGTCGCCGACGGGGACGACCGCGACGACATCATCATGCTGCTCCCGCTCCACGGCTGAACCTCCGCGCACGGCCGCCCGGCCCCGGCGGCCCGGCTCCCGGCAACCCTGTGAACCCAGCGAATTCGGGGCATGCTTCACTGGACGGGCAGGAATGTGCCGTGAGGTACGCACAACGTATGCAGAGAGAGGGTCAGCCGTGTCCGCTGCCAAGCCGAGCGCAACGATCCGGTACACGGCGTTGCGCCTGTTGATCTTCGTCGGCTGCTTCTTCGCCGCCGGTGTGGCCGTCCACTTCGGTGTGCTGCCCGCCGGGCTCGCGGGGTCCAACTTCGTGTGGGTCATCCTGCTGGGCCTGGTCCTCTCCGCCCCGCTCAGCTACGTACTGCTGCGCAAGCAGCGCGACGAGATGTCCGAGCAGCTGATCACCACGGTCGACCGGACCAAGGCCCGCCTTGAGGCCAACCGGACCCGCGAGGACGCCGTTCAGTAGGTCCGGCCCGGAAGGCGTCGCGGGCCGGAAGGCGTCGTGGCTGACGCCCCGCCGGTGCTCCGGCGCGAGCCGTGCGAGCGCCTCCGCCGTGCGAGCGCCCCGGCGCCGCATGAGCGCCCCCGGCACCGTATAAGCGCCGCGTAAGCTTCCTCACACTCGCGCCCCGCACACCCTTCCGTGTGCGCCCCGCGCAGGAAACCCCAGCCGGAGCAGACCGCTCCAGTACTGGGGTTTTCCGCTTTCTGCGGGCGTGCGGGCACGGGCCGTGCCGCGTTCTCGGATCAAAGAAGGCCTTTGAGGTTCTCAAAGTTCAAGTGTTAACGTGTTCGACATGAAGACAGCAGCGCGCCCCTGCCACGCCGCGAGCATCCCGCTCGTGGCGCGCCTGCATGTCGACCTCTGCCGCTGTATGTCCGCGGTCTGTTGCCGCAACGTCTGAAACCGGCATCATGCAGCGGCGCCGCCCCCGACGCGGGCGCCGCACCCCGTCCCCGTTCGACCGCACGACCGTACGTCTGTCCTCGTACGTACGTCTCCGCTGCGTCCATCAGGAGTGTGTCCGTGTCCGCGAATTCCGCGTCCGCCGCCCCCGAGACCGGTAAGCCCGCCGGTTCCGGGCCCCGCATACCGAAGGTCCCGTTCTGGGCCCAGATCGTCGCCGGTCTGGTGCTGGGTGTCCTGCTCGGCTGGCTCGCCCGCAGCCAGGACATCAGCTGGCTCTACACCACCCTCGACAAGGTCGGCCACATCTTCGTCCAGCTGCTGAAGCTGGCCGTCGCGCCCCTCGTCTTCTTCGCGATCCTGGTGTCGATCACCAACCTGCGCAAGGTCAACAACGCCGCCAGGCTGGCCACCCGCACCCTGCTCTGGTTCATGATCACCTCGCTGATCGCCGTCGCCATCGGCCTCGCGATCGGCCTGATCACCAACCCGGGCTCCGGCACCGGCCTCACGCCGAAGGACGGCAAGCTCCCCGAGGGCAAGGGCTCCTGGCTCGACTTCCTGACCGGCATCATCCCGGACAACGTGATCACGCCGTTCACCGAGCTGAACGTCCTCCAGATCGTCTTCATGGCCGCCGTCGCCGGTATCGCCGCCCTCCAGCTCGGCGACAAGGCCAAGCCGATCCTCACCCTCAGCGAGGCGGTCCTGGAGCTGCTCCAGAAGGCCCTGTGGTGGGTCATCCGCCTCGCCCCGATCGGCACCATCGGCCTCATCGGCTACGCGATCGCGGACTACGGCTGGGACCTCATCGGCAAGTACGCGACGTTCACCGCCGACGTCTACATCGGCTGCGCCCTGGTGATGTTCGGCGTCTACCCGCTGCTGCTCGCCACTGTCGCCAAGGTCAGCCCGCTCCAGTTCTTCAAGGGCGCCTGGCCCGCGATCCAGCTCGCGTTCGTCTCCCGCTCCTCGGTCGGCACCATGCCGGTCACCCAGAAGGTCACCGAGCGCCTCGGCGTGCCGAAGGAGTACGCGTCCTTCGCCGTCCCGTTCGGCGCGACCACGAAGATGGACGGCTGCGCCGCGATCTACCCGGCGCTGGCGGCGATCTTCATCGCGCAGATCTTCGACGTGCAGCTGGGCATCGGTGACTACCTGCTGATCGCCTTCGTCTCGGTCATCGGATCGGCGGCCACCGCCGGCCTCACCGGTGCGACGGTCATGCTGACCCTCACCCTCTCGACGCTCGGCCTCCCGCTGGAGGGCGTCGGCCTGCTGATGGCCATCGACCCGATCCTGGACATGATGCGCACCGCCACCAACGTGGCCGGCCAGGCGCTGGTCCCGGTGATCGTCTCGGCCCGCGAGAAGATCCTCGACCACGAGGCGTACAACTCGGCCTCCTCGTCCCCGGTCGACGAGCCGGGCACGGTCGATGTCCGTGACGCGGAGCAGAAGGTGAGCCTCCCGGTCACCGCGTAACGGCGACGCCCGTACGACGGGGAGCGCCCCCGGACCCGACGGTCCGGGGGCGCTCCGCGTCGTCAGGGGCGGTGGAAGACCACCTCGGGGTTGGCCGGGGTGGGGCCGTTCAGCAGGGGGCGGTTCCGGTCGCGCAGGTGCCGGTCGAAGAAGGCGGTCACGTAGTCGCGGGTGATCTCCGTCGAACGGGTCGCCGAGAGCGGTACCGCGGGGTCCTCCAGCCCGAGCTGTTCGGCGAGTTCGGGGGTGTCGGTGAAGGTGAAGTGGCCGGAGCCCGTGACGGTCAGCCAGCGCTTCCAGCCGTCCAGCCGGGCGAAGTCCTCCTTCCAGCTCGTGTCGGCGCTGCCCGGGGAGTGATCGGCGGCGGTGCCGAGCAGCATGAAGGGGCGGCCACCGAGACCGGATTGCGGAACGCGCCCGTAGAACGTCCCGTCCATGTTGATCCCGGCGTCCACCCGGCGGTCGGTGGCCATCGTGGAGACCGCCGCGCTGCCGCCGATGGAGTGCCCCGCCGCGCCGACCCGGTGCGGGTCGATCATGTCCGCGTGCCGCCAGGCCCGCGGGTGCGAACCGTTCCGCCGCTCCCCGGTCAGCCGGTCCAGTACGAAGGAGAGGTCGGTGCCCCGTCCGGCGGAGACGGTGGCGAGGAGCTTCTGCCTGGCCTCCGTGTCCGGTGTCTCCTCCAGGGCGTCGCACGCGGCGCAGGTGAGCACCCGGCCATCGGGAAGGGACACCCCGGTCGACTCGTAGGCGTGGTCGACGGTCGCCACGACATAGCCGCGGCTCGCCAGTTCCTCGGCCAGGCCGGTCAGCGTCGCGCGGGGCGTGCCGAAGCCGGGGGAGAGCAGCACCAGCGGGAACCTGCCGCCCGCCGGGCGGGCGTCCTCACGGGCGTGGGTGCGGGTGGCGGCCACCACGGCGGGCGGGATGATCTTGTCCAGGTCGCCGGTGGCCAGATAGAGCCTGGCCTCCTCCGGCGTCATGTACGGGGCCGGGGTGCCGCCGCCGTGCCTACGGGCGGGGTAGTCCACCGACACCATCAGCTCGCGGGCGCCCGCTTCGGGCACCCAGGGATCCTGGCGGGAGTGATCGGTCAGGAGGAACGTGTCGCGTCCGACCGCGTACGTGCCGGTCGGACGGGGGAGCGTCGGCGGCGTGACGTCGGTGCCGGTGATGGCGCTCGTGTCGCTCGTGGCGGTTGTCGATGCTGGTCTCGCTGCCGCCGCGGTGGCGGGTGCGGCGAGGGCCGCGGCGGTCGCTAAGGCCATGACCATGACTGCCGTACGGCTGCGAAGGCTGGTCTTCATGCCGTGAACGGTAGGTGGGAAGGGCAGCCCCCACATCATGCGACGGTGTGACCCGGTGTCAGACCTCGGGCGTACGGGTTCCCCGGGATGTCCCCGGTCGCTGCTGCGGAGGGAGGAGTCGAGAACCGGCCTCCCGGGACCCGTACGCACGGGGGCGGACATCGTTCCGTACGACGGGGCGGGGTACCGCGCCGTACTCTTACCGAGGAGTAGGGCAGCGGGGCGGGAGGAACTCGGACGTGGGTGCTGTGAAGAGCAAACGGATGCCACGCGCCGTGCGTGAGCAGCAGATGATGGACGCCGCGGTGCGGATCTTCGGGCAGCGCGGATACCGGGCCGCCTCGATGGACGAGATCGCGGAGCTGGCCGGTGTGTCCAAGCCGTTGGTCTACCTGTATCTGAATTCCAAGGAGGACCTCTTCACCGCGTGCATCAGACGCGAGGCGAAGGCGCTGGTCGACGCGGTGCGGGCGGGTACGGAGCCGGGACTGGCGGCCGACCGCCAACTGTGGTCGGGCCTGCGGGCGTTCTTCACCCACACCGCGGAGAACCCGGACGGCTGGTCGGTGCTGAACCGTCAGGCGCGTACGCACGGGGAGCCGTTCGCCTCCGAGGTCGCCGTGATGCGCGGCGAGATCGTTGCGTTCGTGACGGGTCTGATCGGGGCGGCGGCCCGCGAGGCCCACCACGACCCGGCGCTCCCCGACCGGGATGTTGCGGGGCTCGCGCAGGCTCTGGTGGGTGCCGCGGAGGCGCTCGCCGGCTGGGCGAACGACACCCCGGGAGTCTCGGCGAAGGAGGCCGCGGCCACCCTGATGAACTTCTCCTGGGCGGGCCTGGAGAACCTGATGAACGGCAGCCCCTGGCAGCCGCCGTCGTAGCCCGTCGTAGCCCGTCGTGGCCCGGTCGCGGCGTCCTGCGCCGTTCGCGGGCCGCGGCCCGTCGGCGGCTCGCGGTGTCCTACGCCTTCGGCCTCCGGGCTGGCACACGGCTCCTCACCCGGCCGGCCCGGGACTCCAGGTGGCGCCGCTCGGCGAGGCTGGCGGTGGCCTTCGCGGCAAGCCGGTAGTGCTCGTACGCCCCGGCCGTGTCGCCGGTCTTCTCCAGCAGATGCGCCCGTACGGACAGCAGCCGGTGATGCCCGGCCAGCCGTGTGTCGCCGTCCAGCGTGGACAGGAGGGCCAGCCCGGCCGCCGGGCCCTCGGTCTCGGCGAGCGCGATGGCCCGGTTGAGGGTGACCACCGGGTTGGGCGCGATCCGTTCCAGGATCAGATAGAGGGCGTGCACCTGCGGCCAGTCGGTCTCCTTCGCCGTGGCCGCGTCGGCGTGCGTGGCGGCGATGGCGGCCTGCAACTGGTAGGGCCCCAGCGCCGGGACGGCCAGCGACGCCTTGACCAGTGCGGTGCCCTCGTCGATCAGCGCGCGGTCCCACCGCGTACGGTCCTGTTCGTCCAGCGGCACCAGGTCGCCGGCCTCCGTCGTACGGGCCTCGCGGCGGGCGTGCGTCAGCAGCATCAGCGCGAGCAGTCCGGTCACCTCGCCGTCCTCGGGCAGCTGTGCCCGCACCGTCCGGGTCAGCCGGATCGCCTCGCGTGCGAGGTCGGCGCGGTGCAGCTCACTGCCGGAGGAGGCGGTGTAGCCCTCGTTGAAGATCAGGTAGAGCACATGCAGGACGACCCGCAGCCGCTCCTCGCGCTCCTCGCCGTCCGGCAGGCGGAAGGAGCTTCCGGCGGCCTTGACGCGCTGCTTGGCCCGGCTGATCCTGGCCGCCATCGTGGCCTCCGGCACCAGGAACGCATGGGCGATCTCGGCGGTCGTCAGGCCGCCGACCGCCCGCAGCGTCAGGGCGGTCTGGGAGGCCGGGGTCAGCGTCGGGTGGCAGCACAGGAACAGCAGGACGAGTGTGTCGTCGGTGTCCGGCACCTCCTCGGGCACCACCTCGGCGGCCGTCGCCGTCTCCCGTTCGCGGCGCGCGTGGTCGCTGCGCATCTGGTCGATGAGCCGCCGGGACGCGACCGTCACCAGCCAGCCGCGCGGATTGTCCGGCACCCCCTCGGCCGGCCACTGCACCGCGGCGGCGAGGACGGCCTCCTGCACGGCGTCCTCGCATCCCTCGAACTGGCCGTGCCGGCGTACCAACGTGCCGAGGACCTGCGGCGTGAGTTCACGCAGCAGGTCCTCGATGACGGGTGCTCTCATGCCTCCAATTGTCCGTCGGCGAACATCACCTGGCGCACCTCGACACCGAGCCCCTCGACCGCGGTGTCCGGGATCTGCGCCGCCAGCTCGATCGCCCGCTCCTTGTTCTCGCAGTCGATCAGGTAGAAGCCGCCGAGGTACTCCTTGGACTCCAGGAACGGCCCGTCGGTCACCACCGGCTGGCCGTTGCGCACGGACACCACGGCAGCCTGCGACGGGTCGACCAGCGCCTGTGTGGTGATCAGCTCGCCGGACCTCTTCAGCGCCTCGATGAACGCGCCGTGGCCTTCGCCGATCGCCGCCTTCTCCTCGTCGGTCAGCGTGTCCAGCACGGCCGGATTGATGTGCA
The DNA here is from genome assembly GCF_040297465.1 of Streptomyces sp. NPDC001787. Lineage (NCBI taxonomy): Bacteria > Bacillati > Actinomycetota > Actinomycetes > Kitasatosporales > Streptomycetaceae > Streptomyces > Streptomyces sp. NPDC001787. The sequence continues at coordinate 60,694 of NZ_JBEOZE010000041.1, forward strand.
TGCTGAGCAGGAACTTCATCGCGTACTCCTCGTACTCGTGGGGCCCTTCGACCGTTGGTCGGAGCCGCTGCCGTCGTCTTGACATCCCCCGCCGAGATTCGCACGGGTTTCTTCCCGCGCCGCGACCCGGCGGTCCCGGAGATCCCGGGGGATCCCGGCGATGTCAAGAAACGTCGCGTCGCTCCGACCGGCCGGTGACACGTCGAGCGAGCCGACAGAACAGGGAGTTTCGAAGATGCGGGTCAACCGGGCGTGGCTGGGGCTGATCGTCCTCATGCTGCCGAATTTTCTTGTCGCGATGGATGTGACGGCGTTGCTTCTCGCGCTGCCGCGGCTGAGCGCCGACCTGGGGGCCACCAGCGTCCAGCAGCTGTGGATCAGTGACAGTTACGGCCTGATGGTGGCCGGTCTGGTCATCACGATGGGTACGCTCGGCGACCGGATCGGCCGCCGGCGCCTGCTGATGACCGGCGGCGCGGCGTTCGGGGTGCTGTCGGTCGTGGCCGCCCTCGCGACCGACCCCCTGACGCTGATCATCGCGCGTGCGCTGCTGGGCGTCGCCGGGGCGACCCTGGTGCCGTCCACCCTCGCCCTGATCACCCATATGTTCCGCGACGAGCGGGAGCGCGGGCGGGCCATCGCGATCTGGGCGACCTGCCAGTTCACCGGGGGCGCGCTCGGGCCCGTACTCGCCGGATTCCTGCTCCAGTACTTCTGGTGGGGGTCGGTGTTCCTGGTCGCCGTTCCGGCGATGGCGCTGCTGCTGCTCGCCGGGCCGGTCCTGCTGCCGGAGTTCCGCAGCGACAAGGCCGGCCGGGTGGACCTGGCGAGCGTGGGGCTGTCGCTCGTGGCGGTGCTGCTGATGGTCCACGGCGTAAAGCAACTGGCCGTGGAGGGCGTGACCGCCGGGCCCGCCGTGGCGCTCGTGACCGGAGCGGGCGTCGGGTTCCTGTTCGTGCGCAGGCAACTGCGGCTGGAAGCGCCCTTGTTGGACCTGCGGCTCCTTCGTAACCGCCCGCTCACGGCCGTACTCGTGGCACTGGCCTTCGCCGGTATGGCCATGGCCGGTACGGGTCTCGTGGTGACCCAGTACCTCCAGAGCGTGCTGGGCTTCTCGCCGGTCGAGTCGGCGCTGCTGTTCGCGCCGATGGGCCTGGGCGTGGCGGCCGGCACCATGGCGGCTCCGCTGCTGGGCCGGTGGATGAGGACGACGACCGCGATCACCGGCGGGCTGGCGGTCTCGGCGCTGGGCAGTCTGCTGCCGGCCGGCGTCGGCGGGGCGCACTCCCTGCCGCTGGTGATGACCGGTATCGCCGTACTGGCACTGGGCACCGGCCCGCTGTTCGCGCTGGGCACCGGGCTGGTCGTCGGGTCCGTACCGCCGGAGCGCGCGGGTTCGGCGGCGTCGATGTCGGAGACCAGCAACTACCTAGGCGGCTCGCTGGGGCTCGGGCTGCTCGGTGTGGTGGCCGCGGTGGTGTACCGCGGCCGGATGGACGGCACGTCCGACTCGCTGGCCGACGCGGTCGCCGCGGGCCGGGACCTCCCCGCGGACCGGGGCGCGGAACTGCTGCACGAGGCACGGGAGGCGTTCACCGCCTCGCTGCACGTCACCGGCGTCGTCTCCGCGGCCGTCTTCGCCGGGCTCGCCGTGCTGGTCCTGGCCATGAGCCCGGCCGCACGGCCCGCCCCGGCCGTACAGCCCGAGTACGAGGAGACGCGGTCGTAGGACTCGTTCCGCGGCCCTTCCGCGGCTTCTAGCTGTCCCTGACGAGCGTCCCCGTGAGGTGGAGGCGCCCGCCGCCGCCGTCCCGCAGCTCGAAGGAGCCGCCCGCCGCGTCGGCGGCGTAGGTCACGGTGGCGGGCAGCAGGACGGGGGCCCTGAAGTCGGCCCGTACGTGCCGGATCAGCTCGGGCTCGGCGGCCTCGGCGAGACACCGGGCCACTGTCCACATGCCGTGCGCGATGGCCCGGGGGAAGCCGAACAGCCGCGCCGTGAGCGGGTACAGATGGATCGGGTTGCGGTCGCCGGAGGCGGCGCCGTACCGGCGGCCGAGATCCCCGGGCAGTCGCCACTCGGCGACCGGGGGCAGGCCGCCGCCGGTGGCCGGTGGAGAGGAACGGACGGCTGGGCTCCGACTGTCGGCTCCCGTATCGGCACCGGCTCCGGCATCGGCTCCCGCATCGGCTCCGGCTCCGGCCCTGGCGTCGGCTTCCGCTCCTGTCCCCTTCTCCTTCCCCGCCCCCGCGTCCGTCCGCGCTCGGGGCGGAACCGCGTGCCGTGACAGATAGCCGCTGCGCGACTCCCACACCAGCGCACCGGCGACCCGCGCCTCCGTCACCATCGTGACCTCGGTGCCCCTGCGGTGGGGCGTCAACTCCGCCGCGTGCACGAGGAGTTCGAGTGATTCGTCGACGCGCGCCGTCCGGTGGCGGGTGATCTCGATCCAGGTGTGGACGAGCCCGACGACGGGCAGCGGGAACGCCCGGCCGGTCATCAGCCGCATGGCGAGCGGAAAGGCGAGGACATGCGGGTATGTGAGCGGCAGCGGGTGGCCGGTGGCTGCTCGGCCGCTCCCGGCGGTGCCGCCCGGCTCGGTGAAGCCGCAGACGCGGCGGTACGTGGCGAGGTGGCCGGGCGCGACGGGGGCGGCCGGGAGGGTGAGCCGGACGGTGGGCAGCGTGGCGCCGTCCCGCCCGGCCCGCTTGAACGGGGAGGTGACGACCCCGCGTACCAGGGAGGCGCTCAGGCTCGGCATCGGTGTCACGCCCCCAGCAGGCTCTGGCCGCAGACGCGCAGGACCTGGCCGTTGACGGCGCTGGACGCCGGCTGGGCGTACCAGGCCGTCACTTCGGCGACATCGGCCGGAAGGCCGCCCTGGGCGAGGGAGTTCATCCGGCGGCCCGCCTCGCGGATGAGGAGCGGCACGGCGGCGGTCATCTTCGTCTCGATGAAACCGGGGGCGACGGCGTTGACCGTGATGCCGTGCTCGGCGGCGGCGCGTGGCGCCAGCGAGCGGACCAGACCGATGATGCCCGCCTTGGCGGTCGCGTAGTTGGTCTGGCCGTTGTTGCCCGCGATGCCCGCGATCGAGGCGGTGGCGACGATCCGGCCGCCGCGGTTGACCGTGCCCGCCCTCAGGAGCGCGTCCGTCGTGCGCAGCACGCTGTCCAGGTTGACCTCGATGACCGATGCCCAGCGGTCGGCCGGCATGTTGGCGAGGCGGCGGTCGCGGGTGATGCCCGCGTTGTGGACGAGGACGTCGAGTCCGCCGGGGGCCGCCGCGGCGATGCGTTCGGCGGCGTCGGGCGCGGTGATGTCCAGCGGGAGGGCGGCGGCGCCGAGCCGGTCGGAGGTGCGGACCAGTTCGTCATGGGCCTGGGGGACGTCCAGGCAGATGACCCGGGCACCGTCGCGGGCCAGTACGGACGCGACCGAGGCGCCGATGCCCCGGGCCGCGCCGGTGACCAGGGCGGTGCGGCCGGACAGCGGCGCGGCCCAGTCGGCCACCGGATCGGGGGCGGTCGCGGTCAGCTCGATGACCTGGCCGCTGATGTACGCCGACTTGGGGGAGAGCAGGAAGCGGAGCGTGGACTCGGCGGAGGCCACCGCCTCCGTGGCGATGCGCAGGAGCTGCACGGTGGAGCCCCGGCCGATCTCCTTGCCCAGGGAGCGTACGAATCCCTCCAGCGCCTGCTGGGCCGCCGCCCGGTGGTGGTCGTCGGGGGACGGAACCGTACCGAGAAGGACGATCCGGCCGCAGGGCGCGAGGGAGCGCACGACGGGGTGCAGGGCGGCGTGCACATCGCCGAGCCCGGTGGCGGAGGCCACACCCGTCGCGTCCAGGACGATGGCGGCGGGCCGTTCGGCTCGGTCGACGGCCTTCGGCCCGGTGGTGCCCAGCAGCGCCCGGAGTTCGTCCGTGATCGTGGACTCTCCGGCTGTGAGGTGCAGGAGAGGGCCGTCGAGGTCCGGTGTCTCCAGGGTCCAGCGGCGCAGCGGGGCGGGCTGCGGCAGGCCGAGCCTGCGGGTCAGGAAACGGCCGGGTGCTGTGCCGGTGAAGTGCAGATAGCGGTCGGCCATTGTCCAGACTCCCTGCTCGGTCGTAGATTTACTCTTGAGTAAGGTTACTCAAGAGTCAGGAGTAGGTCGAGATGAACCGTCCGAGACCGACCGGCACGAGGTGTTCGCGATGACCGCACGTATCCCCCTCGCACTCCCGCGGACGCGCCGGGTCGCGGTCATCGGCGGCAGCCGCATTCCGTTCGCGCGCTCCGACGGGCCGTACGCCGAGGCCTCCAACCAGGACCTGCTCACCGCCGCCCTGGACGGGCTGATCGAGCGGTACGGCCTGGCGGGGCAGCAGGTCGGCGAGTTCGTCGCGGGCGCCGTCCTCAAGCACAGCCGGGACTTCAACCTGGCCCGCGAGACCGTGCTCGGCTCGGCCCTGGACCCGCGCACGCCCGCGTACGACATCCAACAGGCCTGCGGAACCGGCCTCCAGGCGGTGATCTCCGCCGCCAACAAGATCGCGCTCGGCGCCGTCGACTCCGCCATCGCGGGCGGCGCGGACACCACCAGCGACGCGCCCCTCGGGGTCAACGACCAACTGCGCCGGCTCCTGCTCGCCGCCCGCCGCGCCAGGAGCACGGGCGGCCGGATCAAGGCACTCGCCGGCGTACGCCCCCGGCACCTCGTCCCCGACATCCCGCGCAACGCCGAACCCCGCACCGGCCTGTCCATGGGCGACCACGCGGCACTCACCGCCCGCCGGTGGAACGTCTCCCGCGAGGAGCAGGACCTGCTGGCGGCCACCAGTCACCAGCGGCTGGCGGCGGCGTACGAACGGGGCCTCCTGCACGACCTCGTCGTCCCGTACCGGGGCCTGGCCCGCGACCAGAACCTGCGCCCCGGCTCGACGGTGGAGAAACTCGCCACGCTGAAACCGGTGTTCGGCACCGGACACCCCGACGCGACGATGACCGCGGGCAACTCCACCCCGCTCACGGACGGCGCCGCGACCGTCCTGCTGGCGAGCGAGGAGTGGGCCGAGCGTCAGGGCCTGACGCCACTCGCGTACCTCTCCCTGTACGAGACGGCGGCGGTGGACTACGTGAACGGCGAGGACGGGCTGCTGATGGCGCCCGCGTACGCCGTGCCGCGACTGCTGGAGCGCGCCGGGCTCACCATCGAGGACTTCGACCTGTTCGAGATCCATGAGGCGTTCGCCTCCCAGGTGCTGGCCACGCTCGCGGCCTGGGAGCAGCAGGGGCTCGCACCCGTCGACCGGGACAAGCTCAATGTGGCGGGTTCCTCCCTCGCCACGGGGCACCCGTTCGCCGCGACGGGAGCCAGGATCGTCGCGACCCTGGCCAAGCTGCTCGCGGAGCGGGACGCGCCGGGCCGAGGGCTGATCTCGATCTGCGCGGCGGGCGGCCAGGGAGTGACGGCGATACTCGAACGCGCCTGAGCGACGGCAGACGCCACATTTCCCTGCCGACGCCATATTTCTCCGCCTCCGCCTCCGCTTCCCCTCCGCTTCCCCTCCGCTTCCCCTCCGCTTCCCTTTCTGAAGATGCCGGACGGACGACCCGGCGACCGACCCGCCCGACCCCAGTTGAGGAGCCGCACGTGTCCACGCCACCTGCCACACCCACCGCCCCGGTCCTGGTCGAGCCCACGAGGACCAGGGCGGCCGACGGGACGGTACGCGAGGTCTCCGTACCGGCGTTCGCGCCGCGCGTGCTGCGCGGTTCGCTCGCCGAGATCCCCTTCGACAACGCCCGTGAGGCACCCGCCGACGCCGTTCTCAGCCGGAAGCAGAAGGACGGCAGCTGGCGGGACGTGACGGCCGCCGAGTTCGCCGAAGAGGTGCGGGCGGTCGCCAAGGGCCTGATGGCGGAGGGGCTCCAGGCCGGGGACCGGATCGCGATCATGGCCCGTACGACCTACGAATGGACGCTGCTCGACTTCGCGTCCTGGGCCGCCGGGCTGGTCACCGTACCCATCTACCCGACCTCGTCGGCCTTCCAGGCCCGCTGGATCCTCCAGGACTCGGGCGCGGTCGCGTGCGCCGTGGAGTCGAAGGAGCAGGCCCGGCTGATCAGTCAGGAACGCAAGCAGCTCGACGGCCTGGCCCATCTGTGGCAGCTCGACACCGGGGTGGTCGGCCGGCTCAGGACGCTCGGCAGGGACATCCCCGACGAGGCGGTCGCCGCGCGCCGGGCCACGCTGGAACCGGACAGCCCCGCCACCCTCATCTACACCTCGGGCACCACGGGCCGCCCGAAGGGCTGTGTCCTGACCCACGGCAACTTCTTCGCCGAGGTCGACAACGCGATCGCGCTGCTGCACCCGGTGTTCACCTCGGTGTCCGCGTACCCGGCGTCCACTCTGCTGTTCCTCCCGCTCTCCCATGTCTTCGGCCGGATGGTGGCGATCGGCTGCATGCGCGCCCGGGTCCGGCTCGGGCACGCCCCGTCCATCGGGACGGAGGATCTGCTCGCCGACCTCGCGGGCTTCAAGCCGTCGTTCCTGCTGGCCATCCCGTACGTCCTGGAGAAGGTCTTCAACACGGGCCGGGCCACCGCCGAGAAGATGGGCCGGGCCTCGTCCTTCGACCGGGCGGCCCGGATCGCCCGGCGGTACGGGGAGGCGGTCGAGGCCGCCGAACACGGCAGGGGCCCGGGGCCCGGCCTCGGGCTGCGGGCGGCCCGAGGGCTCTACGACCCGCTGGTCTACCGCCGTATCCGGGCGGCGCTCGGCGGCCATGTCCGGTACGTGATCTGCGGCGGCTCCCCGCTGGGGCGCCGGCTCGCGGCGTTCTACGCGGGCGCGGGCATCGAGATCTTCGAGGGCTACGGTCTCACCGAGACCACCGCCGCCCACACGGTGACCCCACCCCTCAAACCCCGCCTCGGCACGGTCGGCTGGCCGCTTCCGGGGGCCTCGGTGCGGATCGCGGACGACGGCGAGATCCTGTTGCGCGGCGGCCAGGTGTTCCAGGGCTACTGGAACGCGGAGCGCGGCGGGCCGGTCCCCGCGCTGGACGACGACTGGTTCGCCACGGGCGACCTGGGCGCGCTCGACGAGGACGGCTACCTGACGATCACCGGCCGCAAGAAAGACATCATCATCACGTCCGGCGGCAAGAACGTCACCCCGGCCCCCCTGGAGGACTGGCTGCGCGCCCATCCGCTGGTCAGCCAGTGCATGGTGGTGGGCGACAACCGCTCCTTCATCACGGCCCTGATCACCCTGGAGCCGGACGGCCTCCAGCACTGGCGCCAGATGCGCAAGAAGCAGGACATGCCGATGCGGGACCTGGTGAACGACGAGGAGCTGCGGGCCACCCTGCAACGCGCGGTCGACGAGGCCAACCGCCTGGTCTCGCGCGCCGAGTCGATCCGCAAGTTCACGGTCCTGTCCGGTGACTTCACGGAGGCCGGCGGCCATCTGACCCCGTCCCTGAAGCTGAAACGGGACGCGGTCGCCCGGGACTTCGCGGCAGAGATCGAGGAGCTGTACCGGAAGTAGCGGCTCGCGCCGGGGCGCGGTCCGCCTTCCGATCGCTTCGCTCACCTGGCCGAGTCGGCTGCCGAGATGGTCGCCCTGCCGTACGAGAGGGCGACCCGCCGGGCGTACGGGGCCGCGACGGGGGAACCGGCGCGTGCCCCTTCCCGCCCCGGCGCGGGAAGCGGCGACCTCGCAGCCGGGGCTGTTGGAAGCGTGGGAGTTGCGGCACTCTGGTGGCGTTCAACTCGCGTAGATTCCACGGCACTTCGCACGACGCACCCCACTGCTCGGTTGTCGACCGGAGGATTCCTCACCCATGCGCTCGATCCGCATCAGTCTGCTCGGCCTGCTGTCGCTCCTCGCGGGCCTGCTCGCCGTCACGGCCACCGCCACCCCCGCAGCTGCCGCGCCCAACTTCAAGGCCCCCTACCCCTGTGGCCAGCAATGGACCTACAGCCACCACTCCGCCGAGGTCAGACAAGCCCTCGACTTCGTGCGTACGGACGGTGGCTCCACGGCCGGGTCGCCCGTTCTGGCCTCCTCGGGCGGTACGGCGTACCGCTACTCCCAGCCGAGCGGCGCGGGCAACTACATCGCCATCGACCACGGGGGCGGCTGGCAGACGTACTACTTCCACCTCGCCTCGTTCTCCGTGGCCAACGGTGCCCAGGTCGCCCAGGGGCAGCAGATCGGGGTGACCGGCTCCACGGGCAACAGCTCGGGTGCCCACATCCACTACGAGCAGCTCTACAACGGCGTCGGCCAGAGCATCGCGATCAACGGCCAGTCGCTCGCCCCGTACCCCGGCTCGTACCACAGCAAGTACCTGACCAGCGACAACGGTTGTGGTGGCAGCGGTGGTGGGAAGTACTGGGTCGACACCTTCGCCAACGCCACGGGGTACGCCGCCGCGAACACGGGCGACGCGCAGGGCGTGCTGAACGCGGGTACGAACTACGTCTACTGCAAGGTCTGGGGCGCCCAGGTCGGTTCGGGCAGCAGCTTCAACCACTGGTGGCTGCGGACGGACCTGGACACGGTGTACGCGGGGAAGAACGGCCGCAACGCGTACGTGTCCGCGTACTACCTCTCCCGCTGGGGCAACGACGAGGCCCGGGACAACAATGGCGCCGTGATCCCGGACTGCTGACGCCACGGGCTGCCCGCCGGTCCGCCCCTCCGCCCCTCCGCCGGGAAGGGGGCGGACCGCGCCGGGTGTTCGGCCCGCACTCGGCAGCGGCGGAGCCGCCCGGGTGCTGACCCGGCTCCGGCCCGATGTCTACGCGAGTGACGAGGAGCTGTTCCGGACGCTCTTCCCGCCGCTCACCGCCGACATGCTCACCTCCTGCCTGCCGTACCGAAGGCTGATCACCAGGGATTGCGGGCGTCGGCCGTCAGCGCCCTTCCCGGCGGCCCGGCGGCCCCGCGGACCGGCTGTCCTGCGGCTCCCGCGCCTCAGCCGGCGAAAGGGCCCTCGGTGCCGAAGGCCAGCCGGGCGAAGCGCTCGCCGATACGGCGGTGGGCGGTGGCGTCCGGGTGGAGTTCGTCGGGCAGGGGCAGTTCGGCGTAGTCGGCGGCACCGTAGAGTTCGCGGCCGTCGAGGTAGTACAGGTTCGGGTCCTCCGCCGCCCGCTGCTCCACGATCCTGGCCAGCTCGTCCCTGATGACGTTCAGGGTGAGCTTTCCGGTGGCCGTCTCCGCGGGGTCGCCCGTGGCGCGGAAACTCATCCTCCCGGCCCTCAGGGCGGAGAGGTCCGGCATGCTGGGCCCCGGGGTGTCCTCATGGATCGGGCACAGGACGGGCGAGACGACGAGCAGCGGTGCGGTCGGGTGGCCGTCGCGGATGGTGTCGAGGAACCCGTGCACGGCGGGGCCGAACGCGCGCAGGCGCATCACGTCCGTGTTCACCAGGTTGATCCCGAGCTTGACGCTGATCAGGTCGGCGGGGGTGTCGCGTATCGCGCGGGCGGTGAACGGGTCGAGCAGGGCGCTGCCGCCCAGGCCCAGGTTGATCAGATCCACACCGCCGAGCGAGGCGCCGAGCGCCGGCCACGTGGTGGTGGGACCGGCGGCGTCGGAACCATGGCTGATCGAACTGCCGTGGTGCAGCCACACCCTGCGGTCCGATGCGGGTGCGGGCTCGACGGGGGCGTCGGTGCGCAGGGCGACGAGTTCGGTGGTCTCGTTGTGGGGCAGCCAGATCTCGACGTCCTTGTCCACGGCGGGCAGCCCGTCGAAGCGGAGCGTGCCGACCGGACCGGGCCGCCGCTCGGCGGTCCTCGCCATCATGTCGATGGTGAGGGTGTTGCCGCCGGTCACACTGGCCCGGTCGGTGAGATGGCCGTCGACGAGCAGCTCGTACACGCCGTCCGGACGGGGCGGCGCCCCCACGTACACCCGCTTGGTGGGCAGTACGTCCAGCTCGACCGCGGTGGCCCGGGTACGGAGGACCAGGCGTACGCCGGAGGGCTGGGACTCGGCCATGGCGAGCTGCCCATCGGCGTACTGCGCGCGGGCGCGGGCGGGCAGCCGGTGCGGCAGCAGGCCATGCGCGGTGCGCTCCAGGTCGAGAGCGCCGCGCACGAGGTCCGCGGTGAGGGGGGTGGTGGTCCAGTTGTGCTCGGTGCTCATGTCTCAGCCTTGATCAAGGTGTCCGGATCGTTCGGGTATGTGGCACGCGGTCGTGGCGCTGTCGTGGTGCGCGGATGTGGTGCGCGGTCATGTCGCGGTCGCGCGACGGCGGTGATCACGTCGCGGGCCGGTTCCGCAGCAGCGCGTCGAGGCGGTCCACGATCCAGTCCCAGGACTCCTGGGAGCCGGGGGCGCTGTGGCTGAAGCCCCCGGCCAGCTCCAGGCTGACGTAACCGTGGAAGACGCTGCCCAGCAGCCGCACGGCGTGCGTCTGGTCCGGCTCCGTCAGGTCGTAGCCGCGCAGGATCGCCCGCATCATCTCGGAGTGCCTGCCGCCGGCGCTCGCCGCCGCCGTCTCCGGATCGAGCCGGAACCGCGCTGCGGCGTAGCGCCCCGGGTACTCCCGGGCATAGTCGCGGTAGACGTTCGCGAAGGCTGCCAGGGCGTCCTTGCCCGCCCGCCCGGCCAGGGCGGTCGCGCCCCGGTCGGCGAGCTCCGCGAGAGCCAGCAGCGCGATCCTGGTCCTGAGGTCCTGGGAGTTCTTCAGGTGCGAGTAGAGACTCGCGACCTTGACGTCGAACTGCCTGGCCAGTGCCGAGAGGGTCACCTGGTCGAATCCGGCCTCGTCGGCCAGCTCCGCCCCCGCCAGGACGAGACGTTCCGTGGTCAGCCCCGCGCGTGGTGACATGCCTGCTCCTTCATCTCTTCCTTAAGCCATCATGCATCCACCTAATACTTATAGGCAACTGTGCTCAGGGCAGGTCAGGGCAGGCGGGCGGGCGGGTCGGGCGGGCATGACGCGGCATGACATGACCTGGCACGGCATGGCATGACGCGGCGGCGCAGGGGTGCGCCGTGACTAGTGACCGGCGGCAGCCCTGCCGAGGAGCGAGGTCAGGATCTCCTCGGAGTGCGTCCACAGCAGCGCGCCCCCGATCCCCGGTACGACATGGCGACGGGCGCCGGGGATCCGGCCGGAGAGGAACTCCCCGTTGTCGGGGGAGTGGCTGGTGTCCAGCTCGCCGTACCAGATGTCGACCGGCACACCGATCTCCGCGAGAGCGAACGGCCAGCGCCCCATGGCCAGGGTCGTATCGCGGGCGTAACCGGCCGAACCCTGGGCGAAGCCCTCTTCCAGGGCCCGGCGGTACGCGGCGGCGAAGTCGGGCTCCCGGAACACGGCGAGGTCGCACTCCGGACTCCCGCCCATCACCATGCCCCACATCGCGTCGGCGCCGAACCCGGAGAAGAACTCCTCGGTACCGGCCGGATCGGACGCGGCCCGCTCGACGATTCCGAGCAGGTCCGGGGGCAGGGCGCTCGCGAACTCCGGGGCCGCGACCTCATCCGCGCCGGACACCACGGCCAGCGCGGAGACGACACCGGCCTCGGCGCAGGCGATGGCGAAGGGCGCACCCTGCGAGTTCCCGATCACGGGCGGGCGCCCCAGGCCGTGCAGCTCGGCGAACCGGCCGATGTCCTCGGCGAAGTCGGAGAACGTGCGACCGGGGACGGGGGTGGAGGCGCCGAGCCCCGGACGGTCCACGGAGACGAGGCGCACCCCTTGTGCCTCGGCGACATCCGGGCCGATGCCGAGCCATCTGCTGGTGGCCGCCCCGGGGCACAGCAGTACGGGCGTGCCTTCCGCCGGCCCCCACTCGCTCCACCCGAGTGACCGCCCGTCGGGCAGCCGCACCTCACCGAGCCTGGCGGGACCTTCGCTGTATGTCTTCTTCATGATCGCCATTCTGGTGGTGCACACAGGGCATTGCATGACATTTTTGCCGTGTGCGGGAGAGGCTCACTCCCGGAGCCAGAAGCCCGACCGCTCCACCCACAGGTCCAGCAACCCCGCGTCACCGTCGATCCCGATGCCCGTGCCGGTGGGCGTACGCCGTCGGTACAGGAGCAGGAGGAGATCGCTCATCGTGGCGCGTACGGTGACGGCGGCGCGCCGGTCCTCGTGGCGGTCCTCGCGCTCGTCGTCGCCCCCGCTGACGCCCCCGCCCCCGCTGACGCGCCCGCCGATGCCCCCGCTCACGCCCCCGCGCCCACCGTCCCGCTCGTCCGTCCGACGGGAGAGGACCCTGTCCCCCGTGAGGTCGACCAGCCACTCCACTGCCGCTCCCGGCGTCGCGCCGACCCCGTGGAAGCGCAGTGTGCGGCCGGGGCCGAGCAGCGGCGGGACTCCGGGCCGGGGCGCGATGACCTCCGGAACGGCGCCGAACCCCATCCACTCGTCGATGCCGTCGACGGCGATGTCCTCGTCGAGCGTGAACTCCGCCCCGGCCGTCCGGTACGCATCCGCGCGGTGCACCACCGCCTCGTGCAGCATGCGGCGCGCCCAGAAGAGAGTGCTGCCGCCGGGCCCCGGGGTCCACACCCGTGCCGTGGGACCGGCGGTACGCAAGGCGTCCACCAGCAGCGCGGTGCCCTCGGCGAGCCAGGCGTCCATCGCTGCGGGCTCGGCGTCCGCGTAGCCGGAGACATCGTTGACCAGGTCCTCCGGTACGGGGCCGGTGGCCCGGGTCCGTACGACGGTCGCGGCCCAGTGGTGCGTACTGCCGACGTGCCGCAGCAACTGGCCGAGGGTCCAGCCGGGGCAGGCGGCGACCGGAGCCGTCATGTCCGCCCCTTCGACGCTCGACCTCAACAGGGCGGTCTGTACGCGGAGTTCGTCGCAGTATCGGTCATAGCCCAGCGCAGCCATGCGGCCAGCGTAGTGGTCCCCTGCGGACCCGGCCCGGAGGGCCACTGCGCTGTCCGCGTGCCGTGCGGGAAATTGATTCGTGGGCTCACTGCCCGACTCGTAACCTGACCCGCATGATCAATCTGGGAATTATGGACAAAGTCGGGCGAAATGTTGCACTGGGTGAGGTGAACGATGCCAACTGGCGCGCGGTCGCGGATGTCGCTCCGCTGGATGACCAGCGCGGATACGTTCCCGCGCTGGCGGCCCGCTACCTGTTGCTGTCGACGCGCGAGCAGGACTGGAACTCATTGGCGGTCCATGCCGATGGGACGGTGGTGGGGCACATCATGTGGGCCCGTGACGAGGACGGCTCGTACTGGATCGGCGGCATGGTGATCGATGGTGCCGAGCAGGGCAGGGGAGCGGGCCGCGCCGCTGTACGGACCCTCATGGGATGGCTGGCGGAGCGGGGTGACTGCGAGGAGTTCCGCCTGTCGTACGACCCGGACAACGCCGTGGCCGAGGGCCTGTACACCTCATTGGGGTTCCGGCCGACGCCGGATCGTGAGGGGGACGAGATAGTTGCCTGCCTGACCGCACAGGCGGCGCCGGCCACGGCGGTCGGGCGGGAGACCGGCTGATTCACCGGCGCGATCCGCCGGGCAGGTCTCCCTGGGCGGGTCTGTGGAACCGGTGGGTCAGCCGCCCTGGCCGGCGCTGCCGATGGGGCCGACCGTCACCGGGGAGCCGGAGCCGTCGGTGACGGGGAGCGTGGGGGCGCCGGGCCAGTC
>NZ_JBEOZE010000042.1:0-71329 GCF_040297465.1 Streptomyces sp. NPDC001787
GGGGGACCCTGTGGGAGAGTAGGACGCCGCCGAACAATTTTTCCGGGAAAGCCCCGTGCCTTGTGGCACGGGGCTTTTCTGCGTTCTGAACGTCTCATGATTGTGGAGCCGCGTTTGTTCCCCATCCACCCCTGTGCACCCGCCGGCGGTCGCTGCGGGTAAGGTCAGGGGGCATCATTGGCACGTTCTTCACAGGAGGCCCCCGGGTGGAGGTCCAGGAGACTCGGGTTCAGACGGACCGGGTCCTCACCATCCCCAACATCCTCAGCATGGCTCGCCTCGTCGGCGTACCGCTCTTCCTGTGGCTGATTCTCCGCCCCGTGTTCGGCGGGCCCAACAGCGACGGCTGGGCGTTGCTGGTGCTCATGCTCAGCGGTATCAGCGACTACCTCGACGGAAAGCTCGCGCGCCGGTGGAACCAGATCAGCAGCCTCGGTCGGCTCCTGGACCCGGCCGCCGACCGGCTCTACATCCTTTCCACCCTCGTCGGGCTCACCTGGCGCGAGATCCTGCCACTGTGGCTGACCGCCGCGCTTCTCGCCCGGGAGCTGATGTTGCTCGTGATGGTCGGAATCCTGCGAAGGCACGGCTATCCGCCGCCCCAGGTGAACTTCCTCGGGAAAGCTGCAACATTCAACCTGATGTATGCGTTCCCCTTGTTGCTGCTCAGCGATGGAAGTGGTTGGCTGGCAACGCTGGCCGCCATTTTCGGATGGGCGTTCGCAGGATGGGGTACAACGCTCTACTGGTGGGCAGGGATCCTCTACGTGGTTCAGGTCCGCCGGCTCGTCAAGGCGGATGCAGTAGCCGATTGAGCTCGTTGATGCGGTGCCGCGCAGTGTGGCCGGCCCGCGGCTGATGTCTTGGATGCTTGCCCCGGCGGGCAAAGTCGGCTAGCCGTCGTCTCTTCTAGGAGGACGTTTCCGACATGAAGGCCGTCGTGATGGCTGGTGGTGAAGGCACTCGCCTTCGCCCCATGACCTCGAGCATGCCCAAGCCGCTCCTGCCCGTGGCCAATCGGCCGATCATGGAGCATGTCCTGCGGCTGCTCAAGCGGCATGGGCTCAATGAGACCGTCGTAACCGTCCAGTTCCTCGCCTCTCTCGTCAAGAATTACTTCGGCGACGGCGAAGAACTCGGGATGGAGCTCACCTACGCCAACGAGGAGAAGCCGCTCGGCACCGCGGGGAGTGTCAAGAACGCGGAGGAAGCGCTCAAGGACGACACCTTCCTCGTCATTTCCGGTGACGCGCTCACGGACTTCGATCTGACCGATCTCATCGCCTTCCACAAGCGCAAGGGCGGACTGGTCACGGTCTGCCTCACGAGGGTCCCCAATCCACTGGAATTCGGGATCACGATCGTGGACGAGGAAGGCCAGGTCGAGCGCTTCCTGGAGAAGCCCACCTGGGGCCAGGTCTTCTCCGACACCGTCAATACGGGCATCTACGTCATGGAGCCCGAGGTCTTCGACTACGTCCAGGCCGACACCTCCGTGGACTGGTCGGGTGATGTCTTCCCGCAGCTCATGAAGGAGGGCAAGCCGATCTACGGCTATATCGCCGAGGGCTACTGGGAGGACGTGGGCACCCACGAGAGCTATGTGAAGGCACAGGCCGACGTCCTGGAGCGCAAGGTCGACGTCGAGCTGGACGGCTTCGAGATCTCGCCCGGCGTGTGGGTGGCCGAGGGCGCGGAGGTCCATCCGGACGCCGTGCTCCGGGGGCCGCTCTACATCGGTGACTACGCCAAGATCGAGGCGGACGTCGAGATCCGTGAGCACACGGTCGTGGGCTCCAACGTCGTCGTGAAGACGGGCGCCTTCCTGCACCGGGCCGTGGTGCACGACAACGTGTACATCGGCCAGCACAGCAATCTGCGCGGCTGTGTGATCGGCAAGAACACCGACATCATGCGCGCGGCCCGCGTCGAGGACGGCGCCGTCATCGGTGACGAGTGTCTGGTCGGCGAGGAATCGATCATTCAGGGCAATGTGCGGGTGTACCCGTTCAAGACCATCGAGGCCGGCGCCTTCGTCAACACCTCGGTGATCTGGGAGTCCCGCGGGCAGGCGCATCTGTTCGGCGCCCGTGGTGTCTCCGGAATCCTGAACGTCGAGATCACTCCCGAACTGGCGGTGCGGCTGGCCGGCGCCTACGCCACGACGCTGAAGAAGGGCTCGACGGTCACCACGGCGCGCGATCACTCCCGTGGTGCCCGTGCGCTGAAGAGAGCGGTCATTTCGGCTCTCCAGGCCAGCGCAATCGACGTCCGGGACCTGGAGAACGTGCCGCTGCCCGTGGCCCGTCAGCAGACGGCCAGGGGCAGCGCGGGCGGCATCATGATCCGTACGTCGCCCGGGGTGCCCGACTCGGTGGACATCATGTTCTTCGACGAACGCGGCGCGGATCTCTCGCAGGCGCGTCAGCGGAAACTGGACCGGGTCTATGCGCGCCAGGAGTACCGGAGGGCCTTCCCCGGTGAGATCGGGGACCTGTACTTCCCCTCCAGCGTCTTCGACTCGTACACCGGCTCCCTGCTCCGCAACGTCGACACCACCGGTATCGCCGAGGCGGGGCTCAAGGTCGTCGTGGATGCCTCCAACGGCAGTGCCGGGCTCGTCCTGCCCAGCCTGCTCGGGCGGCTCGGCGTGGAATCGCTGACCATCAACCCGGGGCTCGACGAGTCACGGCCGACCGAGTCGGCCGAGTCCCGCAGGGCCGGGCTCGTGCGGCTCGGCGAGATCGTGTCCTCGGCCCGTGCCGCCTTCGGGGTGCGCTTCGACCCCGTGGGTGAGCGCCTGTCGCTGGTCGACGAGCGCGGGCGGATCATCGAGGACGACCGGGCCCTGCTCGTGATGCTCGACCTGGTCGCGGCCGAGCGGCGCAGCGGGCGCGTTGCCCTGCCGGTGACGACCACGCGCGTGGCCGAGCAGGTGGCGGCCTACCACGGCACCCAGGTGGAATGGACGACCACGTCGCCGGACGACCTGACCAGGGTGGGCCGTGAGGACTCCACCATCTTCGGAGGAGACGGGCGCGGTGGCTTCATCGTTCCCGAATTCAGCAGTGTCTTCGACGGAGCGGCCGCCTTCGTCCAGCTCATCGGACTCGTCGCCCGTACGCAGCTCACGCTCAGCCAGATCGACGCCCGCATTCCGCGTGCCCATGTGCTCCGCCGTGACCTGGCGACGCCGTGGGCGGTCAAGGGACTCGTCATGCGGCGTGTGGTCGAGGCGGCCGGGGACCGCAGCGTGGACACCACGGACGGTGTACGGGTGGTCGAGGCCGACGGCCGGTGGGTGATGGTCCTGCCGGACCGGGCCGAGGCCGTCACGCATCTGTGGGCCGAAGGGCCCGACGACGCCTCCGCGCAGGCCCTGCTCGACGAGTGGTCGGCCGTCGTGGACAGCGCGGGCAGCTGATGTGAGGGCGGTGCACCGGGAGTTGCCGCGCCAGGGCTCCCGGTGCACCGGTGGGGCCATTCGGCGGTAGCCGTGGTGACGTGCGACGATGTGCGGCATGTCGCAGCAGCCCCCCGATCGGAGCACCGCCGCCCCGAAGCCAGCCCGCCCCGATGCCTCCATGTCGCTGCTGACCAACGTGATGGACCACAGCCTCGATGACGGATACGCCGAGGCCACGGCACGCCGCAGGGCCGACGGGAGCGCCGGGCTGCCCCGTACGCTCAAGTCGAAGCTCGGTCTGGCGGCCGGGCTGCTGATCGCGGCTCTCGTGGTCACCCTCGGTGCCGCCGAGGCGCGGGTGTCGGCGCCGGTCGTGGCCAAGGAGCGCGAGGAGCTCATCGACCGTATCGACGCGGAGACCACCGCGGCGGACACGCTGGAGTCGGACGTCGAGGAGCTGCGCTCCGATGTGAGCGAGCGCCAGCGCAAGGCGCTCGAACAGCACGGCGGGGACCAGGGCGGGCTCGTGGCACTGCTGTCCGGGGCCACTGCGGTCGAGGGGCCCGGTGTGAAGCTCGTCGTGGACGATGCGAAGGACACCGACCAGGGCGGCGGCGGACCGCGCGAGTCGACCGGCTTCGCCGACACCGGACGGGTGCGCGACCGGGACATGCAGCGCGTTGTCAACGGACTCTGGGAGTCCGGCGCGGAGGCCGTCGCCATCAACGGCCAACGGCTGACAGCACTGTCGGCGATCCGCGCGGCGGGCGACGCCATACTGGTCGACAACCGGCCGCTCGTGCCGCCCTACACGGTGCTCGCGGTGGGGGACGGCAAGGAGCTCGCCACCGCGTTCCGCAACAGTGCCGACGGGATGTACCTGCACGCGCTGCAGGAGAACTTCGACATCAGGACCAGCATTTCCGGTCAGGAGAAGGTACGGCTTCCGGCCGCGCCGAGCCTGATCGTCCGTACAGCAGAGCCGAAAACCGCCGGCACCGGCAGTGGCACGGCAGAATCAGGGAAGGGCACATCGTGATCGCCGTACTGGGCCTCGTCGTGGGAGTCGTGGTCGGACTGTTGGTCCGGCCCGAGGTACCGGCGGTGGTCGAGCCCTACCTGCCGATTGCCGTGGTGGCCGCGCTCGACGCCGTCTTCGGAGGTCTGCGGGCGATGCTCGACGGTATCTTCGTCGACAAGGTCTTCGTGGTGTCGTTCCTGTCCAATGTCGTCGTGGCCGCACTGATCGTGTTCCTCGGCGACAAACTGGGTGTGGGTGCCCAGCTCTCCACCGGTGTGGTGGTGGTGCTCGGCATCCGGATCTTCTCCAACGCCGCCGCCATCCGCCGGCACGTCTTCCGGGCTTGAGGCCGATGAGTAACGAAGAATCCCCCCGCAGCGAGGAGCGCGCCGGCGACGAGCCGGCCGGAGCTCCCGTGCCCCCGCCCGCACCGCTCGACGGACGTCGGCGGCTGCTGGCCGGTCTGTGGCCGCCCCGGGTGAGCCGCGCCCAACTCGTCGTCGCTCTCCTGCTGTTCGGCCTCGGTCTGGGGCTGGCCATCCAGGTACGCTCCACCAGCGAGGACAGCGCCCTGCGCGGAGCACGGCAGGAGGACCTGGTCCGGATCCTCGACGAGGTCGACGACCGGACCCAGCGTCTGGAGGACGAGAAGCAGCGCCTCGACGATCAGCGCACGGAGCTGGAGAACAGCTCCGACCAGGCCGAGGAGGCCCGGAAACAGACGCTGGAGAAGGAGCGGCAGCTCGGTATCCTCGCGGGCACCGTGGCGGCGCACGGCCCCGGTATCACGCTGACGATCAACGACCCCGGTGGCGGCGTCGCGGCCGACATGCTGCTCGACGCCATCCAGGAGCTGCGTGCGGCCGGTGCCGAGGCGATCGAGGTCAACGGCGTGCGGGTGGTGGCCAATACGTACTTCGCCGGTGAGGGCGGTGACATCCAGGTCGACGGCAAGAGGATCGAAGCGCCTTATGAGTTCAAGGTGATCGGCAAGCCGCAGGATCTGGAGCCGGCGCTCAACATTCCGGGAGGTGTGGTCCAGACGCTGGAGAAGGAGCAGGCCGCCGCGGCCGTGGAGAGGTCGGACGACATCGTCGTGGATGCCTTGCGACCGGCGAAGCAGCCTGACTACGCTCGGTCGTCGTCCCAGTGAGCCGTGGGCGTACGAAGGCGGAAGGACGCGGGCCGGAGGTTGCGGGGGGTCGGCGCAACGGATTGGTGGCGCGTGGTGGAAACTGTCGGGTGGATACGGACGTTGTGAAGATGTCCGGGTCGGCAGGTGTGTTCATTCAGGGTTCGTCCTGCCCCACGGGCGGGTCTATGTCGGTCAAGGGGAATCGCCCGTGAAGTTGTTTGCGAAGTTGTTCGGAAAGAGTGCACGCGAGGACAGCAACAGCGCTGCCCGGCACCGTGCACCGCGCCATGGTCAGGACGAGGAGCAGAGCGGGGAGCGCCCGCTCTTCCGCGACGAGGTCTCCGGTGCCGCCGGTGACGCTCAGGGTGGGCCCGGCGTGTCGTCTGTTGACCATGCCGGTGCCGGACGCATAGGTTTCGGCGAACCATCAACCTCAAGTACGGGTGGAGGGTTCAGCCCCGCCCCGGAGGGTGCGTCCATGCCGGTTTGTGCGAGGTGCGGGCACCGCAACACCGAAGCCAGCCGTTTCTGCTCCAACTGCGGTACGCCGCTGCGGGGCGGTGTCCCCGAGCGCGCCTCGGAGACGACGTCGACGATCTCGATCTCCGGCCTTGAGGCGTACGAGGCGGAGGCGACGGGGCAGACCGCGCTGCCTTCCCTCTCGCCCGAGGCACAGGCGGCCGTGGACGCCCTGCCGGGCGGTTCCGCGCTGCTCGTGGTGCGGCGGGGGCCCAATTCGGGCAGTCGCTTCCTGCTGGACGGTGACCTCACCACAGCCGGACGGCACCCGCAGAGCGATATCTTCCTCGACGACGTGACCGTGTCGCGGCGTCATGTGGAGTTCCGCAGGAGCCCGGACGGTAGCTTCACCGTGGGTGACGTCGGCAGCCTCAACGGCACCTATGTCAACCGTGAGCGCATCGATTCCGTCGCGCTGTCCAATGGCGACGAAGTCCAGATCGGTAAGTACCGGCTGGTCTTCTACGCGAGCCAGCGGGGCGTATGACCCTCCCCCGGACCTGGTCCGGGGGACCCTCAGGAAGGCCCATGCTGCGAACACCCACAGGCGGTGCCGGTCACGGCACCGCCGCCGCGGACGCCCGAGCGATGAGCATCGGTACGGTGCTCCTCCAGTTGCGCGACGAGTTCCCCGAAGTCACCATCTCCAAGATTCGTTTCCTGGAGGCCGAGGGCCTCATCGAGCCGCAGCGCACGCCTTCCGGATACCGGAAGTTCAGTACCGGCGATGTCGAGCGGCTCGCACAGGTGCTCCGTATGCAGCGGGACCACTATCTTCCGCTGAAGGTCATCCGGGGGCATCTCGACGCCCTGGCCCGGGGGGAGCAGCCCGTGCTGCCCACCCCCGGCGGCCAGCGGGACCTCTCCGACGGATTCTGGGACTCCGGCCCCGGCGCCGCGACCGCCGCGCGCATCGGGCGCTCCGAGCTGCTCGCGGCGGCCGAGGTGGACGAGGAGCAGCTCGACGAGTGGGAGTCGTACGGGCTGATCGTGGCCATGCCGGAGGGCGGCTACGACGCCGAGACGGTGACCGTGGCGAAACTTGTGGCGGATCTGGGCCGATTCGGTCTGGAACCTCGGCACCTGCGGGCCATGCGGGCCGCCGCCGACCGCGAGGCCGGGCTGATCGAACAGGTGGTCGCGCCCTTGCGCCGGCACCGGAATCCGCAGACCAGAGCCCATGCGGAGGCCACCGCGAAGGAGCTCGCCGAGCTTTCCGTGCGGCTGCACGCGGCCCTTGTCCAGACGGCTCTGCAGGTCCGGCTGCACTGACCTCACAGGCGCCCGACTACCCAAACATGGCGGGCACGTCCTAGGGTTGCTGTGTGAACGAGCTCGACGTTGTCGGTGTCCGGGTGGAAATGCCCTCAAACCAGCCGATCGTTCTCCTGCGTGAAGTGGGAGGCGACCGGTACCTCCCCATTTGGATCGGTCCTGGGGAGGCGACCGCGATCGCCTTCGCCCAGCAGGGCATGGCTCCGGCCAGGCCGCTGACCCATGATCTTTTCAAGGATGTGCTCGAGGCCGTCGGCCAGGAGCTCACCGAGGTCCGCATCACGGACCTTCGCGAAGGTGTGTTCTACGCGGAGCTCGTCTTCGCCAGCGGGGTCGAGGTGAGTGCCCGGCCGTCCGACGCCATAGCGCTCGCCCTGCGGACCGGAACGCCGATCTACGGCAGTGACGGGGTGCTGGACGATGCCGGGATCGCCATCCCCGACGAGCAGGAGGACGAGGTGGAGAAGTTCCGCGAGTTCCTCGACCAGATCTCCCCGGAGGACTTCGGTACCAACAGTCAGTGACCGTCCCGCAGGGGTGTCGTCAGCGCATCCGACAAGCCTTTCCCGATAGTGAGGCACGGGAAACCACCCTCAGGGTGATTATCACTCGGCGTGCCGAGTGTGGCGATCGTTGACGCACCCCAAGTGACTGCCTACCTTCGAGTGGGCAGGTCAAGGACGGAGGTCGGCGTGAGAATCAGCGGCGACGGTACGGCAGCGGGTGGGCCGTATCCGCAGCACGGCAGTGCGGCCGACCACACCATCAGGCAACCGGTTCAGCCGGCTGCGGTGGCGGCGGACGGCGTGGCAGCAGCGAATGACATCGGCTATCGCGGACCGACGGCGTGCGCGGCGGCGGGGATCACCTACCGCCAGCTCGACTACTGGGCGCGTACGGGGCTGGTGGAGCCGAGCGTGCGTCCGGCCTACGGGTCGGGCACCCAGCGTCTCTACAGCTTCCGGGACGTGGTCCTCCTCAAGATCGTCAAGCGGTTCCTGGACACCGGGGTCGCCCTGCAGAACATCCGCACCACGGTCCAGCATCTGCGGGCCCGGGGGTTCCAGGACCTTGAGCGGATGACGCTCATGAGCGACGGTGCGACGGTCTACGAGTGTTCCTCGCCCGCCGAGGTCGTGGCGCTGCTCCAGGGCGGTCAAGGGGTCTTCGGGATCGCCGTCGGCGTCGTGTGGCGGGACGTGGACGCGGCACTGTCCCAGCTGCACGGAGAGCGGGTCGACACCGGCGAGACGCTGGTGGGCAACAACCCCACCGACGAACTCGCGCGGCGGCGCAACCGGGCGGGATGACCGGCTGACCTCATCGGCGACAGCATGACGGCTGCCCGGCCCCGAAAGGGGGCCGGGCAGCCGCGTTGTCGGTACCGTCGCGTTGTCAGTGCCGTAGGGCAGCATCGGAGGTGTGAGAGCCGCGCCCACCATCCTCCATCTGGACATGGATGCCTTCTACGCCTCGGCGGAGCAGGCGTCCAAGCCGAGTCTGCGCGGCAAGCCGGTGGTCGTGGGCGGCCTGGGGCCGCGCGGGGTGGTCGCCACCGCGTCGTACGAGGCCCGGCGCCTGGGCGTGCACTCGGCGATGCCGACGGCGCAGGCCCGGCGGCTGGCACCGAACGCCGCGTATCTCGTGCCGCGCTTCTCGCTGTACCGCGCGGTGAGCGACCAGGTGATGGAGCTGCTCGGCAGGCTGTCGCCGCTGGTGGAGCCGCTCAGCCTGGACGAGGCCTTCGTCGATCTGGAGGCGGGCGGCGTCGCCGACGACTCGGTGTCGGCCCGTGCCATGGGCGAGCAGCTGCGGGCCGCCATCCACGCGGTGACCGGGCTGAGCGGCTCCGTGGGGCTCGCCGGCTCCAAGATGCTGGCCAAGATCGCCTCGGAGGAGGCCAAGCCGGATGGGCTCCTGCTCATCGAGCCGGGCAGCGAACGGGAGCTGCTGGCGCCCATGCCCGTACGGACCCTGCCGGGCGTCGGCCCCGCCACCGGGGACCACCTCCGCCGGGCCGGGATGACCACCGTCCACGACCTGGCCGAGGCCGGGGAGGCGGAGCTCGTCCGGCTGGTGGGCAAGGCGCACGGCGTCTCGCTGCACCGGATGGCGCTCGGCCTGGACGATCGCCCGGTCGTCGCCGAGCGTGACGCCAAGTCCGTATCGGTCGAGGACACCTTCGATGTCGACCTGCACGACCGGGTGCGGGTGCGCGCGGAGGTGGAGCGGCTGGCGGACCGGTGCGTGGAGCGGCTGCGGGCCGCGGGGCGCTCCGGGCGCACCGTGGTCCTCAAGGTGCGCCGGTACGACTTCTCCACCCTGACCCGCTCCGAGACCCTCAGAGGGCCCACGGACGACCCCACAGTGGTCCGGGAGGCCGCGGCGAGACTCCTGGAGGCAGTGGACACCACCGGGGGCGTACGGCTGCTGGGAGTGGGCGTCACGGGGCTCGCCGACTACACCCAGGAGGACCTCTTCGCCCAGGCGGCCGATGCCCGGCAGGCGGCCGAGGCGGAAGCGGAGGCCGAAGCCGGAGCGGAGGCCGCACCGGAGGCCCCGCCCGGCCCCCCGGAGGACGGTGAAACGCCGCACACCGTCCCTGCGGGGGAGGCGGAGGGGGAGAGCGCGGAGACCCTCGCCGCCCGGCGCTGGCCCGCCGGCCATGATGTGCGCCACGGCACGCACGGCCACGGCTGGGTGCAGGGCAGCGGGGTGGGCCGCGTGAC
Source organism: Streptomyces sp. NPDC001787 (assembly GCF_040297465.1). Classification (NCBI taxonomy): domain Bacteria; kingdom Bacillati; phylum Actinomycetota; class Actinomycetes; order Kitasatosporales; family Streptomycetaceae; genus Streptomyces; species Streptomyces sp. NPDC001787. The sequence goes on from NZ_JBEOZE010000042.1 coordinate 10,086, forward strand.
GGTCCGCTTCGAGGAGCCGGGCGGCACACCGGGCCGGGTGCGTACGTTCCGTACCGACGACCCGGAGCTGCGGCCGGCCGATCCGCTGCCCCTGGTGCGCGACCCCGTGGACTACTCCTCCTGGCCCGCCAGCCTGCCGAAGTCCTGGTCCTGCCCGGTCTCCCCCGGGGGCGCGGAGTCCAGCCCGTAATGGCGGTAGAGCTGCAGTTCCTGCTCCGGGCTGAGGTGGCGGCCGACTCCGAAGTCCGGCGCGTCCTTGATCAACGCGCGGTCGAACGGGATCCGCAGCGAATCCTCGACGAATTCGCTCGGTTCGAGGGGGACGAAAGCGTCCCGGCTGAAGAGGCCGGTCCGTACGGCCGCCCACTCCGGGACCCCCGTCGCATCGTCCAGATAGACCTCGTCCACCGTTCCGATCTTGGTTCCCCTGCGGTCGAATGCCTTGCGGCCGATCAGGCTGCGCGGATCGATGTCGGTCTGCACGGTGCCTCCCACTGGTCGCAACTGCCTGGGTGGTGGTGACTACTCCACAAGCACTACAGAAGTGCAGATCGCGGGTGTCGGCCACTTGAGCAATTCGGCGTGAACCCCGCTGGTAGGCTGGCTTATGGCTGCTGACCCCGTGCGGGAGAGTCCTCCGGTGCAGAATCCGGAGGCGCCGAAGGAGCAAATCCTCCCCGGAATCTCTCAGGCCCCCGTACCGCACGGACGAGGTCACTCTGGAAAGCAGGGCGGGTTCCCTGCGGGCATGTGCCCGGAACGGATCCCACCCTCACCGACGGTGAAAGCCGGTGCGCCGTGAGGCGGGCCGGTGAAGCTCTCAGGTTGAGATGACAGAGGGGGAGGCCGTTCGGGCACCCACGCCGCGGTGCCCCTCGCAGGTCGTGACAGACCAGGAGGCCTCCATCATGACCCCCCGTCGCACTCCGCTCTCCCAGCTGGAGCAGGGCATTCCGTTCGAGCAGCGCCACATAGGGCCCGATGGTGAGGCCCAGGCGAAGATGCTCGCCCAGGTCGGCTACGGCTCGCTCGACGAGCTCACCGCCGCCGCGGTGCCCGACGTGATCAAGAGCACGGAGGCCCTCAAGCTTCCGTCGGCCCGTACCGAGGCCGAGGTGCTGGCCGAGCTGCGTTCGCTCGCCGACCGCAATCAGGTGCTCGCGCCGATGATCGGGCTCGGCTACTACGGCACGTTCACCCCGCCGGTGATCCTGCGCAACGTCATGGAGAACCCCGCGTGGTACACGGCCTACACGCCGTACCAGCCGGAGATCTCCCAGGGGCGGCTCGAAGCGCTCCTCAACTTCCAGACGATGGTCGCCGAGCTGACCGGGCTGCCCACCTCCGGCGCCTCCCTGCTCGACGAGGGCACCGCGGCCGCCGAGGCCATGGCCCTGTCCCGCCGCGTCGGCAAGGTGAAGAACGGTGTCTTCCTGGTCGACGCCGACACCCTGCCGCAGACCGTCGCGGTGATCGAGACCCGCGCGGAGCCGACCGGTGTCGAGGTCGTCGTCGCCGACCTCACCGACGGCATCCCGGCAGATCTCGCCGAGCGCGGCGTCTTCGGTGTACTGCTCCAGTACCCGGGCGCCTCCGGAGCCGTGCGGGACCTCAAGCCCGTCATCGGGCAGGCCCACGAGCTCGGCGCGATCGTCACCGTGGCCGCCGACCTGCTCGCCCTGACCCTGCTCACCTCCCCCGGAGAGCTGGGCGCGGACATCGCCGTCGGCACCACCCAGCGCTTCGGCGTACCGATGGGCTTCGGCGGACCGCACGCCGGCTTCATGGCCGTGCGCGAGAAGTTCGCCCGCAGCCTGCCCGGCCGGCTCGTCGGCGTCTCCGTCGACGCCGACGGCAACAAGGCGTACCGCCTGGCCCTCCAGACCCGTGAGCAGCACATCCGCCGCGAGAAGGCCACCAGCAACATCTGCACCGCCCAGGTGCTGCTCGCCGTCATGGCCGGGATGTACGCCGTCTACCACGGCCCCGAGGGCCTGCGGACGATCGCCCGGCGCACCCACCGCTACGCCGCGATCCTGGCCGAGGGCCTGCGGCGGGGTGGAGCCGACGTCGTGCACGGCGCGTTCTTCGACACGCTGACCGTGCGGGTTCCCGGCAGGGCCGCCGCCGTGGTCGCGGGCGCCCGTGAGCGTGGGGTCAACCTGCGCCTCGTCGACGCCGACCTGGTCTCCCTGGCCTGTGACGAGACCACGACCCGCACCCAGGTCGCCGCCGTATGGGCGGCCTTCGGCGCCGAGGGCGACGTCGAGGCGCTGGACGCGGTGGCCGCCGAGACGCTCCCCGAGGGGCTGCTGCGCGACGACGAGATCCTCACGCACCCGGTCTTCCACCAGCACCGGTCCGAGACCGCGATGCTGCGCTACCTGCGCAAGCTCGCCGACCGGGACTACGCGCTGGACCGCGGCATGATCCCGCTCGGCTCCTGCACCATGAAGCTGAACGCGACCGCCGAGATGGAGTCGATCACCTGGCCCGAGTTCGGGGCCCTGCACCCCTTCGCGCCCGCCGAGCAGGCTCAGGGATTCCTCACCCTCATCCGTGAGCTGGAGGAGCGGCTCGCCGAGGTCACCGGTTACGACGCCGTGTCGATCCAGCCGAACGCGGGTTCGCAGGGCGAGTTCGCCGGTCTGCTGGCCGTCCGGGCGTACCACCGGGCCAACGGCGACGAGGGGCGCACCGTCTGTCTGATCCCGTCCTCGGCCCACGGCACCAATGCCGCGAGCGCCGTCATGGCGGGCATGAAGGTCGTCGTCGTGAAGACCGCCGACGACGGCGAGGTCGACATCGAGGACCTGCGCGCCAAGATCGGGCAGTACCGCGACGAGCTCGCCGTGCTCATGATCACCTACCCCTCGACCCACGGTGTGTTCGAGGAGCATGTCGCCGCCATCTGCGGTGAGGTGCACGACGCGGGCGGCCAGGTCTACGTGGACGGCGCCAACCTCAACGCGCTGGTCGGTCTCGCGAAGCCCGGCAAGTTCGGCGGCGACGTCTCGCACCTGAACCTGCACAAGACCTTCTGCATCCCGCACGGCGGCGGCGGCCCCGGTGTCGGCCCGGTCGGCGTCCGCGCGCACCTCGCGCCCTACCTCCCCAACCACCCGCTCCAGCCCGCCGCGGGCCCGGAGACCGGTGTGGGCCCGATCTCGGCCGCCCCGTGGGGCTCGGCCGGCATCCTGCCGATCTCGTGGGCGTACGTCCGGCTGATGGGCGGCGAGGGGCTGAAGCGCGCGACGCAGGTCGCCGTGCTCGCGGCCAACTACATCGCCAAGCGCCTGGAGCCGCACTTCCCGATCCTGTACAACGGTCCGGCCGGCCTGGTCGCGCACGAGTGCATCGTGGATCTGCGGCCGATCTCCAAGGCGACCGGAGTGAGCATCGACGATGTCGCCAAGCGCCTGATCGACTACGGCTTCCACTCGCCGACCATGTCGTTCCCGGTGGCCGGGACGCTGATGATCGAGCCGACCGAGAGCGAGAACCTCGCCGAGCTCGACCGGTTCTGCGACACCATGATCGCCATCCGCGGCGAGATCGAGAAGGTCGCCTCCGGTGAGTGGAGCGCGGACGACAACCCGCTGAGCAACGCCCCGCACACGGCGGCGGCGCTCGGTGGCGCATGGGATCACGCCTACAGCCGTGAGGAGGCCGTCTTCCCGGCCGGAGTGTCGGCCGCGGACAAGTACTGGCCGCCGGTGCGCCGGATCGACGGCGCCTTCGGCGACCGTAACCTGGTCTGCTCCTGCCCGCCGCTGGACGAGTACGACAACTGACCGAAGGTATAGGCGCGTTGCGGACATGCGTCGGGGCCGGTGCGGAGATCTCTCCGGGCCGGCCCCCTTCGTACGTGCGGGGTCAGGCGGCCTTCACCACCCGGTCGGCCCCCAGCGGCCGGTGCGGGGCGATGATCTGCCCGTCCGGGAGCAGCTCGCCGGTGTCCTCGAAGAGCAGGACGCCGTTGCACAGCAGGCTCCAGCCCTGTTCCGGGTGGTGTGCCGTCAGGCGGGCGGCTTCCCGGTCGGCGGAGTCGGCGGTCGGGCAGGGTGGCTGGTGCTGGCACATGGATGGGTTCTTTCGCTGCGTCGATTCGAATGTCCTGCGGCTGGATGACGTGTTCATTTGCCGCCCCCGTATCAGTCGGTCCGGTCCCAGTGTTGCCCTGCGGGCGTCATTCCGCAGGGATTTCGCCGCAGCGCTTCTTCTCCTCCCATGACGCATCACCCGGCCGGACGGTTCAGCGCAACTGCACTGTCCCTTTGGGTGGTTCGGGGTGGCCGGACCGGGCTAGTCCGGACGGGTACGAATGAGCCCCCGCGGTGTCCCGGCCCGTCCCGTGCGGGTACGGGCGGAACGGGGCGCCGCGGGGGCATGCGGGGGAAGGGCCGGGTCAGGCGGAACTGAGCAGCGGTCCCGGGGTGACCCGCAGGGTCATCAGCGGGAGCAGATCGGCGACGCGGCGCGGGTGGTGCGCCGCTATCCCCGGCGGGGCGGGCGCCAGGGGAACCAGCACATCGGTGGGGGCGAGCACCGAGGCGGCGGCATCGGCGTCGGTGTCTCCGTGCAGCCACAGCGTGAGCATGTAGAGCTCCGGGATGGACAGCAGCCGCGCCCGGCAGGGGGCGGCCGACGCCTCCGCCTGCTTGACCGCCAGCTCGGTCGAGGCGAGGTAGGGCCCCTCGAAGAAGTGCGAGAAGGCCCAGCCGTCCGGGGTGAGTACGGTGTCCGCCGCCGCGACGGCGCGCTCCTCGCTGCGGATCAGGAATCGCCAGGCGGCCAGACGGGTACGGGGCGCGGGGTCGTTCGGAACGATCCGGTCCAGTACATGGACGGGCAGCGGAAGTTCGGGGCTCAGGGGGCCTTGGGCCGACCGGAGCGCGGGAGTGCGGGCTTCGCGGACGGCGGTGGGGGATCCGAGTGCCGCGAGAACGCTGCGCAATGCGGGCGCGGGAGCCGGGGGAACATGCAGCGGCATAGTGGGTCGCCTCTCACTTGGAGACACGGTGATGCGTGGTGGGTGCAGACGGCGCTGTCGGCGGGCGGGGCCAGAGGGGCCGGGACCGGGCCGGTTGCGTCAACTCTCTGCCTCGTGGGCGGAGTTTATACGAAAAGTGTTCACATGGTACTTCCACTAGCTGGCGCGATGGCGAACCGCAAGGCGGCATCAGGTCTGTGAATTGTGGAGTTTCTGATGATTCCTGCTGTTCAGGTCATCCTTCGCCAGGGGTTTTTCCGATGTTGCGGTAGGCCGAAACTCGACGGTGTTTTCCGTCACTCGCCCCAGGGTCGAAACATCCGATTGCCGTATGCCGACGGAATGTGCCCGCCGATTCCGTCGAAGACTAGCGGGTCTACGGCGCCCGGGGGACGTTATGGATCACCTCGAATGGGCATTATCGATCCTGATACGAGCGGCCTGGGCCGCGGGCCGCCCACTGGAGGAGGGACCCTTCGATGGGGGAGAAGGTCGTGGCGCGAGCCTTTGACCTGTCGGATCGGCAGACGTACCGCAGAAAGCTCAACCAGTGCCTGGAGGGGTTGGAGAGGCTGCTGGCGGAGCGGAGGTTCGATCGCCCCAAGAATCTCCTGGGGCTGGAGATCGAGCTGAATCTGGCGGGTCCTGACGGCATGCCGAGGATGCGGAATGCGCAGGTTCTCCAGCGCATCGCGAGCCGGGATTTCCAGACCGAACTGGGTATGTTCAATCTGGAAGTGAATATTGTTCCGCACCGCCTCAGCGGCCGGGTTTTCGACCAGCTCGCGGAGGAGTTGCGCACGGGTCTCGCGTATGCCCACCGGAAGGCCGCCGAGGTGGGCGCGGGGATCGTGATGATCGGAATCCTGCCGACACTCGGACAGCGGGACGTGGTGTCCTCGAACCTCTCGGAAGCGGAACGCTACACGCTGCTCAACGATCAAATGGCGGCGGCCCGGGGGGAGGATTTCGCCCTCGATATCGAGGGCGTGGAGCGGCTGGTCTGCACCTCGTCCTCGATCGCTCCCGAATCGGCCTGCACCTCCGTCCAATTCCACCTCCAGGTGACACCCGCGCGTTTCGCGGACGTCTGGAACGCCGCCCAGGCCGTCACCTCCGTGCAGATCGCGCTCGGCGCCAACTCGCCCTTCCTGTTCGGCAAGGAGCTGTGGCGGGAGTCGAGGCCACCGCTGTTCCAGCAGGCCACCGACGTACGGCCGCCCGAACTCCAGAACCAGGGTGTGCGGCCGAGGACCTGGTTCGGGGAGCGCTGGATCAGTTCCGCGTACGAGCTGTTCGAGGAGAACCTGCGCTACTTCCCGCCGCTGCTGCCGATCCGGGACGACGAGGAACCTCTGCGGGTGCTCGATGACGGAGGGGTCCCCACGCTGGCCGAGCTGGTGCTGCACAACGGCACGGTCTACCGCTGGAACAGGCCGGTGTACGGACTGGCCGACGGCGTTCCCCATCTGAGGGTGGAGAACCGCGTCCTGCCGGCCGGGCCCACCGTGCCCGACGTGATCGCGAACGCCGCGTTCTACTACGGGCTGGTACGCGCCCTGGCCGAGCAGTCCCGGCCGGTGTGGAGCAAGCTGCCCTTCGAAGCCGCCGCGGAGAACTTCGACGCGGCCTGCCGCCACGGCATCGATGCCGAGATCCTCTGGCCGCTCCCGGGCCGTTCCGGCGGGCTCGCCAAGGTGCCGGCCGTCAAGCTCGTACGCGACGAGCTCCTGCCGCTGGCGGCTGCCGGGCTCGACGCGTGGAACATCGAGCCGGCGGACCGCGACCGCTACCTGGGCATCATCGAGGAGCGGTGCAGACGACGCGTCAACGGGGCGTCCTGGCAGGTCGCCACGTACCACCGGGCCCTGGAGGCCGGGCTGGAACGTGACGCGGCGCTCGCCGCCACCACCCGGCGCTACATCGAACTGGCGCAGACGGGCGAGCCGGTGCACACCTGGCCGGTGGGATTCCCGGCACCCTGACCGGGACCGGGACCGGGACCGGGACCGCGACCGGACCGCGACCGGGGCGAGGACAGGACCGGTCCCGGGAAGAGTGCGGTGGCGGGGTGGCGGACGGGCCGGTGGCCGGGGTGGCAGAAGGACCGGGGGCCGGGGCGGATGCGCGGGCTACTCCTGGGTGGCGCGTCCGTTCTGCCCGGCCGTCATGATGGCCTGGAGGATCACCGCCTGGATATCCGCCGGGTCGCTCACCTCGTACCCCCCGCCGCCGGTCACCTCCGCTATCGCGGAGACCTCTTCGCGGTCGGCGTCCGGACCCACCGCGATGGCGATGATCGGGACCGGACGCTGCGGGTCGGCGAGCTGCTTCAGCCGGTCGATGAGCGCACTGCGGGAGATTCCGTGGGCGTCCTGGTTGGAGCCGTCGGTGAGGATGACCAGTGAGTTGAACTTGCCCTTCACATACGACGACTGAGCCGCCTTGTACGAGGCCAGCGTGGTGTCGTACAGACCGGTCGCCCCGCCCGGTACCGGTTCGAGGCCCGCGAACGCCGCCGACAGTTCGTCCCGGTAGGTGCCGCCGCCCTTCACCGGGTCGCCCAGCCTGCCGGTGGGCATCAGCTCGCGGTAGTCCTTCTCGCCGTCCAGTGTCGTCGCGAACTCCCAGAGCCCGATCTCGTCCTCCGGTGTGAACTGGCCGAGAGCCTGGATCAGGGACGCCTTCGTGACGTCCATCCGGGACTGGCCGCGGCCCGGCACCGCGGTGGCCATCGAGCCGGACGTGTCGACCACCGTGGTCAGCCGCGCGCTCTGCACCGTGATGGTCCACATGCCGAGCGTCTCCTGGAGCGCCTGAGCGGTGGGCGCGTCGGCGGCGGCGTTGGCGTACGGCTGGGGCGTCCTGCCGCCCGCCGCCGTGACGACCGCTTCCCCGGCTGTCCCGTCCACGGACCGGAACCCGTGCCGGGTCAGGACGGCCCGCGATCCGCGGTCGTTCAGCAGGGTCATGAAGCGCAGGGCCGCCCGTGCTTCCTCGGTGCTCAGCTTCGGCTCGTCGACCAGGGTGTACGGGTAGTTGAGCAGGGGGCTGCCGTCCTTCGGGTAGAAGAGGTCGACCTTGCCCCCTCCGCCGGCCTCCGCGTTGTGGGCGAAAGCCGCCTGCTCGGAGAGCGGCACCGCCTGGTTGCGCTTCGGGTTGCCCTCCTCGGTCCCCGAACCGTCGCGCGCCAGGGTCTCCAGGACCTGGGTGTCGCCGTCGGACATCCGCTGCGCCAGCACCTTCGCGGTCTCGGCCACCCGGGTGTCGCTGTCCCCGCCCTGACTGCCGGACGAGGCCCCGATGCTGGTCAGGGCCAGCAGGCCGGTGGCGCTGCGGGCCGGGTCGGCCGCGCCGAGGCGTACCTTGTCCGACTCCACGGCCGAGGCGACCAGCTCCGCCCAGGAGTAGGTCTTCTGGGGCCAGCCCAGCTTCTCGGCGGCCGGCGGGACCATGGCCAGGGCCACGGGGGAGGAGGCCACTGAGTCGGACGGGGTGATCGGGATGCTCTCACCGACCCCCTTGGCCCGGTCCAGCCAGAGATCGGAGTCGGGCAGCCAGACCTGGAAGTCGAGGGACTCGTCGCCGGTGGCGAGCGCGTCGGCCACCTTGTAGGAGTCGCGTGCCACCACCTTCACGTCCAGGCAGCGGCCGTCGGATCTCACCTCGTCCTCACGGGCCTTGTCGGCGATGGCCCGCATGGCGGGGGCGATGTCGGGCGAGGCCGCCATCGACAGCTTCACGCTGGAGTCCTCGCAGGACTCGGAGAACGACAGTACGCCGCCCTGGACCGCGACAGCCGTTCCCGCCGCCACAGCGAGTACCAGCATGGTGGCGATGGCAACGGTGCGGCGGCGGCGCGGGGGAGGACCACCCCGGTGCTCTTCCGTCGCGAAGTCGTCGGGCAAGCTATGACGTCCCATGTCGGTGGTGCCCCTCCTTGAGGATGAACAAGGAAAAGGGGGACCGCACCACCGGCGTTGGTGGTTGTCCCCCGGCCTGTCGCGCATGATCTTCGTACCTGCATTCGAGACCCTAGCGGGACGGCGGGCGGGATGACATGCGATTGCACAACTAAAGGCGGGTGTACAGGTGGAGGCGGGGCGCGTGGCTGATTCTTTTCCCCAAGGCGCTGTTTCACAACGGATCCTGCGGTCCGAGACCGTACTGGTCCTGGCTCTCTCGCTGGGCGCCAGCGGGGTGTCTGCCCTGATCAGTTTTGTCGGATCGTTGACGAAACCAGGGGGTTTGAAGGATCAGGCCGCGACGCTCAACGGTTCGTACGCTCCTGGGCGGCCATGGCTGGATCTGGCATGGCAAATGTTCGGAATCGCAACGGCTCTGGTGCCGGTCGCCCTCGTGGCGCACCTGTTGATCAGGGAGGGCGCGGGGCTCCGGGTCATCGGATTCGACCGGACCGACCCGGGGCGCGACCTCGGGCGCGGCACGCTGGTCGCGGCGGGCATCGGCAGCGCCGGGCTGGCCTTCTACCTCGTGGCGCGGGCCACCGGGTTCAATCTCACCGTGGTGCCGGAGTCGCTGCCCGACGTGTGGTGGAAGTTCCCCGTACTGATCCTCTCCGCGGTGCAGAACTCCGTACTGGAGGAAGTGATCGTCGTCGGGTATCTGCTGCGCAGACTCGGGCAGTTGGGCTGGACGCCGATGGCCGCGCTGGTGGCGAGTTCGGTGCTGCGCGGCTCGTACCACCTGTACCAGGGCATCGGCGGCTTCATCGGCAACCTGGTGATGGGCGTCGTCTTCGTGCTGCTGTACCGGCGCTGGGGACGGGTCGGGCCGCTGGTCGTCGCGCACACGCTGCTCGACGTCGGGGCGTTCGTCGGATACGCGCTGCTCGCGGGGAAGGTGGACTGGCTGCCCACTCCGTGAAACGGGTCGGCCGGGGCGAGGGCCGGCCGGTGGGGCTGGTGCCGAAGGGGGCGTACGGGTAACCCGTACGCCCCCTTCGGCGTCAAAGGCGCTGGGCGGGGCCGAGCCGTCGCGACGGGACCCGGGCAGGGCGACCGGTGTTTGCCAGGCGATAGTTTCCGATATATCGTTGACGCATCGCGACAGATCAACGATGGAGGGAGCGTAGCGATGCGTTCACATGGACACGAGCATGGGCACGGACATGGGCACTGCGGGCCCGGTCATCAGGGTCGGGGCGACTTCGAGGGGCGGCGGGCGGCCTTCGGGCAGTTCGGGCCGCCGTTCGGCGGTGGTCCCTTCGGCGGTGGCCCCTTCGGGGGCGGGCGCGGCCGGGGTGGCGGCAGGGGCCGGGCGAGGCGCGGTGACGTACGTGCGTCGATCCTGGCCCTGCTGAAGGACCGGCCGATGCACGGGTACGAGATGATCCAGGAGATCGGCGAGCGCAGCGGCGGGGCCTGGCGGCCCAGCCCGGGTTCGGTCTACCCGACCCTCCAGCTGCTGGAGGACGAAGGGCTGATCGTCAGCGCGAGCGAGGGCGGCAAGAAGCTGTTCACGCTCACCGACTCCGGGCGCGGTGAGGCCGAAACCGGCCCGGACGCGCCGTGGGAGGAGGCCGGGCGCGGCGTCGACTGGGAGAGCGTGAACGAGATCCGGCAGGCCGGCTTCGGTCTGATGGAGGCGTTCGGGCAGGTCTGGAAGACGGGTTCGGCCGACCAGCGGCAGAAGGCGCTGTCCGTCATCAACGACGCCCGCAAGAAGCTCTACCTGATCCTTGCCGACGAGCACTGACGCCGACGGTCACCGGCGTCGGTGAGCTGCTCGGTACGAAGGGCCCCGCGGCCGGTCCGCGAGGCCCTTCCGGCTGCCGCGGCCGGATGCTCTTGGCGAGTCGGCGGGCCGCTCGGCCCGGTGGCGCGGCGGCACGGCGGCACGGGGGTGTCGGTGCCGCGGTGGCCGCGGCTCCTATGCCGTGACGAGACCGCCGAGTTTGCGCAGCGACTCGTGCAGCGCCGCCGTCGCCGAGTCCTTGAGCTTGCCCGCCATCATCGATACCGCGGCCCCGGTGAACTCCCCGTCGATGCGCATCATGGTGGCATCCCCGTCCGGCGTCAGGGAGTAGCGCATGGACAGGTTGACGCCCATCGGGCCCTTGCCCGTGGTGGTCAGCAGCCTGCCGGACTCCAGTGCGGCCACCGTCCAGATCACCTCGGCGGGGAAGCCCATGAGCTTCAGGTTCTCCTCGTAGGTGGCCGCGAGCTCCAGCACGGCGGGGCCGCCCTTGGGGAAGCTGGTGTGGGTGGCGTTCCACGCGCCGTAGGTGGTGAAGTCCGTGAGCTGTGCCCAGACCTTCTCGGCGGGTGCTTCGATACGCGCCTCGGCGCTGACTTCGGCCATGCGGTCACCCCTGGATCGTCGGGTTGCGGTGTCGCGGAACGTAGCGGCAGTGGCGAGAACATTCAATACTGATGAACTGTCAGATCTGCTGGGTCTGCCGGTTCCGCCAGATGACCGCCGCGTCGAACCGGTCCGAAGCGCGCGGATGCGGGCCCTCGTCGTGGCAGTGGAACGCGGCCCAGAAGAGATCGGCGGGCAGCGCGTCGTCCGGTGCGTACACCCGGTACACGTACTCCAGTCCGTCCAGCGCCGGCAGGGCGACCATCCAGAACACCTCCGACGTACTCCTTCCGGATGCTGTGAACTTGCTGTTGCGTGAGGGACGTACGGGAAGGGCCCCCCGGTTGCCCGGGGCGCGAGGGCCGGGGCCGCTCCGGTTCCGCGGGCCGGGACCGTGCGCTCCGTTCGGATCGGTTGCGTGCCGTGGGACATCTCATCCGCAAGGATGAGGGCCTGATCCGGTGTGCCCAACTTGGGTGGGATGTGTATATGGGCCCCTCCGGGGATGCTCCGGCACTCCGGGACTGATGGGGTAGAGGTGTGCAAAACCGGACGCCGCGGATACCCGAACAGCCCGCACCGAACCGTGCCGACCTCGACGCCAGATTCTCCGTGGAACTGGCGTCGGTGGTGACCGGCGCGCGCAGACGGGCCCTGCGCGACGGTGACCGTCAGATCGACACGGCCCATCTCCTGCACTCCCTCATCGAGTCGGACCCCACGGTCCGTGACGCCTTCGACGGAGGTCCGCGGCTGGCCAAGGTGCTTGGCTACCTCGTCCAGCGCAGCATCGGGTACGGGCTCCGCTGGCAGGGCTCGGTCGAGGACTCCGGCGCGGTCCCGGTGGTCCGGGACACGGAGGTGGAGGGCTGGTCGCCCTCGGCGGTGACCGCCATGGAGGAGGCCCGGCGCCGCGCCGCGCTCCGCGGCGAACCTCGGCCCGGCGGCCTCGACCTCCTGGCCGCCCTGGCCGCCGACAAGGAGTGCCGGGCCGTGGAGGTGCTGGCCCGCGCGGGCGTGGACGCCGCCTGGCTGGCGGACCGCGCGGCGGAGCTGACCGCCGAGGCGTCGCCGCAGGTGTGAGCCGGGAGGCGGCGGCCGGCGTGGGCCACACCTCTCGACAGGTGCGACAGTGATGACGCTGCTGATCGCAGCTGTCATGATGTGCCGATGCACGCGTCTCAGGGGAGAAGCGCCGGCCTGGGACTGGCCCTCGTCTCGGCTTTCGCTTTCGGTGGTTCAGGGGTGGCGGCCAAACCGCTGATCGAGGCGGGTCTCGATCCGCTGCACGTGGTCTGGCTCCGCGTGGCGGGCGCCGCGCTCATCATGCTGCCGGTCGCCTGGCGGCACCGGAACCTGGTGCGTGAACGTCCCGCGCTGCTGGCCGGGTTCGGACTGTTCGCCGTCGCCGGTGTGCAGGCCTGCTACTTCGCGGCGATCTCCCGTATCCCCGTCGGCGTGGCGCTCCTCGTCGAATATCTCGCCCCCGCGCTGGTGCTCGGCTGGGTCCGCTTCGTACGGCGCAGGCCGGTCACCCGGGCCGCCGCGCTCGGTGTGGTCCTCGCGGTCGGGGGGCTGGCCTGTGTCGTCGAGGTGTGGTCCGGGCTCAGCTTCGACGCCGTGGGGCTGCTGCTCGCGCTCGGTGCCGCCTGCTGCCAGGTCGGCTACTTCGTCCTGTCGGACCCGAGCGGTCAGGATTCCGGGGGCGACGGCGAGGAGAGCACCCCGCCGCCGCATCCGGTCGGGGTCATCTCGTACGGACTGCTGACCGGTGCCGCCGTCCTCACCGTGGTCGCCCGGCCCTGGGGCATGGACTGGGCCGTTCTCGGCCGGAGCGCCGAGATGAACGGCGACGCCGTTCCCGCCTGGCTGTTGCTCGGCTGGATCGTGCTGCTCGCCACCGTGTTCGCCTATGTCACCGGGGTGATCTCGGTGCGGCTGCTCTCCCCGCAGGTGGCGGGGGTCGTCGCCTGTCTGGAAGCGGTCATCGCGACCGTCCTCGCCTGGGTGCTGCTCGGTGAGCATCTCTCCGCGCCGCAGCTCATCGGCGGCTCCGTCGTCCTGATCGGCGCGTTCATCGCGCAGTCCTCGGCTCCGAAGCCCCCCTCGGGGCCGGTGGCCTCGGGACCGGTCCCGTGCGGCGTCGCGGCCGGGGAGGAGCTGTCGGTGGAGCGCACGTCGCCGTAGTGTGCCGATCGCGCGGCCGGTGCGGCGGCGTGCCGGTGTGCCACGGGGCGTCCGGTGTGCCGGTGCGGACGGTCAGTGCGCGGACAGGTAGTCCGGCACCGCGATGGCCGGGTCGAGGTCGTGTGCCGGGACCGGTGCGCCGTACCCGCGGGTGAGCGGGACGACGCCCGCCCAGTGGGGCAGCCCGACGTCGGCCGGTTCGTCGTTGGGGCCACCGGTGCGGATCTTCGCGGAGACCTCGTCCAGGTCGAGCCGGATCACCGCCGTCGCGGCCAGCTCCTTGGCGTCGGCGGGCCGTGTGTCCGAGGATCTGCCCGGGACGGCCTGTTCGACGATGGCGTCCAGTGCGATGCGCCGCTCCTCGGGGTCGGTCACCGCGACCGCGACCCCGTGCACCACCACGGAGCGGTAGTTCATCGAGTGGTGGAAGGCGGACCGGGCCAGTACCAGAGCGTCGACATGGGTGACGGTGAGACAGACCGGCAGGCCCGGGTCCGACGCGCCGGCCGCCCGCAGTGGCCGGGAGCCGGTCGATCCGTGGACGTAGAGACGTTCTCCGACCCGCCCGAACAGGGTCGGCAGCACGACCGGTGCCCCGTCGCGCACGAAGCCCAGGTGGCAGAGGTATGCCGCGTCGAGTATGGAGTGGACCAGTTTCCGGTCGTAGGAGGCACGGTCCCTGCTCCGGGTGGGAACGGTGCGCTCGGTGGGCACATAGGGGGCGACGGGGTCCGGCCCCGTACTGTCGGGCGTCGCGGTGTCCGGCATGGCCTGCGTCCTCCATTGCACTAGTGCATAATGGTATTTGTGCTAGGAGAGTATCGGATCAGTGGGCGGCGTGCATCGGAAATCGCCGCGAGTGTGGAGCGTGGGGTCGGTTCGGGTGACCTCGCGCCCGGCCAGGTGCTGCCCCCGATGAGGGAGCTGGCGGCGACGCTGGAGGTGAACCCGAACACCGTTGCGGCCGCCTACCGGACGTTGCGCGAGCGCGGGGTGATCGAGACGGCGGGGCGCCGGGGGAGCCGGGTGCGGGCCCGCCCCGCCAGTACGGCACGGGGCTCGCTGCGGATCGAGGCGCCGCCCGGTGTCACGGACCTGGGCGAGGGCAACCCCGACACGGCCCTGCTGCCGGATCTCGGGGAGGCGTTCGCCGCGGCGGTGACCGCCCACGAGCGGCGGCCCGGTCTGTACGGGGAGGCGCCGGTGGTCGCGGAGTTCGCCGCGTTCGCGCGGGCGGCGATGGATGCCGACGGGGTGCCGGCGGGCCCGCTGGCCGTCACCTCCGGGGCCCTGGACGCGATCGAGCGGGTGCTGTCCGCGCACCTCCGGGCCGGCGACACGGTCGCGGTCGAGGACCCGGGGTGGGGCAGTCTGCTCGATCTCGTACCGGCGCTCGGTATGCGCGCGGTCCCGGTGGGCGTCGACGACGAGGGGCCGCTGCCCGCGGACGTGGAACGCGCCCTGCGGGCGGGTGCCCGCGCGCTCATCGTCACCGACCGGGCGCAGAACCCGATGGGGGCCGCGCTGACCGCACAGCGTGCCCGCGAGCTGCGCGCCGTACTCGCCCGCCACCGGGGAGTCCTGCTGATCGAGGACGACCACGGGCACGCCATCGTCGAACAGCCGCTGCACCCGCTCGCCGGTGTCACCGACCACTGGGCCTTCGTCAGGTCCACGGCGAAGGCGTACGGGCCGGATCTGCGGGTCGCCGTGCTCACCGGCGACACGGTGACGGTCGACCGGGTGGTGGGGCGGCTCGGACTGGGACCCGGCTGGGTCAGCCGACTGCTCCAACGGGCCGTCCTGCACCTGTGGACCTCGGGTGCCGTCGACCCGGCGGCGGTCGCCAGGTCGTACGCGGAGCGGCGGGTCGCGCTCGTCAAGGCGCTGGAGGCGCGGGGCGTGGTGGCGCACGGCCGCAGCGGGATGAACGTATGGGTGCCGGTGAGCGACGAGACCGGGGCCGTGACCCGGCTGCTGGGCGCGGGGTGGGCGGTGGCTCCGGGGGCGCGGTTCAGGATGGCCGCCCCGCAGGGGGTGCGGCTCACCGTGTCGGCACTGACCGTCGCGGACATCGAGCCGCTGGCGGACGCGGTGGCGGAGGCGGCGGGGCCGGCGCGGCCGATCAGCTACGGGTGAGGGGGGCCTGCCGGGCGTACGGACCGATCGGGCGGATCGGGGTGCTGCCCGGCCCGCTCGTGCTGCCCGGCCGGCCGGGGGAGCGGCCGGGCCCGGACGGCGCGTGGCCGGTCACGGTCGGTCCGCGGGCGGGGGAGCCGCCGGTACGGTACGGCTCTGGGTGAGGAACGCCCCGGCGAGGACGATCACGGCGCCCACCGGAGTGTTCCAGCTCAACTGCTCACCGAGCAGGGCGACCCCGGCCGCCGTGGCGATGACCGGGATGAAGTACGTGACCATCTGGGCGGTCGTCGGGCCGACCTCCTCCACCAGGCCGTACTGGAGCAGCACCGCCAGACCCGTCCCCAGAGCGCCCAGTGCGACGACGGCGAGTGTCGGCAGCAGGGGGAAGGTGTCCGGCGCGGAGGTGAACAGCGGGGTCACCAGGGTCAGTTGCAGCGTACC
The DNA here is from genome assembly GCF_040297465.1 of Streptomyces sp. NPDC001787. Lineage (NCBI taxonomy): Bacteria > Bacillati > Actinomycetota > Actinomycetes > Kitasatosporales > Streptomycetaceae > Streptomyces > Streptomyces sp. NPDC001787. The sequence goes on from NZ_JBEOZE010000042.1 coordinate 26,173, forward strand.
GATGAAGAGCTGACTGCCGGTCAGCGCCAGCGTGGACGAGCCCGTCCCGGCCAGTGTCCGGCGGACGTAGATCCAGCCGATGGGGTAGCTGAGGGAGGCCAGCAGCGCCATCGCCGTACCGCTGAGGTCCAGCCCGGAGAATCCCTGCCAGGCGCCGAGCACGGTCAGGACGCCGAGGAAGCCGAGGCCGAGGCCCGCGACACGGCGGCGGGTGGGCCGGTCCTCGGACAGCGCGACGATGGAGAGCGCCATGCCCCACAGCGGAGAGGTCGCGTTGCAGATTCCGGCGAGCGTGGACGGAATGGTGGTTTCGGCATAGGCGAAGAGCGAGAACGGCAGGGCGTTCAGGAAGAAGGCGGCGACGGTGAGATGACCCCAGGTCCGCAGCGAGCGCGGCACCCGCTCGCGGCGCACCGCCATGGCGATGGCGAGTACCGCCGTACCGGACAGCAGGCGGCCGAAGGTGACCTGGAACGGGGCGAAGGCGTCGGTCCCCACCTTGATGAGCAGAAAGCTGAAGCCCCAGATGAGCGAGAGCGCCCCGAACCGGATCCGCCAGTCCGCCGCCGGCCGGCGTCCCCGTTCGCTCGTTCCCGGGTGCCGGGCGAGAGGGGGCGCCGATGCGGCTGCGGCTGCGGCAGCGGACGGGGGCGCGGACACCGGGGCGCCGGCGCGCGGTGCCCGGTGCGCGGCCGATCGGGCCGCCGGTTCGGAGGGGGCGCTCATGAGGGAAACGATGACGAGATCAACCACGTAGGACAAGTGAAAATTTCTGGTGCTGTTCCCGTAGCATCGCTTACATGTTGAACTTGGAGCGCCTTCGTACGCTGGACGCCCTCGCCCGGCACGGCTCGGTCAGCGGGGCGGCCGGCGGCCTGCATGTCACCACCTCGGCGGTCTCCCAGCAGATGGCCAAGCTGGAGCGCGAGGTGGGACAGCGGCTCCTCGCCAGGAACGGCCGCGGCGTCCGGCTCACCGACGCGGGGCGCCTCCTCGCGGATCACGCCGCGCGGATCCTGTCCCAGGTGGAGCTGGCCCAGTCCGACATCGAGGCCCAGCGGGGCGAGGTGGTGGGTGAGGTCGAGATCGCCGCCTTCCCGACCGCGGCGCGCGGACTGTTCCCCGCGGCGCTGGGCTCCCTGCGTGCGGATCATCCCGAACTGAAGGTCCGTACGCGGGAACTGGAGCCCGAGCAGGGCGTTCTGGCGGTGCTGCGCGGCGATGTCGACCTGGCCGTCGTGCTCGAATGGAGCAACAAGCGGCTGCCCGTGCCCGGCGGGCTGACCAGGTCCGAACTCCTCGACGACGCACCCGACATCGCCATGCCCGCCTCCCACCCGCTCGCGGACCGTACGGAGGTGGCCCTGGCGGACTTCGCCGAGGACGAATGGGTGTCCTGGCCCGCGGGTGAATTCTGTTACGAGTGGCTGATGTTCACCCTGCGGTCCGAAGGAATCGAGCCCCGCATCTCCCATCTGGCAGGTGAGCACCACACCCAACTCGCCCTGGTGGCAGCAGGTTTCGGTGTCTGTGTGGCGCCACGTCTGGGACGCGGTCCGGTGCCGGACGGGGTGCGGCTGGTGCCCGTGCGGCAGACGATGCGCCGGCATGTCCACGCGATGTGGCGGACGGACGCCGACCGGCGCCCCTCCGTCAGGGCGGCGGTCGAGGCGCTGCGCGGCGCGGGCCGCGCGGTGGCGGCTTCCGGCGCGGGTCTCAGGTGAGACCGGCCAGCTTGCGGAAGTCCCAGGACGTGACCGTTTCCGGGGTGAGCCGCAGCCAGGCGTGCCGCCCGTCGTGCGGCATGGTCTCCATCCCGAAGTACTTCGGGGGGAACAGCCGTTCCGGCACCTCCAGTTCGGGGCGGGCCTCGCCGGTCCGGGGTGCCTCGCCGATGAACTCCGCCTCGCCGGACAGCTCCACGCCCCGCAGATCCCCGTACTCCACTCCGTCGTCGACGACCACGGCGATCCTCGGGTCCTGACGGAGCTGTGCCCAGCGCAGGCTGCGGGTGAGGGAGTACAGCCAGAGTGAGGTGCCGTCCCAGACGAACCAGAGGGCACCGATGTGCGGCCGTCCGTCCGATCCGAGGGTGGCGACCCGGCAGGTGCGCTGTTCGGTCAGATAGGCGTCCCGTTCGCCGTCGGTCATCATGATCCGGCGGCCTCGTCGCTGAGTGTCGGCCATGGAGTGCCCCTCCCGATGTCTGACTATGTGTCAGGAAGCATGGTTGCTCTTCCCTCGTCGCGCAATGGCCGTTAGCCTCGCGCGCCCGGTCCGCCCGCGGAAGTCCGTGCCCTTCGCCGGGCCGGACGACAGCCAGGAGGAGAGGCACTGTGCCGTCCAAGGAATCACCGGAGCGGCTCGCCGCTCTGCTCGACCCCGCCACCACCGTGCTGCTGACCGTCGAATGCCAGCAGGGTGTCGTGGGCCGCGACAGCGCCCTGCCCGAACTCGCCCGTGCGGCCCGGTCCTCCGGAGCCCTCGGCAATGTGGCCCGGCTGGTCGACGCGGCCCATGAAGCCGGGGTCCAGGTGGTGCACGCGGTCGCCGAACGCCGCCCCGACGGCCGCGGCGCGAACCACAACGCCCGGCTCTTCCGGGCCGCCGCCCGGCTGCCGGTCCAGCAGCACACCGGCAGTACGGCGGTACGGGTCGCCGAGCCCATCGTCGTGGCCGGGGAGGACCTCGTCGTACGGCGGCTGCACGGCCTGTCCCCCCTCGCCGGTACCGAAGTGGACGCCCTGCTCCGCAACATGGGCTGCCGGACGCTGGTCGTCACCGGGGTGTCGGCCAATGTCGCCATTCCCAATGCCGTGTTCGACGCCGTGAACCTCGGCTACACGGCGGTCGTCCCGTCGGACGCCATCGCCGGAGTGCCCATGGAGTACACCCCCGCGATGATCCGCAACACCCTCGCGCTGGTCGCCACCGTCGTCACCGCCGAGGACACGATCGCCTGCTGGAGGCGCGGGGTCGGCGCACATACCCGTCGGGATTCCCGGTCCGCCGCTGTACGACGCCCGGCGTCCGCGCCGGATCGGCCTTGAGCATGCGCCGGATGGCGAAAACGGCCGAGGGCCGCTTCCGTATTGAGGGCTGTCCCGTCATCCCCGGTGGGCGGCGGTTCACTGCGGTTCTGGAACTGGGCGGAACGGAATCGGGTTCGCGCAGTCGATGAAACGGCCTTCGGCCCTGCGGCCCGACAGCTCCACGCGAGAGGGCGTAGCTGTGGAGTTCGCTTTCATGATTTCCGCTGTCCTCGTCGTGGGCGGCGCTGCCCATATCATTCATCTCTTTCGCCGCGACCACAGGATTCGGTCGCAGGGGGGGCGGGATGTTCGGGCCCTGGTGGAGGGCGTTCGCCTGGTCGGAACGAATGACAGTGGGGCTGCCATCGTAAAGTACCGGCTTTCGTGGTACGAGGACGACGCCATGAAGTATGTGGAAGGCGGGGATACCGTCTCCGCCTTCCATTCGTCAATGGTGCAGAAAGGCTGCGCTCCCCGGCACCTGCGATACTCCGCGGATGCTCCCCGGGGCCGCTGTCGCAGGCGCGGCGGCAAAAGGATGTTCCGCAGGAAGGCGAGGAGCATGGTGAGCGGCATCGCCCCGGCCATCTCCCGAACCGGTGTGATCGTCCACGCCTCCCGCGGCATGCCGCGATCACCGGAAGGCCGCCGGATCCGCGCCTCTGTCCGATCCGGACATTCCAAGATCGGTTGAGATACGGCTTTAAATGGCTCATCGGCGGGGAAACCCAAGGGTTCCGGTCCGGCCTGGCGCGCTACCGGCACGTCTGCGGCTCGGTGGAGGAAGCCCTGTGAGTTCCCCATCAAATACGCCGGTCGGCCTCATTGGGCAACCGTGACAGTCATTTTTGCGACAGGTCACCGCAAGGCGTTTGAAAACGACGGGAGCCGGGGTGTCGAACCCTCTCCAGTCCTTAAACAGAGGCCATCTTGTTCGTATTGGTAGTGGCCGGTACGCTCTGAGGCAATTGCCGCCACGCCGCCGAGTGGGTTGCTGCGCCCGGCCAAGAGAATGTCTTGATTCACCTCGCCCCGTATGGCTCGTCATGGCTCTACGTGCGGGCAGTATGGGCGCGACCGCGTGACGTCTGCTTGTCGCCTTGCCGTTGACTGTATCGGACGATAGGGGTTGCTGATGCGAAAGATGAACTCGGCAGAGACTCGTGTATCCGAAGTTCTGACGTGGCAGGAGAGTATCGCTCAACACATCGAGAACCTCACGCACATGGCAGGTCATCTCGCGGCCGACGAAGTCGACCTGTTCCTGTCCGCCATCCGTGACTGCCGCGGGTTAATCGTCTTCACCGGGGTCGGACAGAACTCATTACTGGCGGACAAGGTGGCGTCGACATACGGTTCCCTGTCGATGCGCAGCACCAGTATCGACTCCGTCGCGCTGCTCCACGGGAATCTCGGAATGCTGCGGGAGGGAGACCTCTTGATACTGCTCTCCAACAGCGGTGAGACTCCAGAACTGCTGCACCTGGTGGAATCCTGCAAGAAAATCGGGCACACCGACATCCTGGTGGTGCACTCCACCCCGGGCTGCACCCTGGAGCGGATGTGCGCGCGGTCCGTTCACGTCCCGACGGTCGGGGAGGCCGACCATCTCGACATGGTGCCGACCGCCTCGTCGTGCTGCTTCCTGGCTTTCCTCCAGGCCGTCGCCATTCAGATAGCGGGCGAACAGGGTCTCACCGCCGACGACTTCGTCGCCACGCATCCGGGCGGCAGCATCGGAAGCACTGTCCTGGAGCACCGGTCATGAAGCTGACCGATGCCCGGTATGTGATCGTCCAGGCCGGAGGCCGCGGCACCCGGCTGGAACACCACACCGCCAACAAGCCCAAGTGTCTGCTGTCCATCGACGGCGAGCCGCTGCTGTACCGACTGTTCCGGCAGCTGCCCGGCGCGCACTTCATCGTGATAGCCGATACACACATCGAGGCCCTCACCGCGTACTTGGCCACTGTTCCCCCCTCGGTCCAGGTCACGGTGGTGCCCACCAGCGGTACGGGCAGCCTGGCCGGGATGCGCGAGGCGATCGCGCTGACAGTGGGACCGGAAGACGCGGGCGTTGCGGATGATGCGGGCGCGGCCGGCGAGAAGGACGAGGCCGGCGCGCCCACTCTGCTCCTCTGGTGCGACCTCTTCTTCGACGAGGGGCTTCCGGACACCGAGCTGGGTGAGCTGCCGGACGGTCTGGTGATCGTCGGGACCGGGGACGGGCTCCGTTGCCGGTGGAGCATCGACGACACGGGCAGGCCGGTCGAGATCAGCTCCGAGCAGCGGGGAATCGCGGGCGTGTTCTTCTTCCCGGATTCCGCCGCGGTCCAAGACCTGCCCGGAAGCGGTGAGTTCGTCGGGTCGCTGCGCGCATCGCGAACAGCGCTGCGACCGCTGGTGATCCCCGGGATCCGGGAGTTCGGGACGGTGTCGGCCGTACGGGAGTACCTGAAGGAGCGAAAGACGACGCGCTTCTTCAACTCTGTGGAGTTTCGTTCCGACAAGGTCGTCAAGACGGCCCGGTTGCAGGAGTTCGAGCATCTCATCCAGGCCGAGAGCGACTGGTACGAGTACGTCGGCGGCCTCGGCTTCGCCGGCATTCCCAGGATGCTGTCCAGGTCGCCGCTCACTCTCGACCGCGTTCCCGGGCACAACCCGTTCGATCTCACGGCGGATGCCGCGCGACGGTCCACCGTCACGGAACGGATCATGGAGTCCCTGGACCAGCTGCATCGACACCGCTCCGTGCCCGCCGATCCGGCAGCCGTCCATGAGATGTACTACACCAAGACGCTCGACCGGCTGCGCAGGATAGAGCGTCTGATCCCGAACGCCGACGCGGCGACCTTGATCGTCAACGGCCGCCACTGCCGCAACCCGCTCCACCCGGCGAACGAAGAGTGGTTCCGGGCCAGGGTGGAGTCCGTCGGGACGGTCCCGTTCGCGCTCGTACACGGCGACCCCACGTTCTCCAACATGCTCGTCACCGGCGAGGACGCGGTATGGCTGATCGATCCGCGGGGCACCTTCGGCGGCATCTCCTACTACGGGGATCCGCGGTACGACTGGGCGAAGCTGCTGTACTCGGCAGAGGGGAACTACGACCAGTTCAATCGCGGTGATTTCCTTCTGCGGGTCGACGGGGCGACCGTGAGTCTCACGATCGCGTCGAACGGCTGGGAGGACCAGGCCAAAGCGATACGCGAGCGGGTCGCGGACGACGAGCCGGCCGTGGACGTGATTCACGCGCTCATCTGGCTGTCGCTCAGCGGCTATGTGCTGAACGACTTCGACTCCGTACTCGGAGCCTTCTACAACGGCATCCACCACCTGGAAGCGACCGAGCGCGCCGACCGCTGAGGCACCGCGCGGACCCGGCCGGGTGGGCCGTCGCCGACACGACGGCCCACCCGGCCGGCGTCATCGTCCGTCCAGCACGCCTTCCAGCCACTCCTGCGTCCTCGTCGCCGCCGCTGTCGCCTCTTCCCCGGTCCGGAACGGACTGGACGCTTCGGCGGCGCCCGTCACACCCATGTCCGCCACCGAGCACCATTCCCACCAGGACAGGTGGGAGAAGCGGTAGTTACCGTCCGGGTAGAGGACGTACTGCGGCAGCTCCGGGCGGCTGAAGCCCACGAGATCCACGAAGCCGCTGCGTACGGAGACCGAGGCGTCCGACATCGTGGCCACCGCCACGGCGTCGGCCAGCGGCAAGTCACCCACGGCGGAGCACAGCCGGTGACGGATGACCGGCTCGGGCGAGTTGTCGAAGACGCGCACCCCACGATCCACGCACCACTGGGCGACATCGCGGCAGTACTCCTGGTGCCATGGGCCGAGACGGAAACTGAACGTCTGCCGGGTCATGAAGACGGCAGGGCCGCCGTGCGCCGCACGGAAGGTCTTCGCCCGTCGCGCGGCCTGTGACGGCAGCGTGAGCCGCGGCATGAGCCGGACGCCCTCCTCGACGCCGCACAGCCGGTTCTGCAGCTCGAGCATGGTGTGCCGGGCGGACAGCGCGTCGCACCATGCGCTGGGCTGGCAGAGGAAGAGCACGTCCATGTTCGGTGTCAGCGCGCGGGCGATGCGTATCTCGTCCCGGTACGACTGCTCTCCCGGGGTGAGCGGGCAGAGCTCCGCGTCGTAGGCGAGGGCCGCGCTGTAGTCCGGATTGAATTCCGCTGCCGCCAGGTACTTCGGGTGGGTGATCAGTGTCATCCGGGCATCGGGGAACAGGGCCCGGAAATGACGTGTGACGCTGGCGTTGACGGCGATGTCCCCGAGGGAGTCGGGGATGAGGAACGTGATGTCCGAGGGGTGTTTCCGGTCGCCGAATCCATGGATGGTGCGCCGGATGCCCAGCTGGTACAGGAGGTACTGGGCCCGGCGACGGAGCGGCATGCGAATCCTGCGGGATGCCATCGAATCCTTTCGGACAGCGCTCATCGGGAGAGGGGACAGCGGGGCCGGCCGAGGTCACACGATCGCCGCGGCGGTCTGGGCCGCCAGGGCGATCATGGTCAGCGTCGGATTGGCGGCGCCGGGCGCGGGGAACGTGGCGGGACCTGCCACGAAGAGGCCGTCGGCCCAGGGCGCCCGTCCGCCCGGCGCGAGGTGAGCGCCGAGCGCGATGGTGCCCGCCTCGTGATCGGAATGACCCAGGGGGTTCACGTAGCGCACCGCGCGGCCGGTGGCCTGCGCCCGGTCCACCGCGGTGTAGAGGTCGGGCGGCCCGTCGGCCGGAACGCGTTCCTCGGGCAGGGAGAGGGCTTCGAGCAGTCCCCGGGCGTACTGGTCGCGGCGCTCCATCGCGGACGAGTCGAGATTCCGCAGCCCCGCCTCGACGCGGGCCGACCACACCTCTTCCTCGGGGACGAAGAGGATCGAGTCCAGGAACGGCTCCTCCTGCTGGGCGAGCCACCACAGGTCGAGCACGGGCTCGGGCTGCCGCGCGGTGTGGATGTCCACGAACAGATTCCCCCGCAGCCGCGCGTCGTGATCGGCCCAGAGGAACGCCCTCTCCGGCGCGACCCAGTCACGTCGCAGGGCCGCCGGCAGCGGAGCGATGAAGCCGTGGGGCAAGTGGTCGTTGAGGCCGGGCCACCGCGTCACCCGGTATCCGGTGTGAGCCAGTGCCTGCGCGTACAGCCGTGTGTTCTCAAGCGTCCCGGACGCCAGCACGACGGCTCCCGCCGAAATCCGCCGGGTGCCGCCGTCCGGGAGACGGAACTTCGCGCCGTTGATCCGGCCGTCCTCGCGGACCAGCAGCCTCATGGCCTGGAGACCCTGGACGATCAGCGGCAAGGGCGCCGACCGGTACCGCGCAATTCCTTCGCCCCGCCAGGAAAGCAGTGGCGAATAAGCCGTCCACTCGCGACTTTCAGCCGTGTAATGGCTACTTCCGGCCTGCGGGGCGATATTCAGTCCACCTTCGGGCCAGTATCGGTTGAGAGCATCGCGCAGGGCCACGTCCGACTTGTTCTGTGGGGCGTCCAGAGGTTCTCCGCGCCACGATTCCAGATCGGCGAGTGCGGTGGCGTACGAGCCGGGTCCTGTGCCCAGAAGTCCGGCCGCCACTTCGTATGGCCAGCGTTGCCCGAGTAAGTGCGAATCGACAGGCAGGACCACTCCGTACCAGCCGCGGGAGCGCCCTCCAAGGGCATTGGAGATGCCAGGGATCGGCGAGTAGTGGATGGAGGAGGATTCCCACTTCGCGGGTGCCGCGGGGCGTGCCGACCTGCTCGGCGTACGGCTTTCGTGGTCGAAACTCTCGAAGGTCCCGTGATCAGCCACGACGACCCGTTCCACTCCGTGAAAGGCCAGCTCAAGGGCCGTACTGAGACCGCTGGTGCCGGCTCCGATCACCAGCACGTCACACGTTTGATCCTGGTAGTCCGAAGCGGGAGTGATACTGGCGCGTCGCATGGCTGACTGACTCCAAACTTGGTCGAGCCGAAAGCGTGATCCTTCAAAGCGCCCATCGTAGGAGCGTGTTGGGTATCGCGCCATGGTGACGTTCCGAATCACATTGGGCACGGCTCCGGCAGTCGGCCGGCACGCTCATCCCTTGTGCACTCTTGCGCGCTGCGCCGACCGTCCGGTTCACTCATCTCCTGCAGGCCGATCCAAGCACGGCGATCCGTGGTGTGTGTCGGCTCGGGGGCGGTATCTCGCCAAGCGTGCTGAGGCCGCTGCCATTCCCCGATCTCTCGCCGGTCGACTGGCCGGAATCAGGAATGGCGGTGTCGCGAATCGATACGAATGGCTTGCTGCCGTGAGGGGTAGAGGCGAATGACCGGCGCGCGGGAGGAGACGGGTGAGTCCTGGAAAACCGCACACGACACTGCGCCTGAGCGCGCTGCCGAAACTCTTCATGATTGATCTTGACGGAGTGGTTCTCCGCCACAATGGACACCTCGTCGACAACGATGCCCTGCTACCGGGAGCCGAGCGGTTCTGGCAGCACATCAGACCGCAGGATGTCGTCGTTGTTCTGACGTCCAGGCCCGAGAGCTGGCGCGAGCAGTCGCTTTCCCTGCTGGCCGCCAACAACCTGCGGGTGGACTCCGCGATATTCGGCCTGCCGCCGGGCGAGAGAGTGGTGATCAACGACCGCAAGCCGTCGGGAATGTCGACGGCCTTCGGTGTGAATATCGACCGTGACGACGGCCTGGCAGGCATCGACGTCGTCATCGACAATTCGCTGTGACGGGAATGGGAGTCCGAGGAACGTGGCTATCATCGAAGTCGCCGGGCTGGTCAAGGAATTCCGTAGCCCCAAGCGCTTCTCGGGCCCTCTGGGTGGCGTACGGACGCTGCTGACAAGGCAGTACATGAGCAAGCTCGCGGTCGACGGCGTCGATTTCTCCGTAGAGGAGGGTGAAATCGTTGCCTACCTCGGGCCGAACGGCGCCGGCAAGTCGACCACGATCAAGATCCTCACCGGAATCCTGCAGCCCACGGCGGGGCAGGTGCACGTAGCGGGACTGGTCCCGTGGCGCCACCGGCAGCGCAACGCCCTCAACATCGGTGTGGTGTTCGGTCAGCGAAGCCAACTGTGGTGGGATCTGCCGTTGCTCGATTCACTCGAACTGATCGGCAAGCTCTACGGCATGGAGCGCTCACGCCACACGGAGAACATCGCGCGGTTCACCGAGGTACTCGATCTCGGTCCATTTCTCCAGACCCCGGTCCGTCAGCTGTCGCTGGGTCAGCGCATGCGGGGCGATCTCGCGGCGGCCATGCTGCACGAGCCGACGCTTCTGTACCTCGACGAGCCGACCATCGGGCTCGACGTGGTGGCCAAGACACGGATCAGGGACTTCATCGGCGTGCTCAACCGCGACGAGGGCACCACGGTGATCCTCACCACCCACGACCTGGACGACGTCGAACGGCTCTGTTCGCGCATCATCCTCATCGACGGCGGAAAGGTGCTCTACGACGGTGATGTCGACGCCCTGAAGTCCGACTACGCCCGGCACCGGCAGCTCGTCGTGCAACTGGACGGAGAACCCCGGTGGCACGGGGCCTTCCTGGCAGGTCTGCAAGGAGATCCCGAAGTGAGCCTCACCGACCCGGGCACGCTCGTGCTCCGCTTCGATCCCGAACGGACCGCGGTGTCGGACCTGATCGGCGCCGTCATGGCGGGATGCCCGGTCAGGGACCTGTCCATCGTCGAGCCGGCGCTCGAGGACGTCATCCACCGCATCTACTCGGCGTCGAGCGTGTCGTGAGCACAGCTGTGCACACACTGACGTTGCGGCAGCGGACGGCCGCGTACGCGGCCATCTGCCGGTCACAGGCCCGAGTCCGTCTGGTCTACCGCAGTAACTTCCTGTTCGGGCTGGCCGGGCTCCTCGTCCAGGTGTACCTGCTCAGGGTGGTGTGGACGGCGGTGCTGCCGGAGTCCGGTGCCGTCGCCGCCGGGGGACGGCAGATCACCCTCGGCACGCAGATCGCGTACGTGACTCTCGCGGCGGTGCAGTACTGGCTGCTGAACCCCTGGAGCTTCGATCAGCTCGCCGACCGGATTCGTGACGGCAAGGTCGCCGTCGACCTCGCCCGGCCGGTCCACTTCGTCGGGCAGTTGTTCTTCGGGCAGATCGGCAGCACGTTCGTGGTCGCCCCCTTCGTGATCGCGGCGCTCCCGTTCGCCGTACTCGCCGGCGGTGCGCAGCCCCCGGCTTCGCGCGGAGCCGCCCTCGCCTATCTGCTGAGCCTGTTCCTGGCTTCCCTGATCACTCTGCTGCTCTCGTCGATCGTCAGCATGGTGGCCTTCTGGACACTGGAGATATCCGGCATCTTCATGATCTACCGCATGGTTTCCCAGTTCCTCGCCGGAACCCTCGTCCCGTTGTGGTTCATGCCGGACTGGCTGGCCACACTGGCCCAGTGGCTGCCGTTCCAGTCCACCACCTTCACACCGGTCGCGATCTATCTGGGCCAGCTCGGCGACGGCGGCGACGTGCTCCGGTCCATCGGCGTGCAGTTCTGCTGGCTGGTGGCTCTATGGGCAGCCCTGCTCCTCATATGGTCACGGGCCTTGCACCGGATCGTCATCCAGGGGGGCTGAGCATGCCGGATGCGCGAACGTCCCCGTCGTACACCGCCATGGCGAACCGCCGGACCGGCCGGGCCGGGGCCGCCAAGGTCGCGCCGATTCCGTGGTGGAGGTCCTATTTCCTGCTGATGCGGGCGTCCTACCGGTCCCAGATGCAGTATCGCGGCAATTTCCTGCTCACGCTCCTGGGCGGTGTGCTTTTCCAGACGGTCGGCCTGCTCTTCGTATGGATCATCGTGAGCAGATTCGGATCGGTCGGGGGCTGGTCCATGGCACAGATAGCGTTTCTCTACGGCATGCGCCTGGTCTCCCATGGACTGTGGATGGTGCCGTGTACGCAACTGTGGTCACTGGACACGACGCTCAGGAACGGAGAGTTCGACCGCTATCTCGTGCGGCCTTGCGGTCCATTGCTGCAAATATTCACCCGCCGGGCCTATCTGGCCACACTGGGGGACCTGATCGGCGGAGTCGTCATTCTTGTGGCTGCCGCATCACGGCTCTCCGTGGAATGGTCGTTCTTTTCCATCGGCTACATGCTGCTCGCCCTCGTCGGCGGCGCGATGGTCGAGGGATCGTTCCAGCTGGCAGCTGCGGCGATGTCGTTCCGCGCACTCTCGAACCAGTCGCTTCGAAACCTCGTCGACGAGATCTTCAATACCTTCGGCGGCTATCCGGTCCACATCTTCCCCAGGATGACGCAGTGGATCCTCACCTTTGCTCTGCCGCTGGCCTTCGTGGCCTACTTCCCGGCCGCCCTGATGATCGGCCGGACCGAATCATTGCCGGGGCCGGTCTGGCTCGCCTACATGGCCCCGCTGGCAGGATTTCTTCTCCTGTCGATCGCGTACCAAATATGGCGCAGACAGATCCGGTACTACTCCAGCAGTGGAAGCTGACCCATGGAGATATTCATCCCTTGATAATCCGGGGCCGCCTCGGTAGGGTGAAAAAAAGAACGAGTTCTACCTGAAGTCGAGCAAGTTTTTGGCATTCCCTGCCCGGGGTGCCCGCATGGTTTGTCTCCCGATGTGATGCATCAGTGTCTATTGAGAGGTGAGGTCACGTCATGAATGGAGCCCTGATCGGCTTCGGAGTGATTGCGATGGGTCATCTTGCGGCCTATGCGACGGATCCTTTCATGGATATCGTCGCCATCGTCGATCCGAGCTCCACCAGGAGGGAAGCCGCGCAGGCGGCCGGATTGCGTACCTACAGCTCCTATGAGGAATGCCTGCGGACGGAGCAGCTCGACTTCATCGACATCTGCACGCCGCCGACGAGCCACGCCGAGTATATGAACCGGGCGATGGACGACGGGCTGGACGTCCTGTGCGAGAAGCCCGTTTTCCTGGCCGGCGAACCCGGGTTCGAAGATCTGATCAACCGCATCGCCCGAACATCGAGCACCGTCTATCCCATACACAACTATAAATTCGCGCCCGTCGTGCGCCGGATGCTTGAGATATCGAAGGATCCATCCTTCGGCGAGGTGGTTTCGGCGCACTTCAGGACGACGCGCATCGGTCATGCGCGAGGCGCGGAGGGATGGTATCCGGATTGGCGCAGGGACACGCGTCACTCCGCGGGCGGAATTCTTCGTGACCATGGTCCGCACAGTCTGTATATGGCCGAAATGCTGACCGGGGCGTTACCCAGGTCGGTCTCCTGTTTAGCGGGCACCCTCGGCAGCACCGCATACGGCGGCACCGAGGACACGGCACTGGTCCGGATCAAATGCGATCGGGCCGTGGAGGTGCTGCTCGACCTCACCTGGGCGGCGAAGGAACGCTCCACCAGGTACTCCTTGACGGGGACCGGCGGCAGTCTCAGCGTGGAGAACGACCGGCTCACCATCCTCGGCGGCGGCCGGGCCGGCACGGAGGACATTCCTTCCGACTTCGATGACCCCAGCCATACCTCGTGGTTCTCCCGGGTTCTCGATGACTTCCGGCTCACCCGTGCCTCCGAAGCGCGGCGGGAGCTCCTCGTCGAGGAGGCCCGCCGGAACGCGCTGCTGATCGACGCGGCCTACCGTTCGAGCGCGAACGACGGTGAATGGGTGGACCTGCCCGGACTCGCTCCGGAGGACACCCCCCGGCCCGCCCCCGCGGCCGCGGGGGGTGAGCGCATATGACGGGCGGGCGCTACGCGCGGGACGACCAGTGGGCGGCACGCGCCAGGAAGGTCGACGCGCGCGCTCACAGCAGGGCGGACATCATGGCCCCCACGGACGACGGGACCACGACGTATCCGCGGTACATGAAGCGGGCGCGGGGCGCCTACATCTGGGACACCGACGGCAATCGGTACATCGACTACCAGCTCGGCTACGGGCCGGTGATCCTGGGACACGCCGATCCCCGGGTCAATGAGGCGGCCACCCGGGCCCTCGCGGGCGGCCAGTGCATGGCTCCGCTCTGGTCCACCGAGCAGGTCGTTCTGTGCGAGCGGCTGTGCGAGATCATTCCCGGCGGCGAGAAGGTGTACCTCTTCAAGACGGGGTCCGACGCCACCTCCTCCGCGGTGCGCCTGGCGCGGATCCACACCGGGCGTGAGGGCGTGCTGCGCTGGGGCTACAACGGCTGGCACGACTGGGCCGTGGAGTCTCCGGCCGGCATCCCGGCCGCCGTGCGGCAGACCTCCGAGATCTTCGACTACCACGACCTCGCCGATCTGGACCGGCGGTTGACGCAGGGCGGGGGGTCCGTGGCCTGTGTGGTGACCATGCCCTTCGGTGACCACACCACCTCCGCCGAGCACTTGCTCCGGCTGCGCGAGATCGTCCACCGGCACGGTGCGCTCCTGGTCCTGGACGAGATGCGCTCGGGATTCCGCATGGGTCTCGGCGGCGCGCAGGAGTACTTCGGCGTGCGTGCGGACCTGGCGACGTACAGCAAGGCGATGGCCAATGGATTCGCCATATCGGCGCTCGTCGGCCGGGCCGACGTCATGGCCGGCTTCGCGGAGACCCGTATCTCGTCCACGTTCTTCGCCAGTCCGGTGGAGATGGCGGCGGCCCTGGAGACCATCCGAGTGCTGGAGGAGACCGACGCGCTGGAGCGCGTCTGGGCCAACGGGGCGCGGCTGATGGACGGTCTTGAGGAGATCGTCAAGGGATCGGGGCTGCCCGCGACCGTCGTGGGCTACGCGCCCATGCCCTTTCTGGAGTTCGACACTCCGGCCGTGGAGGCGGGGGTCCGGCCCGCGTTCTTCCGGGAAGTCATCAGGCAGGGAGTGCTGTTCCACCCCCAGCACCAGTGGTTCGTGTCGGCGGCTCACACGGAGGCGGACATCGACCGGACCCTTGAGGTGTGCCGACGGGCGGTGAAGGCGGCGCTATGACCGGGGACCACGGCCGGAGGGCGCCGGAGGAACGCGAAAGCGGTGCGGCTGCGAGGACGGGCTCGCGCGGAGCGGGCCTCGTCGGGGTACTGATGGAGGCCGCGTCGGCCGTCGGGCGGGCCGTCGGCGCGCTCAGCGCCGCCGACCGCCGGCTGGCGGCCGACGGGCACCGGGACCAGTACGCGGTGGACGTGCTGGCGGATCGGGCGGCGCGGGCCGTGCTGACGGCTCATGGACTGGGTGTCTTCTCCGAGGAGTCCGGTACGGACTTCCCCGAGCGGCCGCTCAAAGTGGTGCTCGACCCGGTGGACGGCAGCGCCAACTGCGCTGCCGGCAAAGGGCCCTATGGCCCCAGCCTGTGTGTGGTCGATGAACACGGACCGCTGGCCGCGGTCGTCCATGAACTCCGGTCGGGTGCGTGGTTCAGCGCCGTCCGCGGCCAGGGAGCGGTCCACGACGGGCGGGCGCTGTCCGGATCCGCGTCGCCCCGCATCGGAGCGGTCGCTGTCGGAGACCAGGGCTCCGCCCCGTGTCCCGGCGCCACAGCCGTCTTCTCCGGGGCGTCGGCACACGACCTGTGCCGGGTGGCGCAGGGCGCGGTGGACGCGTACGTCGACGAGATCAATACCCAGGCGGTCTGGGACTACCTGGCCGCGTCGCTCATCATCACCGAGGCCGGTGGGGTCATCGCGGACCGGTCGGGAGCGGCACTGTGGTCGCCGGACGATCTCTACGCACGTCACAGGATCGCCGCGGCATCCTCTCCGGAGTTGTGGGAGCGGTTCGCCCCCTTCATCTGAGCCGGGAAACCTATTGAAGAGGCATCGATGAGAATCCTGCACAACGCGGACCTCGCTGGACTCGGCGGAATCCAAAGGCATGTGGTGACGCTCGCGCTCGCCCAGCGGGAGTACGGGCACCAGCCGATCGTGGCCACGGCCGCGGAGGGCTACCTCACAAAATCCTGCGAGCGCCACGGGATACCGGTGATCATCGAACCGCACCTGTACCCGCATGGTGAGGAGTGGAAATTCCCCAAGGAGTGGATATTTCCCGTCGAGGAGTCCGTCGGCCTGCTGGCGCGACGGTTCGAAGAACTCGATGTCGATGTGGTGCACTCGCACACCGTCAGTGCCGCGGCTCAGGCCATTCCAGCGGGCAACGCGGCGGGAAAGGCCTGTGTCTTCACCCATCACGCCATCGCGCCGTTGCTCCTGCTGCCCGTGCACCAAGCCCTCGGTGTGCGCTCGGAGATCGTTTCCGTCTCGCGCGCCGGTCTGGATTCCCTCAGGCGCAACGGCGCGTCCGCCGATCGGCTGCACTACGTGCCCAACGGGACACCCGCGGCACCGCGCGGGAGCCGGGCCGGTGCCGGACGCCGGCGTCTGATGCTGGTGGCACGCCTCAGCTGGGAGAAGGGGATCGACACCGCGATCCTGGCGATGGCCGAACTGCACGCGAGGCACGGGACGTCGTGCCCGGAGCTGAATGTGTACGGGGACGGCAGCCTCGCGGAGTACCTGAAGACTGTCACCCACGCGTTGGGTCTGGGCGAGGTGGTTCATTTCCACGGCACCAGGGTGGATGTCATCCAGGATGGCGCCGAGGGTGACGTGCTCGTGGTCCCTTCCCGCTCCGAGGCGTGTCCGCTCGTCGTTCTTGAGGCCATGAGCAGGGGAATTCCGGTGGTGGCCACAGCTGTCGGAGGGGTGCCGGACATGATTCCCGATGCGCGGTACGGGCGTCTGGTCCCCGCGGACTCGGCCATCGCGCTGGCGGATGCCGTGGACGCGGTCATCGCCGATCTGGCCGAAGGCAAGGTCGATCCCGAAGCTGTCGCGGCCCACCATTCCGCGTTCTTCTCCGAGGCGAAGATGGTGGAACGCCTCAACAAGGTCTATGCGGATGCTTCGGGCTGAACGGCCGATCCGGCCGACCGTAAATAACCTGCGAGCTGGAGGACACCACATGCCTGACGGCGCATTTTCCTCTGATGTCGTGATAATTGGCGGATGCGGGCGGGTCGGATTGCCGCTGGGCATCGCTCTGGCATCCCGGGGCCGCACGGTGAGCCTGTACGACATCAACGAGAAGGCCGTTGAGCAGGTGAACGAGGGACGGCTGCCGTTCCTGGAAAGGGGTGCGGAGCAGCCGCTGGCCGATGCCGTACGTGAGGGGCAGCTCATGGCGACGGTCGATCCGGCCGTCGTCGGCACGGCCGAGTACGTGATCGTGGTGGTCGGGACCCCGGTGGATGCCTTTCTGGCGCCGGACCACTCGGCTGTCTGGCGGGCGCTTGAGAGCTGCCGCGGCCACTTCTCCCCGGAGCAGGTGATCGTCCTGCGCAGCACTGTGCACCCGGGTGCCGTTCGGATCATCGAACGGCTGCTGGAGCCGTACGGTCTGGCCTCGAACGTCGCCTTCTGCCCCGAGCGGATAGCCGAGGGGCACTCGATGACCGAGCTGTTCTCCCTGCCGCAGATCGTCGCCGCCCGGAACCAGGAGACCGCCGTCCGGGCCGAGAAGCTCTTCCGGGCGCTGACCGACCGGATCGTGTCCCTCAGCCCGGAGGAGGCCGAACTGGTCAAGCTCTTCACCAACTCATGGCGGTACATCAAGTTCGCCACGGCCAATGAGTTCTGGCGGATCTCCAACGACGCCGGTCTGGACTACGACCGCATCCGCCATGCGCTGACCCACGAATACCCCCGGGCCGCCGATGTCCCCGGTGCGGGATTCGCCGCGGGGCCGTGTCTGCGCAAGGACACCATCCAACTGGCCTCCCACAGCGGGACGTTCGCCCTGGGCCACGCGGCGGTGCAGGTGAACGAGGGGCTTCCGGCCTATCTGGTGTCCCGGCTGGAGCGCCGATACCCGCTGGCCGACATGACGGTGGGAATTCTGGGGATGGGATTCAAGGCGGGTTCCGACGACCCGCGCGAGAGTCTTTCCTTCCGATTACGCAAGATTCTTCTGCTCCGAGCCCAGGAGGTCCTGTGCGCCGATCCGTATGTGGTGGATGAACGCTTCCTGCCGGAAGAGGAAGTGCTGGGACGCGCCGATCTTCTCATCATCGGAGCGCCGCATCCGGCCTATCACGGGCTGAAGGCGGAGCAACCGATCGCTGATGTGTGGGGCATCACCGGACATGGTGCCCTGATCTGACCCGACCGACCGGAACACCTCCGCGGCCGGCCGGCGTCCGCGGTCAATGAGAGGACATCTTGATATGGCCAGAGTGCTCGTGACGGGGTCAGCGGGATTCATCGGTGGATATGTGGTGGAACGGCTGCTGGCGGACGGCCACGAAGTCGTGGGGCTGGACAACTACTCGAAGTACGGCCCTGTGACGCGCTCCTACGATTCCCATCCCTCCTACCACTTCGTGCGGGGTGACGCCCGCGACCTGGAACAGCTGACCGAGGCGCTCAACGGCTGCGATCACTTGATCGCCGGAGCCGCGCTGATCGGTGGCATCAGCTACTTCCACTCCTATCCCTATGACCTGCTGGCCGCGAACGAGCGCATCATCGCGACCACATGCGACGCGGCGATCAAGGCGCACCGCTCCGGCACCCTGCGGAAGGTGACCTACCTGTCGTCGTCGATGGTGTTCGAGTCCACCGACCGATGGCCCTCGAAAGAGGGGGATGAACGCCTGGTGCCGCCGCCGCTGTCCTCGTACGGCTTCCAGAAACTGGCCGTGGAGTACTTCGCCCGAGCCGCGTGGGACCAGTACGGGCTGCCCTACACGATCGTGCGGCCGTTCAACTGCGTCGGCGTGGGGGAGGGCAGGGCCCTGGGCCAGGCCGAGATCCTGTCGGGCAACGTCAAGCTGGCGATGTCGCACGTCGTCCCTGACCTGGTGCAGAAGGTCATGAAGGGTCAGGACCCGCTGCACATTCTGGGCTCGGGTGACCAGGTCCGGCACTACACCTACGGCGGTGACCTGGCCCGTGGGATCGTCCTCGCGATGGAGCACGACGCCGCGCTCAACGAGGACTTCAACCTCTCCACCGCCCGGAGCACCACCGTTCTGGAGCTCGCCGAGCGGATCTGGCACACCGTCCGGCCCGAGGGCGGCCCGTTCCGCTTCGTCTCGGACGACCCGTTCGCCCACGACGTGCAAAAGCGCGTGCCGGATGTCGAGAAGGCACGGCGTGTGCTCGGGTTCGAGGCGACGACCGACCTGGACACGATGCTGGGCGAGGTGATCGCGTGGACCGCCGAAGCGATCGCCGAAGGCCGGCTGTGAGCCGCCCTCGCGCCGTGCCCGGATCCGCTCTCCGCACCGACGAACGACTTCTTCTCCCCATGAGGTGATCGAATGGCCCGGAAAATCGTCCTCGGTATCAACGGGGCGCACGATGCCGCTGCCTGCATCGTGGTCGACGGTGAACTCGTCGTGGCTGTCCCCGAAGAGCGGCTGTCACGTGTGAAATACCATGAAGGATATCCATTCAAGGCCGTGGACTACTGCCTGCGCGTGGCTGGTCTCCGCTCCCTGGGCGAAGTCGACTCCGTCGTCATCAATCGCTATACGCACAACGACTACGAACCCGAGATCCGACGTTCGGGATTTGACGGCGAGTTGGTGATCAACCCCTCACACCATCTGCTGCACGCCTACTACGCCTGGGTCGCCTCCGACTTCAGGCGCCCGGCGGTACTCGTTCTGGACGGCAGCGGTTACAACTACGGCGAGTACGAGCGGCGCGGCAGCCCGCTCATCGGGCCGCCCCCTCAGTACTCCGAGATGGAGGAGGCCGAGTCCATGTACGCGGTCGGTGAGGACGGCTCGCTCGAACTGGTCAGGAAGAAATGGGGTCTGTGGGACTCCATGAAGCCCTTCATGCGGTTCCCGAGCCTGGGCCACATGTTCTCGGCGGCCTCGCAGTACATCTTCGGGCACTTCCAGCATGCCGGGAAGACCATGGGACTGGCGCCCTACGGCGACGCGTCCGCCTTCCCCGAGCCGTTCATCGAGTACGACGGCGACGACCTGGTCTTCGACACCACATGGGTCACCAAGCTGCCGCCCCGGTCCGATCTGCCCGCCCACCTGGATCCGATATGCCGGAACCTGGCGGCCAAGGTCCAGGAAGAGCTCGAACCCGCGGTCATCCACCTGTGCAAGGTGATCCATGAAGCCACCGGTTCCGAGGAGCTCGCGCTGAGCGGCGGCGTCGGCCTCAACAGTGTGGCCAACGGGCTGATCCTGCGGCAGACACCGTTCTCGAAGCTGTTCGTGACGCCCGCGTCCGGTGACTCGGGCATCGCCATCGGCGCCGCCCTGTACGGCTACCACAGGCTCACCGGCGACCGGCCGCGCTGGCGCGCGTACGACAACTACCACGGCCAGAAGTACGACGACCGGGATGTCGCGGACGCCGTCGCCGGGGCGGCGGATTTCGTACGTGCCGAGTCCGTCCCCCGCGTCGTCGAGGCGGCCGTGGCCGACCTCGTGGACGGCAAGTTCGTCGGCTGGTTCGAAGGCGCCAGTGAGTTCGGGCCGCGTGCCCTGGGACACCGCAGCATCATCTGCGACCCGCGGCCCGGCGACATGCGCGACCGGCTGAACGCACGGGTCAAGTTCCGCGAGCCGTTCCGGCCCTACGCCGCCTCGGTGCTGGCCGAGCACGTCAAGGAGTACTTCGACGTCGCGGCCGACGATCCGTTCATGATGACGGTCGCACCGCTGCTGCCGCAGCAGATCGAGGTCATCAGGAGTGTCTGCCACGTGGACGACACCTGTCGCATTCAGACCGTCGACCCCGAACACCAGGGCCTGTACCGGAGGCTGATCGAGCACTTCCACGAAGTCACCGGTGTGCCGATGGTCCTCAACACGTCCTTCAACATCCGCGGCGAACCCATCGTGGAGACTCCGCAGGACGCCATCCGCTGCTTCCTCAGCTGCAACCTCGATGTGCTGTACCTCAACGGACTGCGCATCACCAAACTGACCACGGGCGGGAGCGGCGCGCCTGCCACCCTCGTACCCCACCTGGTGGAGGATGTCTCGCTCGCCGCGACGACCGAGAGCGTCGGGGGCGGCGCGTCGGTTCCGAGCTACTTCTGCCGGACCCGCACGGGGCAGCGCGTCCCCGTCGACGCCGACGAGTACACGCTGCTGCATCTGATCGACGCCGAGCGCTCCATCGCCGGGATCGCGGCGGCGCTCCCGGGGCGTTCCGAGGCGGAAGTGGTCGACGCCGTCGACGATCTGCGACAGCGCGGCATGGTCCGGCTGGCACGCGCGGCGGTGGGGGCAAGGGAACGGAGCGAACGATGAGGTTCGCCTTCTTCGACGACTACTGCCACGAGCGCGGCCACCACCCCGACCTGCTGATGGGCCTGGGTACCGCGGCGGGGGCGCCGGTCTACTGTCCGCCGTCCTACTTGGAGGGCAGGTCGGCGGACCGGCGACGAGTCGAGCACGTGCCGGTCACGGGTTCTCGGCAGGGGCTGGCGTCGGTGACGCGGCGCAATCTGGAGGCGTCGCTGGCCGATGCCTCGGCCCGTGGATGCGAGGTTTTCGTCAACCTCTTCTTCGACGAGAACTGGGATTCCCTCCCCGTCGCTCCGGGGCCGCTGCGCGTCATCCACGCCTTGCACCGGCCGGCCGAACTGACCGGGGAACTCGGTGGGGTCAACGCGGAGAAGACCGGCGACGTACGGGGACTGCTGAAGCAACTGGGCGAAGGCCGGGACCTGTTCGTCGTGCACACCGTGACGGGCGAGCGCCAGGCACTCGACTGGTTGCCACGCGACGTCGTCGTCAGGGTGGGCTGGCCGGCGGCCACGGCCGCGGAGGTGCGGGAGCGGTTCGCGGCTCCTCGCCGGGACACCGACGAGGAGCCCTACGTGCTCCTCGTCGGCGAGGCGCTGGACTACAAGGGCTTCCATCACCTGCTGGAGGCGGTCAACCCCGGGCCCCGGCTGAGGATCGCGGGAAACCTGGCGAACGGGGAGGAACTCATCGCCCGCCGCTATCCCAGGGCCCGGGTCGACTGGGAACCGGGCTGGATCACCCGTGAGCGCATGCACCGGCTCATCGAGGGGGCCGCTGTGGTGGCGTTCCCGTACCTCGACGAATTCGCGGCACACGGTGGCGTATCGGCCGCGCTGGTGCAGGCCCTCACCTTCGGCAAGGCCATCGTCGTGTCCGAACCGCTTGCTCCGCAGGTGCCCGTGTCGGAGGCGATTATGACCGTGCCCACCGGAGATGTCCGGGCACTGCGCGCTGCCATCGCCCGGGGCATGGACCACCGGGCCGTTCTGGAGGACGCGGCCCAGGACCTTCGGGAGTACGTGCTGCGCGAGCACACGTACGAGGGACATCTGGAGCAGATGTCCCAGGCAGTGGCAGGGCGTTGACGGGGCATCGGGCCCTGCTGCGGCGCCGCCCCGTCGAGACGCACGGCGGGGCGGCGATCCGCGAGGCCGATGACGGAGGCGGCGCGGAGGCCGGTTCCGCCCGGACGTGAACGTGACGCGGTCGGCCTACGGGGCCGGCTGCGCGGGAGTGCCGGGGAACGGATCGAACGCCGCCAGCTCGTCCGGGGTCGGCGGCTGGAAGTAGTGGAGCGCCGTGTCGAGCACGGACTCCGTGATGAGGTACGTGCCCGGCGGGAGATCCGCGTTGCGCTTGGCGAGACGCGCGCGCAGCTCGTCCATCGGGAGGTCGAGTACGCACAGCACTACCTGCGCGCCCAGCGCCTGTGCCTCGCTCCGGTACCGGTCGCGCTCCTCCCGGGCGTACAGCCCCCAGTCGAGCACCACGTTCCCGCCGGTTTCCAGAACCCGCAGGGCGGTACGCCACTGCAACCGCTCCACCGGATCGCGCGTGGCGTCCAGTTCCTCGTCGGAATAGGTCGGAAAAAGCTCGAACAGCCATTCGTCAGCGGTCAGTCGAAGAGCTGACCATTCCCCTTCCAGACGCTTGGCCAACGTCGTCTTGCCGGAACCGGGGAGCCCGCAGATGAGGAACAGGATAGCCACGACCGGAAGATTATCATCGGCGTATCCCGGGAGCGAGAGACCGCGGGGCCGCCCCGGGCCGACGGCCGGTGCGCTCCGGAAGCACGGGCCCGGCGGGGACAGCCCCCGCCGGGCCCCCGCCTGCGGGGGACGTCCTCTCATCCGGCCGGCGGCCGCAACGGGCCGATACCCACGCCGAATTCCTCGATGGTCGCCGCGATACGGCGCAGATCCGCCTCCGAGAGTCCGAGCCCGTCCGCCGCCAGCAGACCGCCGAGCTGGCCCGGCCTGCGGGCACCGACGATGGCCCCGGTGACGCCCGGCCAGGCCAGCACCCAGGCGATGGCCACGGCCGGCACCGGCACACCGTGCGCCGCGGCGATCGACCGCAGGGTCTCGGCGACCGCGAGATTGCCGGGCAGGTGGACGGTGAACTCCGGGTCGGTGCGGCGCCAGTCGTCGTCCGGCAGCGACTCCACCCGCTGCGGGGAGAACGCACCCGACAGGAGGCCCGAATAGAGCGCCTGATAGGTGATGACACCGGTGCCTCGGGCGGCGGCCCACTCGATCTCCGGCGCCGCTTCCCGCCGGATGGGCGACAGCGGGGGCTGGATCGCATCGACGTGCGCGACCTTCTCCGCCCGGTCGAGCTCCTGCACGCTGTGATTGGACAGACCGATGGCGCGGACCTTCCCCTCGGCCTTCAGGTCGGCCATGGTCTGCCAGTACTCCTCCACCGGGACGCCCTCCGGCGGCACCGTGCGCTCCTGCCATTCGTCGCGTTCGCCGTCGTCCGGCTGGTGCACCTGGTAGAGGTCGATGTGGTCGACCCGCAACCGGCGCAGGGACTCCTCGACCTCGCGGCGCACGCTGTCCGCCCGCATCGTGCGCTGAGGCGCCCTGAAGGGCTCCTTCGCGTTTCCCACCAGGCCGCATTTGGTGAAGACGAACGGACGCTCCCGGCCGGGTATCCCCGACAGCGCCTCGCCGATCACCTCCTCGGAGTGGCCGAGGCCGTACACGGCGGCCGTGTCGATCCAGTTGACTCCGGCGTGCAGCGACCGGCGGATCGTGGCGATGGATTCCCTGTCGTCCTGGCTGCTCCAGCCGTAGAGCCAATCGGGCCCCCCGAGCGCCCAGGTCCCCAGCCCCAGGGTCGTGATGTCCATTCCCGTCACGCCCAAGGGGCGCTTCTCCACACTCATGGCCTTCTCTTCCTGCTGGTCGACCCGGGCCACCCAGGACGCTCGGCTGCGCGGCGGTGCGTCCGGGCGGTGCGGCATACGGCGCGTCCGTCGGACTTCCCGGGGATCAGGCGACGATCAGTGGCCGCAGCGTCCGGTGAGCGATGCGCAGCCCCTGGGTGACGCGCTCGTCGTCGCCTCCCCACACCGGATCCTCGTGCTCGACGGCCAGAGTTCCTGTGAAGCCGAGCTCATAGAGCCGGTCCACCGTCCGCTTCCAGTCGATCTCTCCCAGTCCGGGCATGCGATAGCGCCACCAGCCCATGTCCCAGGGGGTGTCGCCCTTGTCGACCCGGCCGTAGAAGCCGTACCGCTGTCGAGCGGCGGTGTCGATCTCCACGTCCTTGGCCTGGGCATGGGCGATCCGGTCGATGTACGGAGCGATGGTCCCCACCGGATCGATCCCGAGCCAGACGAGATGTGAAGGGTCCCAGTTGAGGTAGAAGCCGAGCGAGAACATCCATTCCCAGAGTTCGGGCGAGTAGGCGAGGTTCGCGGGATACCCGTCCGGGTGCCAGCCCTCCACCGCGCAGTTCTCCACGAGGAGCTTGACGCCCCGCTCGCCGGCGTACTCGACGAGTTCCGGCAGGATGCGCTCGGCCTCCTGGATGTTGTCCGAGATCGATGCGGTCCAGTCACGGCCGATCCACGTACCGACGTGAGGGACGCCCAGCTTCTGCGCCGAGTCGATGGCTTTCTTCAGATGGCCGCGCACTTCCTGCCGACGGGCGGGATCCGGATGGAGGTTGTTCTCGAAATAGGCCAGAGCCGATATTTCCAAGCCGTGTTTTTCGAGCGAGGCCTTCGTGTCGTCGACCTGGTCGGAGGTGAAGTCCGCCACATGCAGGTGACTTCCCTCGGACGCGCGGTCACTGGGCCAGACCGCGACCTCCAGAGTCTCGTATCCGGCGGTGGAAGCCCAGGCGGCGATGTGGTCCAGATCCCATCCGGGAAGACAGCCGGTGAACATTCCGAGTTTCACTGTGATACCCCTCATCCGGATACGGACACGATGGAGCCCGCGCTTCTGAGATCTCCACCCCGGAATGACCGAGCGACCGCCGGGTTGGATCCCGGCCCGACGATAGGGGGGCTGAGGGGGCTGATTCCAGAGGGCATTCAGGAAGATGACCGGAAGCGCTGCCCGGAGGGACGGGTGTGCCGCGCGGGGGAGCGGGCCGGTCCGCGCGACGGGGTCCGTCACTCCGGCCGGCCGCATCGGACGCACCGGGCGCCGGGCGGAGGGGGAGCACCGAAGAGCCGGCCGAACCGGAAGCGCGAGCACGGCTTCCCGCCGATGCGTACATGGGTGCGGATTCGCAGGGAGCCTCGCCGTATAGCCTGGGGAAATGCTGACAGAAGTCACGGCGACCCGCTATGTCACGCCCCTGCGTGAGGGCGGCTCGCTCCCGGGCATCGTCGAGGCCGACGATCTCGGTACGTACGTCATGAAGTTCACCGGCGCGGGCCAGGGCCGCAAGACCCTCGTCGCGGAGGTCATCTGCGGGGAGCTCGGCCGCAGGCTGGGGCTGCGGGTCCCCGAGCTGGTGACCATGCAGCTCGACCCCGTGATCGGGCTCGGGGAGCCGGATCAGGAGGTTCAGGAGCTGCTGAAGGCGAGCGGCGGGCTGAATCTCGGCATGGACTATCTGCCCGGCTCGCTCGGATTCGATCCGCTGGCGTACGAGGTGGACCCGGTGGAGGCCGGGCGGATCGTGTGGTTCGACGCGCTCATCAACAACGTCGACCGGTCGTGGCGGAACCCCAACATGCTGGTCTGGCACGGTGACCCCTGGCTGATCGACCACGGCGCCACCATGATCTGGCACCACAACTGGCCGGGCGCGGAGGCGTCGGCGGCCAAGCCCTACAACGCCTCCGACCACGTCCTGGCGCCGTTCGGTCCGGACATCGCGGCCGCGGCCGCCGCGCTCGCCCCGCTCGTCACCGAGGAGCTGCTCACCGAGGTCACCGCCGATGTGCCGGACGCCTGGCTGACCGACGAGCCCGGCTTCGGCTCGACGGACGAGCTGCGCCGGGCGTATGTGCGGCCGCTGCTCGCTCGCGCCGCCACGATCCATGAGCGGATCACGCTGGACGCCCCCACCAGGACCACCCCCTCCAGGGCCCCGGGCTGGCTCACCGATCACCTCGCTCCCTGGCCCCACCCGACGAAGGACCGCGCCGCGCAGAGCGGGGCCGGTCGTGACAGTGCCGCGCGGAGCGGCGAGGAGAACGGCCGATGAGCGAGCGCGATGTCTTCGAGTACGCGCTGCTGCGGGTGGTCCCGCGCGTCGAGCGCGGTGAGTGCTTCAACGCGGGTGTCCTTGTGTACTGCCGGGCGAAGTCGTTCGTCGCGGCCCGTACCCACCTCGACGAGAACAAGCTGAAGGCGCTGGACCCGGACGCCGATGTCGTCGGGGTCCGGGCCGCGCTGCGCGCGGTCGAGGGGGTCTGCGGCGGCGGCGAAGGGGCCGGGCAGGCGGCGGGCGACGACGCCGGGCGGCGCTTCCGCTGGCTGATCGCGCCGCGCTCCACGGTCGTCCAGCCGGGCGCCGTGCACAGCGGCCTCACCCTGGACCCGGCGGGGGAGGTCGACCGGCTGCTCGACCTGCTGGTGCGCTGACCGGTCCCGGTCCCGGTCCCGGTCCGGTGACCCGGAGACATGCGGAGCCACCCCCTCGGGTGTGACATGCGGCCACTGTTCCCGTGGGCCGTTGACACCGGGTGCCAGGGCTTCTAGCGTCTCGTCTGCTGAAGGTACTAAGCGGTTGCTCAGTCATCGGGACTCTTCTGTCGGGGAACGCGAGCTCCAGGACTGTCCCGACGTCCGCTGAGCCGCGATCCAAGGGCGAGGAGAACCAAGCATGTCCACCACCGAGCAGCGTGTCGCCATCGTGACGGGAGCGGCGCGGGGCATTGGCGCCGCCACCGCGGTACGCCTGGCGGCCGAGGGCCGCGCCGTGGCCGTACTCGACCTCGACGAGGCGGCCTGCGAGGACACCGTCGAGAAGATCACGGCCGCCGGGGGCACCGCCCTCGCCGTCGGCTGCGACGTGTCGGACAGCGCCCAGGTGGAGGCCGCCGTCGCGCGGGTGGCCGCCGAGCTGGGCGCCCCGACGATCCTCGTCAACAACGCGGGCGTGCTCCGCGACAACCTGCTCTTCAAGATGAGTGAGCTGGACTGGGACCTCGTGATGAACGTGCACCTCAAGGGCGCGTTCCTGATGGCCAAGGCGGTCCAGTCGCACATGGTGGAGGCCAGGTTCGGCCGCATCGTGTCGCTGTCCTCCTCCTCGGCGCTCGGCAACCGCGGGCAGGCGAACTACTCCGCCGTGAAGGCGGGCCTCCAGGGCTTCACCAAGACCCTGGCCAAGGAGCTCGGCAAGTTCGGCGTCACCGCCAACGCCGTCGCCCCGGGCTTCATCGTCACCGAGATGACCGCGCAGACCGCGGCCCGGGTCGGCATGGGCTTCGAGGAGTTCCAGGCCGCCGCGGCCACCCAGATCCCGGTGCAGCGCGTCGGCCGCCCGGAGGACATCGCCAACGCCATCGCCTTCTTCACGGGCGAGGACGCCGGGTTCGTCTCCGGGCAGGTCATGTACGTGGCCGGCGGACCCCTCAACTGACGCGAAGGGCAACGGACATCATGACGGTGCAGGACAGCGGGAAGGTCGCCCTGATCACGGGTGCCAGCCGGGGTATCGGCTACGGCATCGCCGAGGCGTTCGTCGCCCGCGGCGACCGGGTGTGCATCACCGGCCGCGGTGAGGACGCCCTCAAGGAGGCCGTGGAGCGGCTCGGCTCGGACAGAGTCATCGCGATCGCCGGCAAGGCCCACGACGAGGCCCACCGGGCGGCGGCCGTCGAGCGGGTCATGGAGACGTTCGGCCGGGTCGACTTCCTCGTCAACAACGCGGGGACGAACCCGGTCTTCGGCCCGATCGCCGAACTCGACCTCAACGTCGTCCGCAAGGTCTACGAGACCAATGTGATCTCGGCGCTGGGCTTCGCCCAGCAGACCTGGAAGGCCTGGCAGAAGGAGAACGGCGGGGCGATCGTCAACATCGCCTCGGTCGCCGGTATCTCCGCCTCCCCCTTCGTCGGCGCGTACGGCATGAGCAAGGCGGCCATGGTCAACCTGACCCTCCAGCTGGCGCACGAGTTCGCGCCGGTCGTCCGGGTCAACTCGATCGCTCCGGCCGTGGTCAGGACCAAGTTCGCCGAGGCGCTCTACGAGGGCCGCGAGGCGGAGGTGGTCGCCCGCTATCCGCTCGGCCGGCTCGGAGCGCCGCAGGACATCGGTGGTGCGGCGGCCTTCCTCACCTCCGGGCAGTCCGACTGGATCACCGGACAGACCCTGGTGGTCGACGGCGGGATTCTCCTGAACGCGGGCGTGGGCTGAGAACGGCCTGAACCGGTTTCGCCCTGATTGACTCAAGTGCCCTGCCGGGCCTGAGGATTGACCCGGCGGGGCGCTGCGGTATGGTCTGCCGACCCATGGCTGATCGAGGAGCGTGCACGTGTTCTACCGGGCCAGTCTGCAGGCTGCTGCAGCCCTTGCTTCCCTTTCTTTGCTGGCCGGCTGCGGTCTGCTCTCCGGCAGCGACTCGGACACCGACCAGAAGATCGTCGTCGGCTCGACGAGCTCGCCCTCGACCCTGGATCCGGCGGCAGCCTGGGACAACTCGTGGGAGCTGATGCGGAACGTCTTCCAGACGCTGGTCAGCTTTCCCACCGGCACCACCACCCCCGAGCCCGACGCCGCGGAGAACTGCAAGTTCACCGATGCCACGAGCATGGCCTACCGGTGCACGCTGCGCAGGGGGCTGAAGTTCTCCAACGGCGAGAGGCTCGACGCCGAGGCCGTGAAGTACAGCATCGACCGGATCGTGAACCTGAAGGTCAAGGGCGGCCCCATCGGCATGCTCGGCTCCCTGGACCGGGTGGAGACCAAGGGTGACGACACCGTCGTCTTCCACCTCAACAAGTCGGACGCCACCTTCCCCTTCATCCTGGCCACCCCCGCGATGTCGCTCGTCGCGCCCGGTGACTACCCCAAGGACAAGCTCCGCGACGACGGCAAGGTCACCGGCTCCGGCCCGTACCTCCTGGACTCCTACAAGCCCAGGGTCGCGTCCGAGATGACGAAGAACCCCGATTACAAGGGCTTCGCCAACCGCAAGAACAACACGGTCACCGTCCAGTACTTCAAGGAATCCGCGCAGATGGTGGCCGCGCTCAAGAAGAAGAAGATCGACGCGATCTACCGGGGGCTGACCGCCGAGGAGGTCGTCAGCCTGGAGGACAACAAGGCCGACAACGACGGACTCCAGATCGTCGAGACGGTCGGCGCCGACATCCGTTTCCTCGTCTTCAACCCGAAGGACGAGGCCGCCGGAAAGCCCGCCGTCCGCAAGGCCATCGCGCACCTCGTGAACCGGGACGAGCTGGTCGCCAAGGTCTACCGGGGCACCGCCGAGCCGCTGTACTCCATGGTCCCCAAGGGCATCGCCGGGCACACCACGAGCTTCTTCGACACCTACGGCGACCCGGACGTGAGGAAGGCCAGGAAGATCCTGACCGACGCGGGCATCACCAAGCCGGTCAAGATGACCTTCTGGTACACCACCGACCGGTACGGCTCCTCCACGGAGCCCGAGTTCGAGGAGCTCCGGCGTCAGCTGGAGGATTCGGGCCTCTTCGACATCACGCTCAAGGGCGAGCCGTGGACGGACTTCCAGGAGGGCTTCACCAAGGGGGAGTACCCCGTCTTCGGCCGGGGCTGGTTCCCCGACTTCCCGGACCCCGACAACTTCATCGCCCCCTTCATGGGCAAGGAGAGCGTCACCGGGACCCCGTACATGAACAAGGAGATCAATGAGCAGCTGATCCCCTCCACGCGGCAGGAGAGCGACCGGGGCGCGGTCAGCAAGCAGTTCGAACGGGCCCAGGAGATCCTGGTGGAGGACGTCCGGCTGCTGCCGCTGTGGCAGGGCAAGCTGTACGTCGCCTCCGGCGAGGACATCGGCGGCGGCGAGCGCGCCCTGGACCCGCAGACCGTCATGCAGCTGTGGGAGCTGTACCGCAAGACCAGCTGGTAGGCCTCGAACGTCCGTTGTCAGTGGTGCCCGGTAGGTTCTGTGGTCAAGAACTGATTGCTTACCGGAGGTTGTGGACGTGACCGACACCGACCTGCTGCCCGAGTCCTGGCGCGGCGTCCTCGGCGAAGAGCTGCAGAAGCCGTACGTCAAGGAGCTGACGGACTTCGTCGAGGAGGAGCGGGCCAAGGGGCCGGTGTATCCGCCGCGCGAGCAGGTGTTCGCCGCGCTGGACGCCACTCCGTACGACCGGGTGAAGGTCCTCATCCTGGGCCAGGACCCGTATCACGGCGAGGGCCAGGGGCACGGGCTGTGCTTCTCCGTGCGCCCGGGGGTCAAGACCCCGCCCTCGCTGCGCAACATCTACAAGGAGATGAAGGAGGAGCTGGGCCTGCCGGTCCCGGACAACGGGTATCTGATGCCGTGGGCCGAGCAGGGTGTCCTCCTGCTCAACGCCGTGCTGACGGTACGGGCCGGTGAGGCCAACTCGCACAAGGGGAAGGGCTGGGAGAAGATCACCGACGCGGTGATCCGTGCCGTGGCCTCGCGCCCCGACCCGGCGGTCTTCGTCCTCTGGGGCAACTACGCCCAGAAGAAGCTTCCGCTGATCGACGAGGAGCGCCACGTGGTGGTGAAGGGAGCACATCCCTCACCGCTCTCGGCGAAGAAGTTCTTCGGCTCGCGTCCCTTCACCCAGATCAATGAGGCGGTCGCCGCCCAGGGGCACGAGCCCATCGACTGGCGCATCCCCGACCTGGGCTGAGCCCGGCCGACGGGCCGCCGTCCACGCCCCGGCCGGAACGGCGACGGTTGCGGCCCACTCGCCATGCCCTACCCGGCGGATCGGCGCGCGGCGACGGATGCGGGTGCACGGCAAGGCGGAGGGACGTCCGCATACTGGACGTATGCGGACGTTCCGACAACGCCGCGCGGTGCCGTGGCCGTCGTCGTGCGCCCGTCAGGGACCAGGGGGACGGCCCTCGGCGCCGGCACGACCGCGACCGGCGGTACGGGGCACGAGGGAGAGCGCAGTGGTGGAGCGGCAGGAGGCGTCCCCGGACGCCGTCACGACCAGGATCGGCCAGGCGGTCATGCTGCTCCACGGCGGTGACCGGGAGGAGGCCCGGAACCGCTTCGGCGCCCTCTGGTCGGAGATCGGTGAGGACGGCGACGCTCTCCACCGCTGCACCCTCGCGCACTACATGGCCGACACCCAGGACGACCCGGGTGATGAACTGGCCTGGGACCTGCGGGCGTTGACGGCCGCGGAGGAACTGAGCGGCGAGCGTGCGGCGGAACACCGCGACGCCGTGGCCGTGCGGTCCTTCTCCCCCTCACTGCATCTCAGCCTCGCGGCGGACTATCTGAAGCTCCAGCGCCCCGAGGCGGCCCGGATCCATCTGCACCGGGCCAGGGCCGCCGCCGACGGCCTCGCGGACGGCGGGCACGGCGGAGGGGTCCGCGCCGCCATCGACCGGCTGGAACTGCGGATGCGGCAGCGATGACCCCCCGGTCCGGGCCATGGGCTCAGTCGCCGTAGGTCTGTTCGCAGATCCTGGACTGGGGGCTGCCGGCCGGCCAGCCCCCGTACCCCCGGCCCAGCGCGCAGACATCCGAAGGGTGGCCGCCGGGGGAGCGCGGTACGGCCCGTGACTCGGGAGGCGGAACACGCGGCAGCCGGGGCGGGGTCCACCGCTTCGGGGACTCCACGGCCTCCCGCAGCCGAGGCGCGAGCGGCGCCGGGCGCCGGACGTCGGCGGGGGCCCGATGGGCGGAGGCGGAAGGCGGCGCCGAGGCGACGGGGGAGGGTTTCGGGTCCGGGAGGGACTCCGACTCCAAGGATTCCAGGGCCTCGTGGGCGGCGGGCGGCTGCACGATCTGCGGCGTCACGTCCAGGACGGGCCGGCTGGAGCCGGGACGCGGCGGGAGTTCCGCCGGGGGCTCCACCGACACACAGCCCGAGACCGCTGTGACGGCCACTCCCACCAGGAACTTCGCGGTGATTCTCGTTCGATGCACCCGGGCAACTCTGCTGTGCGGGAGGCCGCCCGGGGGGCCGGTGCGGCGGGATTGGCCCGCACGAGTGACGCGGCCGGTACGGCGCGGCTGTTGCCGTCAGGCGCCGGTGGCGCCGTCGATCCGCTCGCGCACCAGGTCCGCGTGGCCGTTGTGCCGGGCGTACTCCTCGATCATGTGCGTGTAGATCCAGCGCAGGTTGAACGGCTTGCCGTGCCGGCGGCTCAGCCCCACGGACATGTCGTCGAGGCCGCACTTCGCCGCGATCTCCCGGGCCTGCGCGATCTCCGCGCGCCAGGTGGCCTCCGCCTCCGCCCAGGTGTCGGCCTCGGTGAGGTGGAACTCGCCGTCCGGATCCTCGTCGGTGCCGTAGATCGGCGCCACGTCCTCACCGGCCAGTACCTCGCGGAACCAGCCGCGTTCGACCTCCGCCATATGCCGTACGAGCCCGAGCAGGGTGAAGGCGGACGGCGGTACGGACGCCTCCCGCAACTGGGCGTCGGTGAGGCCCGCGCACTTCATGGCGAGCGTCTCGCGGTGAAAGTCCAGCCAGCCCTCCAGCATGGGGCGTTCGGCGGCGTCGATGGCGGGTTCGGAGCGTTCCACAGCAGTCATGGCGGCCATACTCGCTCATCGGTCAAGGCCGTGGCCAGGCGTTTTTCCAGCCGCGCGCCGAGCGGGCCCGCACCTGTCCGGCGTACGGCGAACAGGTCCCGCGCACCTGCGGCGGCTTCGCCGGCCGCCGCCGCGGCGCACGTATGCTGCCGGGACCACGTCAGGCGTATGACACAGCGATAGGGAGATCCTTGTGAAGGTCGGTTGCATCGGGCTCGGCGACATCGCGCAGAAGGCGTACCTGCCGGTGCTGACCATGCTGCCGGGGGTCGAACTGCATCTGCAGACCCGTACGCCCGCCACGCTCGACGCGGTCGCCGAGACCCATCGGATCCCCGCCGCACAGCGTCACACCTCGCTCGACTCGCTGCTCGCACAGGATCTGGACGCGGCCTTCGTGCACGCCCCGACCTCGGTGCACCCGGAGATCGCCGGCCGCCTCCTGGAGGCCGGGGTCCCCACCTATGTCGACAAGCCGCTCGCCTACGCACTCGCCGAATCCGAGCGCCTGGTGGAGCTGGCCGAGCGACGGGGCACCAGCCTCGCCGTCGGGTTCAACCGCAGGCTCGCGCCCGGTTACGCGCAGTGCCTCGATCACCCCCGCGAACTGATCCTGATGCAGAAGAACAGGGTCGGGCTGCCCGAGGACCCGCGCACCCTGGTGCTGGACGACTTCATCCATGTCGTCGACACCCTGCGCTTCCTGGTGCCGGGGCCCGTGGACCACACGTCCGTACGCGCCCGGATCGTCGACGGGCTGATGCACCACGTGGTGCTCCAGCTGTCCGGCGACGGATTCACCGCCATCGGCCTGATGAACCGGCTCAGCGGATCGACCGAGGAGATCCTCGAAGTCTCCGGCCAGGACACCAAGCGACAGGTCGTGAACCTCGCCGATGTCATCGACCACAAGGGGCAGCCCACACTGCGGCGGCGCGGTGACTGGGTGCCGGTCGCCCGGCAGCGCGGCATCGAGCAGAGCGTGCTGTCGTTCCTGGACGCCGTCCGCGCGGGGAAGGTCCTCAGCGCCCGGGACGCCCTGGCGACCCATGAGCTGTGCGAACGGGTGGTGCGGGAGTCGCTGGAGCAGGCCTCCTGAGGAACCGCAGCCCCTCGGCGGCGCACAGGGCCGCGAGCGCCGCCAGCGCGCCGTACACCGGCCAGTCGCCGAGCCGGACGTAGAGCGTGGTGCCGCGGGCCAGCGGTACGTCGAACACGGCGGCGCCGCTCGTCCCGGTGCCGAGCGGGGCGCCCACCCGGTCGCCCCGCGGCCCGTACACCGCGCTGATTCCGGTGAGTGTCGCGTGCACCATCGGGCGGCCGGTCTCGGCGGCCCGGAGCGCCCCGAGCGACGCGTGCTGTGCGGGCGCCCAGCTGTGCTGGAACGAGGAGGTGGACGACTGGGCGATCAGCAGCCGCGCACCGTCCCGGGTCAGCTGTCGGCTCATGTCCGGGAACGCCGACTCGAAGCACACGAGCGGCCCGAACCGCGGCCCCTGTTCGCCCGGCAGGGCCATCACCACCGGCCGGGTGCCGCGCAGCCGGTCCTCTCCCGCGGCCCTGCCGACCGAGGTCGCCCAGCCGAGCGCCGCACGCGCGGGGACATATTCGCCGAACGGCACCAGCCGCATCTTGTCGTAGCGGTCCCCGGTGGGCCCGCCGGGACCGATCAGCACGGCGGACTTGAAGATCCCGGTCCGGCCCGACGCGTCCGTCTGCCGCGCGTCCACGTTCACCAGCAGCTCGGCGCCCACCAGGCGCGAGAGCGCCGCGAGCCGCGCCGCGGTCGCCGGGCTCCGCAGCGGATCCACCCCGACACTGCTCTCGCCCCACACCACGAGATCGAGATCGCGCCCGGCCAGTGAACGGGTCAGCTCCTCGCCGCGCGCGAAGCGGCGCTGCACGCTGCCCGGCCCCTCGACGACACCCGGCTGTACGACGGCGATCCGGGCCGTCCCGACGCGCTCCGGCCGCGGCGCCCAGCTCC
This sequence comes from Streptomyces sp. NPDC001787, assembly GCF_040297465.1. Classification (NCBI taxonomy): domain Bacteria; kingdom Bacillati; phylum Actinomycetota; class Actinomycetes; order Kitasatosporales; family Streptomycetaceae; genus Streptomyces; species Streptomyces sp. NPDC001787. The sequence continues at coordinate 61,065 of NZ_JBEOZE010000042.1, forward strand.
ACATCGCCGCCACGGCCACGGCACACGCCACGAGGGAGAGACCGGTGGCCGCACGGGCGGCGGGCGCGACGAGCAGCAGCGCGACGCCCGTGTTGACCGCCAGCACCAGCAGGGTCACCAGCCACACGCCGCCCACCGACGCCACCCGGAGCGCGGGCGCGAACTCCCACTGGGAGGCGCCGAGAAGCCCCCAGGGACCGCCCAGGCCCTCCCAGGAGCGGACCAGCTCGATCATCAGCCAGCCGGACGGCACGAGGACGACGGCGGCCACCGAACGCGCGGCGGACGGACGGCCGCCGAGCAGCCGGGCCACCAGCAGCCCCCACGGGGCCCAGAGCAGGCCCAGCAGCGCCGCCAGGACCACGATGAACACATGCAGGCTCGGCATCAGCCAGTGATGCACGGCGATCATGAAGCCGGTGCCGCCGATCCAGGCGTCCAGAGCCGCACGGCGCGCCGTCCCCGCCGACCGGATCAGCAGCAGCCAGGGGACCAGCGCGACCCAGGCGAACCACAGGAGCCCCGGAGCGGGGAACGCGAGGGCCGGCAGCGCGCCCGCGAGCAGTGCGGCGGCGCCGCGACCCCAGGGTGAGGCCAGCAGCCGTGCGCGTGCGGCTGCGGGCGCACGGCCGGGAGCCCGAGCGGCAGGGGGGCCGTCGGCCGGGACCCGGCCGGCCGGAACGTGCCCGCGCCGCTTCCGCATGCCGTGTCCTCCTCGTCCTGTCCGGGTGAGCGGTCCGCTTCCGCCGGACACCCTCTTTCGTGCCCAGTGTGCGGGAGGCCAACCGGAGGGGACACGGCAGCGGACCGCGGCGCGTCGCCGGGGAGGGGGCCGGGGCGCGACGACGCGGAACGGCTCAGGCCGGGTTCGGGCCGCGGCCCGGCGTTCGCCGCCACTTCTCGTGGACGACGACGCTGCGGATCCGCCAGCCCGGCTCCGTACGCGACAGTTCGAAGCTGTACCGGCCGCCGGAGACGAAGTCCGGCGCGGTGTCACCGCTCCCGGCGGCGCCCGGGGCCGCCGTTGGGCCGGCCAGCCGCATCGGGTTGAGGTAGTCGGCCCGCACCTCGGCACGGTCACCCGGGTAGCCGCCCAGGTCCTGGAGGTCGATCCGGCGGTTGACGATCAGATGCTGACGTACGGAGAAGAGCCGCATCGTCTCCGCAAGCCACTGTCCGACCTCGGCGACAGGCCCCTCCACACCGCCCGCGCCGCGGTAGTCGGCGCGGCCGTCCGGGGTGAACAGGGCGTCGTAGTCCGACCAGGCGCCGTCGTCGACGGCCACCGCGTAGCCAGTGATCACTGCATCGATGGCGAGCTGATCCATTACGGTCGCGAGTGCCACACGCTGTGTCATCGGCCAAGTCTCCGTCACGACGTGCGCGAGGCCAAGAGGCTCGCACGGACGGTTGCCGTCCGCAGCGGCGCGGACGGCAACGGACCGTCCCGTCGGCCTCAGCAGGGGACGACGGCCACCGGCCCCAGCGCGTGTGTGACGGTCGTCTGCGCCACCGGCGACAGCCCCAGCCCCAGCGACTCGCCGCCCTTGCGCCGTCCGATCACGGTCAGCGCCGCGGTGGCCGAAGCGGTCACCAGGGTGCGTGAGGCGGAACCGCTGACCGGTTCGCGTACGACCTCCACCTGCGGGTACTTCTCCTGCCGGCCCGCGGTGAGTTCGGCGAGGGTCCGTTCCGCCGAGTCCGCCGCGGCCTCCCGGTCGAAGACGGGGCCGCCCGACAGCATCGAGGAGAACATCGTCCAGCCGTGCACGACGCGCAGCCGGGCGCCCGGCCGGGAGGCGGCCGTCTCGAAGGCGAAGTCCAGCACCGCCTCGCTGCTCTCGTCGGCGGCCACCCCCGCGACGATGTCGGGGAAGACGGTTTCGGCGGCCTGCGCGTCGTCCTCGTCCCCGCGTCCGCTGTGGATGACGACGACGGGGCACTGGGCCATCGAGGCGGTCGCCAAGCTGTTGGAGCCGATCATCAGCGACCGGAATCCGCCGAGACCGCGCGAACCCACGACGACCATCGACGCGTCGCCGCTGAGCGAGACCAGCGCGGCCGAGGGGAAGTCCAGCGGCGCGAGGGTCGACGGGTGCAACTCCGGGGCGATCAGCTTGGTCCGGCGCACCGACTCGGTGAGCAGTTCCTCGGCCTCGCGCTGCTGAGCCTCCTGGCCGATCCGGCGGGTGAGCGGCCGGACATGCACGATCGTCAGCGGCAGACGCCGCCGCACGGCCTCGTGGGTGGCCCAGTCGAGCGCGTCCCAGCTGTGCGGCGAACCGTCCACGGCGGCGATCACGGGAAGCTCGTTGGTGGTCATGATTCCCTCCAGGGTGCGGGGCCTGCACGTCCCAGCCTTGTCCTCGTGGGGTCGGAAAGGGAGGGACTTTCGGCCCTGACCGCAGGTCCGAAGCCCCCCTTTTGTCCGCCGTGTGTCCCGGTTGGCGGTCATACGTCCCGGAACGGGGTCCTTCCGTTACGCTACGGCCGCCCGGCGCGCGGCGCCCCGGCGGGATGCGTCAGTCGTGGTTGTGGGTGGAGGACGTGTCGTCCGGCGGCACGGACCGGCCGCCGTCGTTGCCGCTGACCACGACGGCGACGAGGGCCACCAGGATTCCGGCCACGACGAGCCGGCCGCCCAGGCGCAGGGTCCAGCGCCCCCATGATCCGGACCGGTCGCCGGGCCGGGCGGGCAGTCGCTCCGAGCGGCGGGCCGGCCGCAGGAGGCGCAGGAGCAGCAGTGCCGCGATCGGCAGTTGGAGGAGCCACACGCAGGTGCGGAACCAGCCGTCGTACCAGACGTTCGTCCCGTAGAGCAGGGTGTGCCACACGCTCAGCACATAGACGACGATCACGCAGCGGTGCAGGACGCGCCAGGTCCTGGCGCCGATGCGATGCCTCACGTAGAAGAGCAGGCCCAGCGGTATCGCGAGATAGAGGGCCGCCTGCCCCACGGGGATGGCGACGCGGCCGGTGCCCGAGTCGTAGCCGCCGGGGACGAGGGCCTCCGTGAGGGCGGTGGCGAGGGCCGAGTTCCAGGCCGCCGTGTCGTGCCGGACCAGTTCCGCGGCGAACAGCAGCGCGTGGGCGGCGATGAGCGCGATGGTGTTGAGGCTCGTCGTGCGGTGCAGGCGTTCCAGGCGCGGGCCCGACATCGGCAGGCGCCCCGGGCGGGAGCCGGACAGCAGCAGGCCGAGGATGACCGTGCCCCAGGCCCAGAGCAGCGCGGACCAGCCGAACGCCTGGCTCAGGAAGTACATCCAGAAGCCGCCCGCGTCGGCCATGAACGGCATGACGGTGACCGTGGAGGAGGACTTGTCGCGGATCCGGACGTAGAGCAGGGCGAAGACGGCCGCGGTCACGGCCAGGGCGACGAGGCCGTCGGGCAGGGAGGCGCGCAGATCGGACCGGAGCGTGGGCCGCGGCTGCCGGGGTGCGGGTGCGTCGCCGGGGTCGCCGGCCTGCGCGGGGACATGTGCGGGGGCGGTGGTCCCGGCCGGTTCGGGTGCGGCGGGCGGGTTCGTCATACGTCCTCATCGGTGGCGTCGGCTGGCGGGGCGGATGCGTGGCCCCGGGCCACGAGGCATGCGCAGACGCGTTGTTGGAGCAGTCGGGAAGGAGGGGGTGAAAGTTCCCCGGAAGTGTGTGTGACATGGATCACTTGCCCTGGGTGTCGCGTGATATCGGATGAACTGCGGCTATCCGGTGATCTGTTGCTCTTCTCCTGGGGGCAGGTGACGCTGGCACGATGGCCGCCATGGGAGCCGGACCCGCACCCCGCCTCGTACGGACCGTGATGTTCGCGGTCGTGTGCGTCGCCGTGTCCGGGCTCGGGCACGCGCTCATGTCCGGCGGAACCCTGCCGCCGCTGGGCCTCGCGTCCGCCTTCCTGCTGGTGTGCGCGGGCGGCTGGTGGCCGGCGGGCCGTGCGCGGAGCGCCCCCGTGACCGTCGCGGCGAGCGCCGTGGGCCAGCTCTCGCTGCACACCTTCTTCACCTCCGTGCAACCCCGTCTGCCGGGTGTCATGGGGGCGGGCGGCCGGGGGAGCTCCGGTTCCTCCACCGGAGCCATGACCCATTCGGCGCACGGGACGATGTCCGGGGCCCCCATGGACGCGATGGCGTCGGCGGCGGTCCTCGACGGCTCCCCGTCCGGCGCAGGCATGCTCATGGCGCATGTGATCGCCGGACTGCTCTGCGGCTGGTGGCTGTGGAGCGGTGAGGCCGCGTTCGTCCAACTCGGCCGCTCCCTGGCCCTGTTCGTCTGCGCCCCGCTGTGGTCGGCCTGGCGGCTCTGGTCGGCCCGCGAGGCGGACCGGGCCCCCGTGGCGCGGTGGCGGCCCCGGCGCAGACCGGGGCGCCGCCTCCAGGACCTCCTCGCGCTGCACGGGCTCTCCCTGCGGGGACCACCCCCGCGCGTCCGCACTCCCTGACCTTCACCCGCCCCCTCGGGCCGCTGTGCCCCGGGGCGGTCGCGGGTGCGCGCCCACACCGGGTGCGGCACCCGCGACAGGCATGCCGGGTCCCACGGGCGACACCGCCCCCGGGAGACGGCGACGAGGAGCCGCGCGCGGGTACGCCGCGGCTCCGCGAGGACGCGAAGGAACCATGGCGATGCCCCCTGCCCCGATGTCCCCTGCCCAAGGGCCCCCCGCACGGGTGCCCTCCGCACCGCCGGCCCCGGCACCGCGGATCCCCGTACGGGTGCCCCGGCCCCGGGTGTTCCCCGCCCGGCAGAACGACTTACAGATCACCGGCTGGGCCCTCGCCGCCGGAGGCGGCGACCGGGAGGCCGCCGAGCGGTTCGTCCGGGCGACCTACGACGACGTACGACGGTTCGTCGCCCATCTCAGCGCGGATGTCCCGGGCGCCGACGACCTGGCCCAGGAGACCTATCTGCGGGCCATGACCGGACTGGCGAGATTCGCGGGCCGTTCCTGCGCCCGGACCTGGCTGCTGTCGATCGCGCGGCGCGTCGTCATCGACCGCCACCGCACGGCCGCCGCCCGTCCCCGGATCGCCGACACCGCCGACTGGCAGGCCGCGGTGGAGCGTGCCCAGCCGCGTCACCTGCCCGGATTCGACGAGTCCGTCGCGGTGTTCGACGCGTTGCGGAGTCTGGAGCCCGCCCGGCGGCAGGCCTTCGTACTCACCCAGCTCCTGGGTCTCAGCTACGAGGAGGCGGCCACCGCCGCCGGATGTCCCATCGGTACGGTGCGCTCCCGGGTGGCCCGTGCCCGGCGGGATCTCGCGGAGGTGTGGGGACCGGAGCCGGGCGGGCGGCAGCTCGCCGCGCGGACCGACAGCCCCGCGGACCCGTACGGCCCCGCGCCGGGTCGGACCCTGGGAGCCGTCCCCTCAGCGTGAGGAACGGAACGGTCTGCCGGGTCCACCCGGCGGCCGTTCCACGCCCGGGTGGCGGGCGGCCCGGGACGAGGGTGCCGCCCGCCCGCCGAGGAGAACCAGGGGCAGCAGCAGCCCCTGAAGACACACCGCCGCCCAGAAGCCCCGTGCGGAGCCGGCCGCCTCCGCCGCCCCGTACAACAGCCCGCCGGCCACCCCGCTGCCGAACGCGCCGATCCCGGCCGCCAGCCGCTGGCGCCCGAAGACCGCCGCCGCGGGGGCGGGGGAGCGTGTCAGGGCCTCCAGGTCGTTCTTCAGGAAGAGCACGATCTCCCCCAGGCACATCAGGGCGCTGCCCGCACCGATGCCCACGTGACCGCCCAGGCCGATGCCCGCAGCACCCGCCGCCATGGCTCCGAAGCCCAGCCGCATCGCACCCCGGTACGTCAGGGCGGCGATCCGGCGGGACAGCAGCGGCTGCACGACGACCAGGAGGCCGGCGTAGCCCGCCAGCACGGCTCCGTAGAAGCCCGCCGAGGTACGCGGTACCGCGTACAGCGCCAGGTAGTGCTGGAAGAACATGAACACGTACACGCTCAGGACCGTCACCGCGAAGGGCGAAGGCCGCCGCCGGTCGCCGCCGGGGGCCCCGGCGCTCCGGTCCCCGGTGCTCCCGCCCTCGCCGCACCCGTCCTTTGGACTCCCGTCCGGCCGGTCCGCCGTGGCCGGCGCCGGCTCCCGCTTCGGTGCCGACGTCCCTGGTGCGGCCCCCGCCCATGTCCCCCTCCCCGGCGGCAGCAGCGCATGGCCGACGCCCACGAGCGCGAACAGTCCGGTGACGCAGGCGAAGAGCACGGCGGGCGAGCCGAGCACGAGCGGTGCGGCGAGCGGCGGCCCCAGGGCCATGCCCGCGTTGAACGCCGAACTGCTCGCCGACAGCAGCCGGGGCCGTCCCGCCTCGGTGGCGCCGTCCACCAGGTACGCCTTGTTGGCGGGCAGATAGAGCGCGGCCCCGGCCGACACCAGGAACAGGGCCCCGACCGCGAGGACCGGACTGGTCAGCCCCGGTACGAACGCCGCGAACCCGGCGGTACGCAGCGCCAGCGCCAGCAGCATCGACCCCCGCAGCCCGATCCGCGCGGTCACCGGCCCCGCGGCGATGCCCCCGGAGAACTGGATCAGCGAGGCGACGGCCAGCACGGAGCCGACCGTGCCCAGACCCAGCCCGAGCCGCTGGTGCAGCACCACCGACATGTACGGCAGGACGGCGAAGCTGCCCAGCGTGATCAGGAAGGAACCGGCGAGCAGGAACACCTGGGGGGCGGTGAACCGCTGTCGGCCGGGCGCGCGTTCACCGTCCACCGCCCCGCCCGCGCGCCGGCCGTTCACCGCCCCCCGCGCCCGCGGCCGGCCGTTCGCCCGCCGACCGCCCGCACGCCGCCGGTGCTCCGCACGCTCACGCCCCGCCGACGACGATCGGGCGCACCCGGATGGCCGCGCTCCAGGCGCGGTGCTGTGCCAGCTCGGCGGTGGCCGCCTCGGCCAGCACGATGCCGGTGCAGCCGCGCTGGTCGGTGACATGGGCCAGGGTCTCACCGGGCTCCCGGGTGGGATACCACTGCACGGAGCCGGGGAACGCGGCCAGTTCACCCAGACCGTGCCAGCCCTTGAGCACTCCCGGGCGGTCCGCGTGGACGAGGACGAAGCCGTACGCCGGCCCGTTACGGTCCAGCGGGGTGTCCATCAGGCGCGGCCGGCGGCCGAGCGCCTCCTCCATCATCGCCGTGTACACATTGGTCCCCAGCGAGCGGCACAGCACCTCGCCCACCAGGGCGCCGCCGATCCTGCGGTTGATCTCGACCAGTTCCGGGCCGTGCGCGGTGAGGATGAACTCCACATGGGCGAAGCCCCGGTGGTGCCCGGCCGCGTGCAGGACCCGGCCCACCCAGCGTTCGATCCCGCGACGGCTGCCGTTGCCTCCGGCGCCGTGCCCGTCACCGGGTTCGTCCTCGGAGCCGTCGTCCCCGGGCAGCGCCACCGGAAACGCGGCGGCCTCCTCCCGTACCGCAGGTTCCCGGGACGTCTGGCGGCTGAGCACACCGAGCAGCCGGGTGGTGCCCTCCCAGCTCAGCGTCTCCGCGCTGTACAACGGCCCGGCGAGGAACGCCTCGGCGAACAGCGAGCCCATGAAAGGCTGTTGGGCCGCCTCCTCCAGCGCCCGGTGCAGCGACTCCTCGTCGTGGACGATCCAGACATTGCGCGACGAGGTGCCCGCCGAGTCCTTGAGCACCGCGGGCAGTCCCACCCGGCGCAGCACTTCCCCGGCCCCCGGCCGTCCCGCGCTGATGCGCACGGCCGTGCTCCGGCTCAGCCCCCGCGCGTGCAGCAGGGCGCGGACCCGGGACTTGTCGCGCAGCAGCCGGACCGCGTCGGGGGCGGGGCCGGGCAGCCCGAAGGAGGCCGCGAGTTCGGCGGCCTGCACGCTCCAGGTGTCGGTGGTGTTGATCAGCCCGGCCGCGTCGGGTACGGCGGCCAGCGCGCGGCGCGTCGCCGACGGGTCGTTCGTTTCGACGTCGACGACGGTCAGCGCGTCCGGCGGCAGCGTGGCGAGCTCGTGCCGGTACACCGACCGGTCGCCCGTGAGCAGGCACAGACGGTGCCCGGTCTCCGCGGCGGCGGCGGCCATCCGGCCGAGCCCGAAGGACAGGGACTCCAGTGCGACGAGGGTCATGGCCGCAGCTCCACGGTCGGTACGGGGACGGGGTTCCCGGCGCCACCGCCGCCGGACGCGGGCACGGGTGCGGCGCGGCGCGCCCACTCCAGTACCGACCACGGCGGACGCAGCGCGTCCAGGGACTCGATGCGACGGGGCCGCAGGGCGGACATGTCCAGCGCCTCGCGGTGGCGGGCGAAGACCCGCTCCGCGTAGCGGTGTCCGGTGTCGGCACCCAGGACCAGATGCAGCCGCCCCGGGGCGCGGGCGGCCTCCCACGAAGCGACGAGGTGCGCCGCACCGGTGGACAGACCGGCGAAGACCGCGTGCCGGCGCAGCAGGCCGACCGCTCCGGCCATCGCGTGCCGGAAGTCCAGCCAGTGGACGGTGTCGTACAGCTCGTGGCGGACGTTCTCGAACGGGATGGAGCTGCCGATGCCCGCGATGATGGCCTCCGGGTCGCTGAACCCCTCGCTGCCGAACGTGACGCTGCCGAACGGCTGGATGCCGACCAGCCGCACCGGGCGCCCGGTTTCGCGCAGCGCCTGGACGAGCCCGCCGGTGGACGCTCCGGTGCCCACCGCGCCCACGACGGTCACCGGACCCCCGGGCAGCGACCCGGTGATGAGGTCGGCGAACTCCCGGTACCCCTCGTAGTGGACGGAGTCGTGGTACTGGCGCATCCAGTGGAGGTCGGGGCGCTCAGCGAGCAGCCGGCGCACATGGCGTACACGGCGTTCCTGGTCGAGCAGCAGGCTCTGCGACGGGGGCATCTGGTCGACCGTCGCGCCCAGGACCTCCAGCTGGGCGCGCATCACCGAGTCGACGGTGGTGGACGCCACGATGTGGCACCGCAGCCCGTAGCGGTGACAGGCCATGGCGAGGGCCAGGGCGTAGATCCCGCTCGAACTGTCGATCAGTGTCTGCCCCGGGACGACACGTCCGCGGCGCAGGAGCGAGCGGACGGCGCCGAGTGCCGCGTACACCTTCATCGTCTCGAACCGGGCGAGCACGACATCGCCGTCCAGCCGGATCAGGTCCGGTGCCCTGACCGCGTCGGTGATGTGCTCATGGACGGGGGCGGGGAGGAGGAGCGGCGCAGCGGCGGTGGCGGGACGCGGGCCCGGCTCCGCGCGGGGCCTCACTTGCGCCGCCCGCGGACGATCAGGCGGGCGGACCGGTGGTCGTAGCCCGATCCGTCGAAGCCGCCGAAGCACTCCACATCGGTGAATCCCGCGTCCTCGAAGAGCGTGTGCAGCTCGGCGGCGCTGTAGAGCCAGGACGTCAGGGAGGCGGTACGCGCCGAGGTGCCGCGCACCAGCGTCCAGTCGGTCCGCAGCCGTCGCCAGCTGTCGAGGACGACGTCCCGCTGGACCACGTACGAACCGTCCGGCAGATCGACGGCCTGCGGGCGCCCGATCCAGCCGGCCAGCACCTCCTTGCCCATGATGTCCACCAGGAGCTGCCCGCCCGGGGCGAGGCTCCGGTACGCGTTGCGGAGCACCTGCAGGTTGTCCTCGGGATCGTCGAAGTAGCCGAACGAGGTGAAGACGTTCAGTACGACGTCGAAGGCGCCGGGCACCGCGTAGGTGAGCATGTCCGCCCGCTCCAGCCGCGCTTCGGCGCCCGCCCGCGCACAGGCACCGCCGGCCCGTTCCAGCATCGTGGGCGAGAGGTCGACACCCGTGACCTCGTATCCGCGCAGGGCCAGCGGGACGACGAACAGCCCCGGGCCGCAGCACAGATCGAGCACCCGCGAGCCCGGCGCGAAGTCCAGCAGAGGGGAGGAGTCCACCAGGTCCGCGGCTGCCTCGGCGCGGGCGGGCGGGAACATCGTGGGCGCGAAATCCGCCCAGAGCGCGTCGTCCTCGTACCAGTGCATGCCTCTCGGCCTCCTCCCGGGCCCGGGGGCCCTGACTGCGCACGTACCTCTGAGCGTTCCTCCCAGTAGTCGGAGGAGAGGTACGGGGAGTTCCCGGGGACCGCGGCGGAGACACCCGGGGTCATGGCCCGGCGGACGGACACCGCCGCACTGGGGAATCGGCCGGGGACACGGCGTCCGGAGGGCCGTGACCGTCGGGCGCGGGTCCGCCCGGCCCCGGATCGGCCGTCAGCTGCATGCGTGTGGGGGGACTTTGACGTGGGTGGCTTCCGCGGGGATGAAGGTGTTGCCGGTTTCCTGGTCGGCGAAGTTGTTGTTGCTGATG